>JBKCZS010000195.1:0-23938 GCA_046337925.1 bacterium | reverse complement strand
CCGAACGACAGCCGCGGCATCTCGCTCGCGTGGAAGATCGTGAACGCCGCGTTGCGGTGGCACTCTTCCTCGAGCATCCACGACGGCGGAATGCGCGACGACCACTTCTTGCTGCCGCCGACGAGGATCGGCACGAGCGTCGGAGGCACGACCTCCGTGAGCGGCGTGCGCGTCTCGCCGAAGAGCACGCGCTCGCGAAAGCGCTCGCGCTGGTCGGGCGACGGATCGCCGCCGTTCTCCATGATGCGCTTCTCCGTCCAGAGTTCGTTCGTGAGGCTCACGACGCCGAGCGACTCGGCGAGCCACGTGACGAAGCCGCCGCGCACGGGATAGAGGTCGGACCACAGCACCATCGAGCGGTAGCCGGGCAGCATCTCGGCGCCTGCGTCCTGGATGGCGTTGTATGTCGCAAGGTCGCCGCTGTAGGCGCCTTCGCGGTTCGCAGCGCCCGGTCCGCGCAGGATCATGCCGCCCGTGTTGTGGTAGGACTGGCCCGCCGCGATGTTCGGCCGCGCGTAGATGAAGCGCGCGACGCAGTCGGTCTCCGGGTACGCGAGCGGCCAGTCGCCGGCACCGCCCTCGACATGCTTCGGCTGCCAGTCGCCCGGCCAGTTTCGGTTCATGTCGTAGCCGCCGGGGCCGTCCTCGTTGATCTCGCCGTCGCCGTCGTTGTCGAGGCCTTCCTGGCCTGCCATCGACCAGTCGCCGCGGCGGATCGTGCCGTCCGCGCGCGGCTCGGGAGACACGAACTCCATCTCGTTCGGGTCGAGCTCGCTGCGTCGGTGCGTGCCGTTCGGGTCGCGCCGCCACATCATGCCGATCGAGCCGTCGCCGTCGAGATCGTCGGGGCCGTCTTCGTCGGCTGCGCCGTCGCGGTCGTTGTCGGTCGGCTTCATGCCCGTGCGCGACGAGTGCGGCGAGTTCTGCGTCTCGAACCACATCTGACGCCCGTCGGGATTGGCGCAGGGAATGAAGTAGAGCGCCACGCGGTCGAGCAGATCCGTGATCGCCTTGTTCTCGCCGTACTGCTCGACGAGGTACCACACGGTGTAGAGCACGGTCTCCGAGGCCTGGATCTCGTTGCCGTGGATGTTGCCGTCGATGTACATCGCGGGCTTCGCGGTGTCTGCGCCCGTCTTCGCGTTGTTGAGCGTGAGGACGAAGATCGGTCGGCCTTGCGAGCTCGAGCCGATCTCCGAGTAGGTGAGGAGCTCGGGGTGCGCGGCCGCGAGCGCCTTCGACTCCGCGACGAGCGTCGGGAAGTCGCGGAAGTGGTCGAAGCGGAGCGCCGACTTCGACTCCGGCCGCTGCTGCGCGTGCGCGGCGGGTACCGCGAAGAGCGAGGCGACGACGACGGCCGTGGAGAGCAGGGTGAAGGACTTCATCGCGCGGCCTCCTGGGATGGAGCGGTGGGGAAAGGTCGGGAGATCGGGTCGAACCACGCGCCCGTCACGCTGACCGCGGGGGAGGGTTCCTTCGGATCGACGCGCAGGAGCCAGGTGAACTCGCGCGATTCGCCGGGGGCGAGACGCTCGATCTTCTCGACCGGACGACCTGAGAAGACGGCCTCGGGCTTGACCGGGACGCGCACGATGATCGGAGGCGCGACATCGGCAATCGTCGACATCGCGGTCGCGGTGGGCACGGCGCCCGTGTTCGTGATGCGGAGCTCGACACGGACGAGACCGTCGGCGAGGAAGGTCACCGCTGGGACGCCCACCTCGAGTTCCGGCCGCCGCTCGGCGAGCGCCGCGACGAACGCGCCCGACGCCTTCGCGAGCGCATCCGCCTGTTCTGCGTTCGGAGACTCGCGGAAGAACGGCGCAAAGCCGCCGATCTCGACCGTGCCGAGCGTCGGATGCTTGAACTCGGTCCACGGTCGGAAGCCGGCGCCTCCGTACAGCGTGTCGGATACCGCAAGCCACGCCTGTCGCTCCGGGTCACCCGTTTCGGGCGGCGCCGGCGTGCCTTCAGGCGGCTTCGGAAGCTCGGGGCGCGACCAGCCGTTGGCGGCGACGGCTGCGATGCCGCGGTGGTTTGCAAGCCACAGGACGAGCGATCCCGCGAGGTCTTGGTTCGCGGAGCGCTCGATCTTCGCGGTGTCCTTCCAGAGCTTCGCGATCTCTCGGTAGAGCCCGTGGTCGTCGGGGTGATAGACCATCGGCGTGCGGCCGGTCGAGTCGTTGTCCTTCGTGTCGGGGAAGTTCACGAGCGTGTCGTGGCGACCGAAGACGACGGCCGTGAGGATGTCGGGGTTCTCGCGGACGAAGGTCGCGATCGCCATCGCCTCGGGTTCGCTCAGCTGGAACTGGCCGGCATCAAGCGAGAACTCTGAATAGCGGTGCGGGAAGTTGCGGTCGAGGTCGACGCCTTCACGCGGATCTTCGCCGATGCCCTCATCGCCGTCTGCGTCGGTGCCCTCGACCGACAGGATGTGCGTGGCGCGCTCGCCCTTGTCGCGGTTCGGCGTGCGCATGATGCGCGCGTCGACGCCATCGACGAGATGCGTGGCCGGCTTGCCCGCGGGCGCGAGCATGCGCATGCCGGTGATCGCGCCGTCGCCGGTGAGATCGACGGGCGGGTCTTCGTCCGTCGTTGCGTCCCGGTCGCTGTCGACCGTGCGCGCGTTCGTCGCGCGCGGCTGGCCCGTCGCAAGCGCGATGGCGCGCGCATCGGGGTTTGCGAGCGGGATCGCGTAGATGCGCATCGACTTGAGGAGCGCCGGCTTGTCGCGCAGGATCGTGGCGACCGACTCGACGACGCAGGAGGGCGACGCGAGCTGCGTTGCGTCCATGCCGCCGACGAGGAGGAGCGCAGGCCTGCGCTTGCCGAAGTCCTGGTCGCCGAAGATGAAGACATTGATCGGCCGCTTGTCGAGCGAGTAGCCGATGGTGCGCGACGAGTACGCCGCGCCGTTCGCCTTCGCGACCTGCTCGATTCGCGCGAGCAGTTCATCGCCCGATGCGAAGCCGGCGGGCGCGAGGCGTGCGGGCGTCTGCGGAGCCGCGGCAACTGCCGGCGGATCGCTCGCGACCGAGGCGAAACCCAGGGCTGGAAACGCGCCTGCGCCGAGCACGGCTGCGAGGGACCACGCTGATCGATGTGTCATGTCGCGGAGGATACCGCGAGCCGTGGCGCGGGGCGCCCGCGGTCGCAGGAGGCCGCGCGGCTACAGCTCGCGGTCGAGCGTGGCGTCCTTCATCATGTAGAGGCCGACGAGCCAGTTTTCGATGAGATACGGCTCGACCGTGAAGGTGCCCTCGATCGCTCCGAAGTTGAAGGTGTGCTTCTTCCAGCCCTTGATCTCGGTCGAGAGCTTCACCTCGATGGCGTCGTAGGGCGTGGGGGGGATGCCGATGCAGCAGCCGTCCCACTGATTGAGCATCAGCAGGCATTCGCCGCTCGTGGTCGCGACCAGAGGGAACGCGAGGTAGCCGGAGATGCGCACGCGCTTGCCCGAGAGGAAGGCGATGCGGGCTGGGATCTTGTTCTCCGCGAGCCGTGGCGTGTAGGTGTCCTGCGCGCTTGCGAGGAACTCCCACGAGACCTCGTAGGGCGACTCGGCGGACCCGTCGCCGCGGATCGTCCACGCGTCATCGGCGGAGATCGACCCGTCTGCGAGCTTGATGAAGGTGCTCGGCAGGATCTCTGCGTGCGCGATCGGCGGGATCTCGGGCTCGAAGCGCTGGCCGGCGGCGACGGCCGCGGGGTCGGGCTTCGCGGGCTCCGCGCTCGGCGCGTCCTTTGCGGCCGGGGCCTTCGCGACGGCGGCTGGCGCGGCGGCAGCGGCGGGATCTCGCGGCAACGGCGAGGTGGCGGGATCGGGCGAGGTCGGCGCGGAGACCGGGTCGATCCCGGCGATGGGCGTGACGGGGCGTGGCGTGTCCGCGGCGGCGGTCGGCGCGTTCGGAACCGGCTTCGGGCCTTCCGGCGCGGCGGGGGCGCGCCCCGTCGCCTCCGCGACGGTCTCGCGCATCTTGGCCTCGAAGGCTTCGTCGACCGAGCGGTCCGGGCGTTCCTGCGCCGGCGGCTGGAACAGCACGATGAGTCCGCCGAGGACAAGCAGGGCGACGATGGTCCAGATCACTTTCATGTCGGTCGTGCAGGTCTTCTTGCGGTCATCCGAGCGGACGCAGGTTGCGTGCCACGCTCGTGCGGTAGGCAAGCACCGACGGCACGATACCCGCAATCGCGGCGAGCACGGTGGTTCCCATCGCGACGATCACGGCGGAACGCGGATCGAGCTGCGGCGCGATCACGATGCCGTGCGCGCCGAGCATCCACTGCGTGGCCGCGAACAGGACGACGATGCAGATCGCGACGCCCGCGACGGCGCCGACGAGTCCGACCAGCGTGCTTTCGGTGAGGACGAGCCAGAAGATCCGCGCGCGGCTTGCGCCGAGGACCCGCAGGATGGCGACCTGGCGCCGCCGCTCGCCCATCGAGTTGAGCATCGAGAGCAGGATCGCGACGGCCGAGCTGACGAGGGTCGCGGCCGCCATGGCGATGAACAGGACATCGAGGCTCGCGACGATGCCGAAGAGCCGCTGCACCTCGTTCGCGGGGATCGCGGCGGTGATCGACGGATCGCGCCGGAGGCGGTCGTACTGGGAGACGAGCGCAGGCGGCGCCGAGCTCGCTTCGCGCGAGGGAAGCCGCATGAGGATGCCCGTCACGACGCGGTCCTGTTCCTCGAGGTCCTCGACGGTCACGAGCTTGTGCTTGCCTTCCCGCTCGAAGCGGTCGTGGGCGTGCATGACCCAGGACGACTCGAGCGAGCAGAACAGCGCGCGGTCGTGCGGCGCGCCCGTCGGCTCGAGGATGCCGACCACGGTGAAGGCGTACTCCTCGTGGACATGGGGCTCGATCTTCGGCCCGCCGTCCTCGCGCGACATGTGCGAGCCGTGCGTGAAGACGATCTTCGAACCGATGGGCATGCGCGTCTCGCGCGCGACGGTGCTGCCGATGACGACCTCGAAGTTCTTGTCGAACGCGCGGCCCTCGGCGAACTTCCACGGCTCGCCGAGCACCGGCTCGAACTTGGTGAAGAACTCCGGCGTCGTGGCGATCACCGGGAAGTTGCGGTAGCTGTCGCCGATCGCCGTCGGCACGAACATCGCCCACGGGAACGACTCGCGCAGTTCCTTCAGCTTCGCCGCCTCGATCGGAGCCTTTGGCGGATTGGCGTAGAAGAGCCCGTTGAGCACCGAGACGAGCGGGCTGCCGTCACGCGAGACGAGGAGATGCGCGTTGCCCGTTCCGCGCTCGAAGGCGCGTTCGCCGGCCGTGCGCAGCGAGAGGATCGCAAGCAGGAGGCCTGCGCTGATCGCGACGAGCGCGACGACCACGGCGGTCGAGAAGCGGCGCACCGCGAGGCTTCGGAAGACGATCGTGAGGTCGCTCATCGCGCGGCTCCTGCGGTGGCGTGGGCGGAGAGGGATGCAAGCCGCTCGATCCGCGCGAAGTGCGACTCGAGCGCGGGGTCGTGCGACACCACGAGGAGCGCGGCGCCCTGTTCGCGGCAGGCGTCGCGGAGGACGCGGATCGCGTTCACGGCGTTCTCGGGGTCGAGCGACGCGGTCGGCTCGTCGGCAAGGACGAGCGTCGGGCGGCAGGCGAGGGCGCGGGCGATCGCCACGCGCTGCTGCTGGCCGACCGAGAGTTCCTCGGCGCGCGCATCGAGCTGCTCGATCCCGAGCGAGCGGAGCAGCGACTCGGCGCGCGCAGCCCAGTCGCTCTTCGGGACATCGCTCATCAAGAGCGCGACGAGCACATTCTCGCGGGCGCTGAAGCCCTGCAGCAGGTTGAAGGTCTGGAAGACCATCCCGATGTGGCGGCCGCGGAAGCGGTCGCGCGCGGCGCCGCGGAGGGCTGCGATGTCGGTTCCGCCGATCCGGATCGAGCCCGAGGTCGGGTCGAGGAGGCCGGAGACGAGCTGCAGGAGGGTGCTCTTGCCGCATCCAGACTTGCCGACGAGGAGCATCTCCTCGCCTCGTCCGAGCGTGAGCGACGGGAGCGCGAGTTCGAAGCCGCCGCGGTCGCCGGGGCCATAGGCGAAGCTCAGGCGTTCGATCTCGAGCGCGGGATGTGTCTGTGCATTGGGTTGCATCGGGCGAAGACTGTAGCGCATGGCAAACCGCCGACGGCGCGAACCGTTGCGGTTGCGGCCGCACACGCCGGGCGCGGGCGGCGCGGAAATGAAACGCAGCCCCGGGACCGTGGGAGTCCGCGGGGCTGTGGTTCAGTGGCTGGGTGACTTCGTCACTCGGGGGACCGCGTGTTGCAGCGGCTGCTCGGATCGGCACACCGTAGGGCTAGGGTCACTCCCAGCCGTTCGCGCCGAAGTCGGGGCGCTCTTCCTCGCCCTGGCCGTCCTGCGGCTTGTCCTGCGGTTCTTCGGTCTTGCCGCGGCTGCGGTTCGACTGCTCGATGATGCGGCGGAGGTAGTTGTTCTCGCGGCGGGTCGCCTCGAGATCGAACACGAGATACTTGACGCTGAGGCGCAGGTAGTCGAGCGCCTCCTGGAGTTCGTGCATCGAGTGCTGGACGCGGTCGCGACGCGCTTCGGCGCTGTCGGCCGCTTCGGTTGCCTTGTTTGCGGGCAGCTCGCGGATGCGATCAAGGATGTGGTTCATCTTGTCTTCGAAGCTGATCTCGTCCATGGTTCCCTCTCCTCTTTTCAGTTGTGCGTTCCGGGTCCGTTGGGACTTCGGTACATGGCAACCGCCGTGCCAGCGGGCGCGGGGAATCGAGTCGAGAGACGAAGGTCGCTGCACTCCGCGATATTCGCGGACACGCCGTCACGACCGTGCAGGATGGAGGTGGGCCTGCGCAGCCTGCTGCGCGCGTGCAACAGGTGTTCAGCGCACCCTGTCGAATCGCTGCAGCACCGTGAGCGCCGCGCGGGGGGCGTCGGCGAGCAGCGCATCGACCGGCTCGCGCTTGCGGCGGAACTCGGTGACGAGACGGTGCAGCGCGACATCGCGCTCGAGCGACAAGTCCTTGAAGAAGGCCTCGAGCTCGATGCGGGTGAAGCGCGAGAGGGGGTCGTCGAGACCGCTCTGCGCGACCGCCCAGTCGATCAGCTTGGTGTTCTGGTCGAAGCGGTAGAGGCTCAGGAGGTTCTTGAGCCGTCGTTCGGGAAGGATGAACGGATCGGTGGCGTTCGGGGGCAGTTCCGACATCGCCTGCTCAGGCTTCTTCTGGGCGATCTGGCCAAGCCAGCCGCCCTCCGAGGCGATCTCCCGCGCGGCGAAGGTGTGCTCGGCCGCCCCGGTGCCCTCGACGACCTCGAGGTCGGCGCCGCTTGCGAGCAGCGTCTTAAGGCCGGCGTTTGCGAACTTGATCCAGAGGCGCTGGTCGCGCGTGCCCGCCCGCGTGAGCGGCTCGACGCGCGTGACGCTCCCCGAGCCCCATTCGGGTCGCTGGCGGTGCTTGACTTGCATTCCTTGCGTGAACATGACGGGCGTAAGCATGAACCGAACCTGGGAAGGACCTGACTTCGGGCGATCTGCACCCGAGTGCGCCGAACGGCGCGATGACTGGCGGAGAGCGACGGGGACCCGGACTGCGCGTGCCCTCGGAACCCGTGACGAGCCTCGGATGAGGCTCATGAGCGGGCTGTAAGGAAGCACCGGCGCGACGGCGCGGGCATCGGTTGACATCGAATGACTCAGGCGGCTCGGGCTGCGGCCTGTCGGCGCAACGCGAGCGTCTCGCAGTCGCTACCGAATCGGCACAGTCGGGCTTTGGCTTGAGCGGACCCGCATCGGCGGATCCAAACCGGTAAGAAACCACTTGGAGCAGGCTGAATTCATGGGAACCAGCCGGTTCCTGCAATTGGACCGCCCGTTCTTCCTCGGGCCATCGCCTTGCGTGGGTGCCCGAAGTGTAGCAGACGCGCCGCAGATGCAAGTGGGATTGATCCCGTCCTCCGCAGAAATGTAGACCCGCCGTTGCCGTTCGACGGCCCCTTCGGGACGGGCTTCCCTTCGGTGCCGGCGTTTGCCGTACGCTCTGCGACATGGCGAGCCCGACCGGCACCGTCCGAATCGCATTCCTCGGCGACATCAACGGCGCGCCCGGCCGCATGGCGCTTGACCAGCAGTTGCCTGTCCTCAAGGAGCGCTTCCGCCCCGACCGCATCGTGGCCAACGCGGAGAACGCGCGCAACGGCTCGGGCCTCACGCCCGAGCTGTACGACCAGTTCCGTCGCATGGGGATCGACGCCTGCACGCTCGGCGATCACGCCTTCCGCGAGGCGAAGATCATCCCGCTGCTCGATGATCCGTCGAAGGCCGTGTCGCGCCCCGCGAATCTCTCCGCGCGCACGCCAGGCAAGCGCGTGATCCGCATCCCTGCCGACGAGCGCTGTCCGCGCGAGCTCTTCGTCATCACCTTGCTCGGCCGCATCCACATCGGTTCGATCCAGGCGAACGATCCGTTCGAGTGCGCCGACGAACTGCTGGCCGCGATGCCGGAGCGCAATCCCATCGTGCTCGTCGAAGCCCACATGGAAGTGACGAGCGAGAAGGCCGCGCTTGCGCGCCATCTCGATGGCCGCGTCGCCGCCGTGCTCGGCACGCACACGCATGTGCCGACCGCCGACGAGCGCATTCTCCGCGGTGGCACCGCGTTCCAGACCGATGTCGGCATGACGGGCCCGCACGACTCGATCATCGGACGCAACACCGCCGCCGTGCTCAAGCACTTCACGACGGGCGTGCATGTGCCGTTCGACATGGGTTCGGGCGGCGAGGCGGTGCAGGGCGCGCTGGTCGAGGTCGACCTCGAGCGCGGGCTCGCGCGCTCGATCGAGCGGATCAATCTGCCCGCGCGCGTGCCGCAGCGCTGACGGGTCCCCAGCCGCCGCCGCCCGGCGTCTCGACGGTGAAACGGTCGCCCGCCGCAAGTTCGAGCGAGATCACCGCGTCGTGCAGGGTCCTCGTGCGGCCGCCGTGCTCGATCTGCTGGACGCCGCATGCCCCCGCGCCGCCGCCCGCAGCCCCGCGTGGCGCGTGCGTGCGTCGCGAACCGAAGAACGACAGCGACACGGGCTCTCGGAACTCGTAGGAGCGCACGAGGCCGTCGCCGCCGCGCCACTGACCGTCTCCGCCCGAGCCGCGACGCACCTCGAAGCGGCGGATGATGACGCCCGCGCGGCGCTCGAGGACATCGATGTCGGTGAGCCGCGTGTTCGACATGTGGACATGCACCGCGCTCGCCCCGTGCGCGCCCGAACCCGCGCCTGCGCCGCCGCCGAGCGTTTCGTAGATCGTGAAGCGGTCGTTGCCGAAGAGCGTGTTGTTCATCGTGCTCTGGCTTTCGGCGGAAAGGCCGAAGAGTTCGACGAGCGCGGCGACGACCGACTGGCTTGTCTCGACATTGCCTGCGACGACCGGCGGGCAGCGCGTCGGGTCGGCTGCGAACGGCGGGTGCAGGATGCCCTCGGGGATGTCGAACTCGAACGCGTCGACGAGGCCCTCGTTCATCGGCACGCCCTCGTCGATCAGGAGCCGAAGCACATAGAGCGTCGCCGCACGGGTGACCGCGAGCGGCGCGTTGAAGTTGCGCGGATGGACGGAGGCGGACCCGGCGAAGGAGAGGCGGAGGGCGGGCGTCCCGCCGCGCGTCACGACCTGCGCGCGCGCCGCGATCGCGGATCCGTCGTCGAGCTGCACCTGCGCGCTGCGCGGCGCGGTGTCGAGCCGGGCGAGCGCGCGGCGGAGCGCGTCGGCCGAGCGGTCGAGCTCACGCCGGCACCGCGTGGCAAACGCGTCGCCGAGTTCCCGCGCGAGCGCGGCGATCTGCGCGACGCCGTGCCGCGTGGCGGCGAGCTGCGCCTCGAGGTCTGCGAGATTTTCGTCCGGATTGCGCGATGGATGCGGCCCGCCCGCGAACCGCGCGCGGCAGGCCTCGGCATCGAAGACGCCGCGCTCGACCGCGAGGAATGGCTCGAGCACGACGCCTTCTTCGGCGAGGGTCGCGGCGTCGGGCGGGAACGAGCCCGGCCGCGTGCCACCGATCTCTGCGTGATGCGCGCGGACCGCGACGAATGCGACGCAAGCGCCGTCGGCGAACACGGGTGCGACCGTGGTCACATCGGGGAGATGCGAGCCGCCGAACGCGGGATGGTTGGTGACGGCGATGTCGCCATCGGCGAGTGTGATCGCGCGCATGACTGCCCGCGTGCAGACGCCGAGCGCCCCGAGATGGACGGGAAGATGCGGCGCGTTCTGGATGAGGGTTCCGTGGCGGTCGAGCACGGCGCAGGAGAAGTCGAGCCGGTCGCGGATGTTCGGGCTGAGCGCGGTGCGCTCGAGCACATGCCCCATCGCGAGCGCGACCGACCCGAGCCGCGCGGCGAAGAGCTCCTGCTCGGCGGCGTGAACGCGCGGACGCGCCGCGCCGACGCGAGTCGCGACGAGATCTCCCGACGCGTCGACGATCGCGCGCCATCCGCGGTCGAGCACGACGGTTTCGCCGGTGTCCGACACGATGGCCGGGCCCTCGATCACCTCGCCCGCCGCGAGCGCGCCGCGCGCGAGGACGCGCGCCTCGCCCCACGCGCCTTCGCTCAGCATGCGGCCGGCGCGCGCTGCTGCTGCTGCTGCTGCTGCGGTGGCGCGATCCTGCGACGCGGACTGGCCCGTGCGTGCAACGGTCGCCTTCGCCTCGATCGACACGACCTCGATCGCGCGCTGCGGCGGCGCGTAGCCGAAGAGCGCGCGGAACCGCGCTGAAAACCGATCGCGCAGTTCTCCTCGGTCGCCGAAGGGCACGCGGATCGACGCCTCCTGACCGACAAGTCGGAGCGCGACTTCGACCGCGATCTCCGCCGGCAAGGAGAAGCCGTCGGCTGCGAGGGCGGCCGAGGCCTCATCGACCGCACGGCCGCGATACGAGGGCAATTGCGTGCCAAGCGCGTCGAGCGGTTGAAGCACGGCGACGGTCGCGAACCGCGCGGGGCTCGCGTCGAGGACGCCCGCTGCGCAGAGGAATCCCGCGTGGTGCGGGAAGACGATCGTCTCGAGGCCGAGCCTGTCGGCGATCGCGCATGCATGCTGCCCGCCCGCTCCGCCGAACGCGACAAGCGCATGGCCGCGCGGGTCGACCGCGTCGCGCACGCAGAGCGCCTCGATCGCAAGCGCCATGCGGGCGTCGGCGATCTCGAGGAATGCCTGCAAGGCGACTTCAGGCGCAACGCCATGCTCGGCGGCGACCGCTGCGAGTGCGGTCTCCGCAGGCGCGCGGTCGAGCAGGATCGAATCCTCGCCCGACGCGATGCGTCCGGCGAGGAGGTTGATGTCGGTGATCGTCAGCGGGCCGCCGCGGCCGTAGCACGCGGGGCCTGGGTTCGCGCCGGCGCTCTCGGGCCCGACCTCGAGGACGCCGTTCCGCACGCGGCAGATCGATCCGCCGCCTGCCGCGACGCTGTCGATCGCGACGCTCGGCGCGGCGACCGTCATGCCGTTGAGGCGCGACTCGCCGCGCAGCGCGACTTCGCCCTGCGCGACGCGGGAGACATCGGAGCTCGTGCCGCCCATGTCGAAGCCAACGGCGCGGTCGATGCCGTGCCGGAGCGCGATCGCGCAGACGGCGCGCGCTCCGCCTGCGGGGCCGGAGTAGAGCGTGTCGCGTGCGAGGAGACGGTCCGCGCGCTGCAGCACGCCCGCGCTCGTGAAGACGAACGCACGCGCATCGGGCGCCGAACTCGTGGCGTCGGCGACGAACGCGCCGAGGATCGGCTCGATCTGCGCGTGGATGCACGCCGTCTCGGTGCGGGTGAGGAGCCTCGGGTGGGCGGCGATGTCGCGCGCGGCGACGGCGGCGATGCCGCGTTCGCGCAGCGTCGACGCCACCGCGCGCTCGCGATCGTTCGGAAGCGCGTGGGCGAGCGACACCACGACCGACTCGCAGCCCGCGCGCACGAGGGTCTCTGCGGCGTCGAGGCATGCCTGCGTCGAGGCCGCCTTCTCGACCGAGCCGTCTGCCAGCGAACGCTCGGGAATCGCAGCCGCGCGATGCGCGATCTGGCGCCGCCGCTGCGGCACGCGCGCGAAGAGGTCCTCGCGCGTCTGGTCGCCGATCTCAACGACGCCGGTGAGGCCTTCGGACACGATCACGCCCACGCGCGCGCCTCTCTCTTCGAGGAGCGCGTTCGTGCCGCGCGTCGTCGAGAGCCGCAGTTCCATCTCGGGAAGCGGCGCCGACAGCGGTGTTCCCGTCAGGAGGTGAAGTCCGAGGCGGGGCGCGTCGATCGCGTGTGTTGCCTGCGTGAAGCGGACCGCGCTTCCAGGCGGAAGACGGCCGTCCGTCGCCAAGTCCTGCGACAGGACAAGCATCGCCCCGTGCTGCTCCAGCACGCGCACCGCGCCGAGGCCGGAAAGCGTGTCCGACTGCAGCAGCCAGCCGCGAAGGCAGTCGGGAGGGAGCGGACGATTCGCCGGCAGTTGGATCTCGATCGTGGTGCCGCGGATCGCGACGACGCGCGCGAGCAACGACGCGTCGGAAGGGACCTTCGCCCGGTGAAGCGAGCCATCGGGTGCGCGGCCCACGAGGTCGGTAAAGGTGCCTCCCGTATCGAGCGCGACGATCCAGCGGCGCGCGGGGCCATCGTCGTCGGTGAAGGCGGAGGAGGGTTTCGCGGCTGACGGCACGGTCGGGTATTCTGACCACATGAAGCATCCGCGTGTCGACATCGTTCGGGCCGTTTGCGCCTCGGCTGCATTCCTCGCCCTTGCGACGGTCGCTGGTTGCGGGCCGAGCACTCCGACTCCGTCGACTCCTGCGGGTGATGCGAGCGCGCCGGCCGCCGCCGCGACGGCAAGCGAGCCGGCGTCGGCTCCGGAGCCCACGGCCCCCGCGCAGGCACCCGTCGCGGCGGAGGTTCCGCCCGCCGCGCCCGAAGGCGGAGCGGCATCGGCCAGCCCGGCTCCCGCGCCGACCGAGGCGCCGGCAGCGCCGGTCAAGCTTGGTCCGATCCACAAGCTGACGGTCACCGATCTCGATGGAAACCCTGTGTCGCTCGCGAAGTTCGCGGGGCGTCCCATGATCATCGAGATCTGGGCGACCTGGTGCGGCCCGTGCCGCGTCAACCGCAACAACATCCACAAGATGAAGTCGGAGTTCCCCGAGCGCCTCCTCGTGATCGGCGTCAGCTACGACATGGCTTCGGGGGGCGGGTCGACGGCCGACCTCGTCAAGAACTTCTTCAAGAACAACATCGCGAACGATCATGAGTTCCTGGCGACCGACGAGTTCCGCCAGTTCGTGAACACGCGCTCGACCTCGAACTCGATCCCGAAGACCATGTATGTCACGAGCAAGGGCCAGGTCGTCGATCTGTCCGAAGGCGTGCAGGGCGCGCAGTGGCTGCGGGGCATGGCGAAGAACCTGAAATGACGGCGATTGGCATCTCGATCGCCTCGCGCGCGACCGATGTCGGCTACTTCGTCGGCGCGCTCCTCGCGTCGCCTTTGTGGCTGACGCGCATGGTCGCGACGGGCAAGATCAAGACCGACTGGCGCGCGCGCTTCGGTTTCGGCGACGCGGTCGCGAAGTCGGCGCGTCCGCGCATCCTGATCCACGCGGTGTCGGTCGGCGAGGTGAACGCGATCCGCGGGCTCGTCGAGCGGCTTGCGGCCGATCATCTCGCGCCCGAGATCGTCGTGAGCGCCACCACCGACACGGGGTTTGCGCGCGCGAAGGCGCTGTTCGGCGAGCGACACGCGGTGATCCGCACGCCGTTCGACTTCTCCGGCGCCGTCCGCAGATGGTTTGGCCGCGTGAAGCCTGATCTGCTGGTGCTTGTCGAGCTCGAGCTCTGGCCGAACATGACGCGCCATGCGGACGCGGCGGGCGTGCCGGTCGTCGTCGTGAACGGCCGCCTCAGCGACCGCAGCATCGTGCGCTACCGCCGCGTGAAGCCGCTCGTGCGCGGCATGTTCGCGCGCGCGACCGCGGTGCTCGCGCAGAACGACATCTACGCGGCGCGTTTCGCGGAACTCGGGTCGCGCGAGGCGCTGGTCTCAGGCAACATGAAGTGGGACTCGATCGCGATCCGCGACGAGGTGCCCGGCGCCGCCAGTTTGCGCGACGAGCTTGGCCTTCCGGCGGACGCGCCCATCGTCGTCGCGGGAAGCACCGAACCCGGCGAGGAAGTGCTGCTGCGCGACGCGCTGCCCGAGGGCGTGCGGCTTGTGATCGCGCCGCGCAAGCCCGAATGGTGGGACGGCGTCGCCGCGAATCTGCCCGGCTGCGTGCGGCGCTCGCGCAAGGAGCGGGGCGGCGCGGACACGCGGTTCTATCTTCTCGACACGATCGGCGAACTCGGCATGGCGTACTCGTTCGCCGATGTGGTCGTCATGGGGCGGTCGTTCGGCAAGCTCTACGGCAGCGATCCGATCGAGCCGGCGAGCCTCGGCAAGCCCGTCGTGATTGGCCCGCGCGTCCACGACTTCCGCGATGTCGTCGCCGCGTTCAAGGCGCGCGACGGCATCGTTCAGTGCGAGGCCGCCGAGCTGAAGGCTGTGCTCGCGCGGCTCTTTGCGGGCGAAACCGAGCGCGCCGCCATCGCCGCGCGCGCCCGCGACACGATCCGCGAGGAGCAGGGCGGCAGCGCGCGGACGGCGGAGGTGCTCCTCTCGATGCTGCCCGCTCGGCCCGCGCGCGGTTGATACGCTGCGCGCATGGCAACCAACGCAGAGGTCGCGGCGGCATTCGAGGAGCTGGCTGTCCTGTCGGAGATCCTCGGGGCGAATGTCTTCAAGGTGAACGCGTTCCGCAAGGCGGCGCGCGCGGTGGAGGGCTTGGCTGGCGAGGCGACCGCGATGTCGGTCGTCGAGCTGAAGGAGATCGACGGGCTCGGCGCGTCGACCGCCGCGAAGGTGCATGAGTTCGCCGAGAAGAAGACGATGTCCGAGCTCGAGGAGCTGCGCGCGCAGGTGCCGCCCGGGCTCAAGGAAGTGCTCGCGATCCAGGGAATCGGCCCGAAGACGGCGCGCGCGCTCTGGGTCGACGCGGGTGTCGTCGACCTAGGGTCCCTGAAGAAGGCGATCGAGTCGGGCGCCGTCGCGAAGCTGCCGCGCATGGGCGCGAAGACGATCGCGAACATGACCGAGGCGATCGCGTTTGCGGAGAGTTCGCGCGGCCGCGTGCGCATCGCCGAGGCGATGCCGCTTGCCGAGCGGATGGTCGCCGAACTCGGGCGCCTGCCGTTTGTGGAGCGCGTGGCGTATGCAGGCAGCCTGCGCCGCGGCAAGGAGACGATCGGCGACATCGACATCCTCGCGTCGTCGAAGGAGCCGGCGAAGCTGATGGAGGCGTTCCGCACGCGCGACGAGGTCGCGAAGGTGCTCGTGAGCGGCGAGACCAAGACGAGCGTCCAGACGACGACGGGGGTGCAGGTCGACCTGCGCGTGGTGCCGCTTGATCGCTTCGGCGCGGCGCTCCAGTACTTCACGGGCAGCAAGGAGCACAATGTCGCGCTGCGCGAGCGCGCGATCGCGCGCGGGTTCAAGCTGAACGAGTACGGGTTGTTCAAGGTCGGCGCGGATGGCACCGTGGCCGACGACGCGCAGCCCGCGGCCGCGCGCGAGGAGAAGGACATCTACGCGGCGCTTGGCCTCGACTGGATGGAGCCGACGATGCGCGAGGATCGCGGCGAGATCGATGCGTTCGAGATCGGCGCGAAGCATGTCGCGGTCGTGACGCTCGCCGACATCAAGGCAGAACTCCACTCGCACACGACCGCGTCGGACGGCGCGATGTCGATCGACGAACTCGTCGAGGCGGCGGCCGCGCGCGGGTTCCACACGATCGCGATCACCGACCACTCGAAGAGCCAGTTCCAGGCGAACGGTCTCGACGAGAAGCGCCTGCGCGCGCACATCAAGGCGATCCACGAGGCGCGCGCGCGGCACCCGAAGATGCAGATCTGGGCGGGAAGCGAGGTCGACATCCTGGCCGACGGATCGCTCGACTATTCGGACGAGCTGCTCGCTGAACTCGACTGGGTCGTGGCGAGCCCGCACAACGCGCTCAAGCAGGAGCCGCGCGCGGCCACCGACCGCCTGCTCAAGGCGATCGCGCACCCGCTCGTCCATGTGATCGGCCACCCGACCGGCCGCATCGTGAACGGCCGGCCCGGACTCGAGCCCGCGATGAACGAGCTGTTCGCCGCGGCGAAGGAGCACGGCACCGCGCTCGAGATCAACGCGCACCACATGCGCCTCGACCTCCGCGATGTCCATGTGAAGGGCGCCGTCGACGCAGGCTGCATGCTCGCGATCGACTGCGATGTCCACGGCCGCGAGGACTTCGACGAACTCCGCTACGGCGTGATGACCGCCCAGCGCGGCTGGCTGCCGAAGACGCAGTGCCTCAACTGCATGGACGCGAAGTCGCTGGACGCGTGGCGGCGGAAGAAGCGCGGGTAGGGCGCGAACCGACCGAGGGCGCGGTCCTGGCAACCCACGCGAGTCAGGCGTCGCCGGTGCCGCTCGGCGAACCCGCTCGTGCCTGGCAAGGGTTTCAGCGCGGGTTTGACGGGGATGGATCCGTGAGGCAACCTTGGTGGGCGGAGGCCGTATCGTGCCTTGGTGTCTGCGGAGGCTTCAGATGATGAACGCCGGCTCTCCTCGCGATCTTCAGTTCTCGCATGCCGCTTCACCAGACGCTCATCAGCGGCGAAGGCGTCGGTTTGGACCAGTGGCTTCAGCGATCTTCGTGATCGCGGCGATCGCAGGTCTCGTGACCCTGCTCGGTCCGCCGCTTCTCAAGCTGGCTCTCACGCGGGAGATGTGGGTTGCGGGCAACGGCACTCTGGCCTCGGATCAGTTTCGCTATCTGCTGTTTCCGACCGCCGACTCGATTGCATACGACGACCACTCGCTGGGCCTGAACCCGACCGCCTGGGATCGGGTGCTGCTCAACAACCTGCCCGAGCAGGAATCGCGTGCGGTTCGGGCGCGGGATACCCGCTCGGGAACGGTGCGGTTCGTCGACGGCGCAAGCATGGCGCTGCTGCCATCTGATCCCGCCGAGGTCGAGTCGGAACTCGCACGGTTCGTCTCGCTGGTCGGGAAGCAGCGCGAGCGGCCGATCAGGTCGATTCGGTTTGAGCAGGGCGAACGGGATGGAATCCCGCTCGTGACTCTCGAAGTGGTCGAGGAACGCAGCACCGAGATCTGCGTGTACTCGTTCGAAGCGGGCCGGGTCGTGCCGCTTCGTTGGTGTCGGACGGTGCCGGCGTGGTGACGGCGCTTCGGGGCTCGCGGGTCCGCGAGCACCTGGTGCCGTCCGGCCTTCGATCCCACCGGCCCGCACCCGCAGCGTGCCCGGCACGGGTTTGGTTCTACCCCACATCGCCAAGGCCGAGCGCCTCGCCGTAGGTCGACAGCACCTTGCGGCGCATCAGGCGCTCGTCGTCGGCCGCGAGCAGCGGGCTGCGCGCGATCCAGTCGGTCGCGTCGCGGCGGGCGCGCTCGAGGAGGCCGAGGTCGCGCGCGAGGTCGGCGACCTTGAAGGGCGGCAGGCCGCTCTGGCGCGCGCCGAAGAGTTCGCCGGGGCCGCGGATCGCGAGGTCGAGCTCGCTGATCTTGAAGCCGTCGTCGGTCGACTTGATCGCCTCGAGCCGCGCGCGGCCGTCGTCGGTGATCGGATCGGCGACCAGGACGCACACGCCGCCCTTCGGGCCGCGACCCACGCGGCCACGCAGCTGATGGAGCTGCGCGAGGCCGAAGCGGTCCGCATGCTCGATCACCATCACCGTCGCGTTCGGCACATCGACGCCGACCTCGATCACGACCGTCGCGACGAGCGCGTCGATCTCGCCCGCGCGGAAGCGGTCCATGATCGCGTCGCGTTCGTCGGACTTCATGCGGCCGTGCATGCCCGCAAGCCGCTTGCCGGCAAGCGGCCCTTGCTCGAGCTTCGCGAGATGGCCTGCGACATCCTTGAGCCCAAGGTCCGATTCCTCGACCGCGGGCACCACGATGAACGCCTGCTCGCCGCGGTCGACGCGCTCGCGCACGAACGCGTACGCGTCGCTCGCGCGCGACTCGGGCAGGACGCGCGTGTGCACCGGCGAAGGATCTTTCGGACGATGCCGGCGCGTCGAGACCTCGAGGTCGCCGTACCCCGTGAGCGACAGCGTGCGTGGAATCGGCGTCGCCGTCATCACCAGCATGTGCGGCGTCTGCCCCGCAGGCGCCTTGCCGCGGAGTTCGGCGCGCTGCGCCACGCCGAAGCGATGCTGCTCGTCAACCACCGCGAGCGCGAGCGCGTGGAATCGCACATCGCCCGTGAGGAGCGCATGCGTTCCGATCGCGATGTCGACCTCGCCCATCTCGACAAGATCGCGGATGCGCGCGCGCTCGCTCGCGCTCAGGCTTCCCGTGAGGAGCGCCACGCGCACGCTTGTACCCTCGAGGAACCGCGTGATCGACGCGAAGTGCTGCTCGGCCAGCAGCTCGGTCGGCGCCATCAGCGCAGCCTGGTGACGGTTCGTCACCGCGACGAGCATCGACGCAAGCGCGACGGCCGTCTTGCCTGCGCCGACATCGCCCTGGAGCAGGCGGTTCATCGGGCGCGAATCCGCGAGGTCCTTCGCGATCTCGCGGAAGGTCGACAGCTGGTCGGGCGTGAACGCGAACGGAAAGCGTGCGAGGATCTCGCGCTCGAGCGCCGCACCCATCGGGAGTTCGGGCGCGCCCTGCGCCGCGCGCATGCGGCGCTTGAGCGCCACCGCGAGCTGGAGCGTCAGCAGCTCCTCGTAGGCAAGCCGGGTGCGGCCGCGCCCGAAGTCCGCCTCGTCCGCGGGCGCGTGCATCGCGCGGTACGCGTCGCCCAAGCCGACAAGCCCGCGCTCGGCGAGGTACGCAGGCAGCAGCGTCTCGGGAATCGCGGCGCACGCGGGCGCGAGCACCTTCGCGACCGTCTCCTCGATCGTGCGCGACGGCAGGGCCTCGGTCGACGGATAGACGGGGCGCATCCGCTCGCTGCGCGCGGCGGGGGCGCGCTCCTCGACGACCTCCGTCCACTTCGCGTTCACGAACTCGAGGTAGCTGCGCTCGAGCTTCGCCTTGCCTTCGACGATTCCCTGCTTGCCCGGGTGCAGCTTGCCGCGCAGCCACGGCATGTTGAAGAAGACGAGCCTCGCGGTGCCCGTGCCGTCGTCGAGCGTCGCCTCGAGGCGCGGCCGCTTGCCGAACGACGGGCGCACCGCGGCAAGCGTGCCGCGCACCGCGATGTGCGCGGTGCGTTCGGCCGACGGCTTCGCCTCGAGCATGGCGACATGCGCCGCGATCGAGTCCTCGCCCGCCTCCTGCTCGACGCGGAAGGGGAAGTGGCGCAGGAGATCGCCGACCGTCGCGATACCGAGCGACGAGAACGCGCGGGCGCGCGCCTCGGTCAGCCCCGCGGCGGCACGCAGCGGTTGCGCGAGGATGTCGGCTTGCTCGGTCGCCATGCGGGTCCACAGCACGATCGAGGTGCGCGCCTGTCGCATTCCTCCAACGGCGTTGCGGGAGCCGTACTATACGGCTCTGCGGCCATCCGCCCGATCTGAGAATCCCGTGAAGCGACCACCCTTCGATCCATCCCGCGCCAAGGGCAGCTCCTTTGAAGGAGGGTTGTTCGATCCGAAGCCGGTCGCGCCAGCCGCGTCGAGTCCGACACCGTCCTCGGCGCCCGTTTCGGACGAGCGCGTGCCCGTGCCACCAGCGGCACCCCCAGCCGCGCCGAGCGACATGAGCGTCACCGATGCCAGCGCGCTCATCGAGCGCACGCTCGCCGACGGCATCCGCGGCCCGCTGCGCGTGCGCGGCGAGATCGCGAACCTCTCGCGCAAGAACCACTGGTACTTCTCGATCAAGGACGCTGCAAGCGTGCTGCGCTGCGTGATGTGGCAGAGCGACGCCTCGCGCGTCGGTTTCTCGCCGAAGGAAGGCGACGCGATCGTCGTCACTGGCAAGATCGGCCACTACGGCCCGCAGGGTTCGACGCAGCTCTACGCCACGAAGATGGAGCCGCAGGGGGTCGGCCTTCTCGAGCAGCGCTTCCAGGCGCTCGTGAAGGAGCTGCGCGAGAAGGGCTACTTCGAGGAGTCGCGCAAGAAGCCGCTGCCCGAGCACCCGCGCCGCGTGGCGGTGGTGACGAGCGCAGCGGGCGCCGCGCTCCAGGATGTCGTCAAGACCGCGCGCGAGCTCCGCGCGGGCGTCGAGTTCGTCGTCGTCGATGTGCGCGTCCAGGGCGACGGCGCCGCCGAGCAGGTGGCTGCGGCGCTGCGCGCGATCGCGCGTCGGCATCGTGAACTCGAGATCGACGCCGTGATCGTGACGCGCGGCGGCGGTTCGCGCGAGGATCTCTGGGCGTTCAACGAGCGCGTGGTCGCCGACGCGGCCTTCGCGCTGCCGATCCCGCTTGTCGCCGCGATCGGCCACGAGGTCGACACGAGCGTGATCGAGCTCGTCGCCGACCGCCGCGCGAGTACCCCTACGCAGGCCGCGATGCTGCTCTTGCCCGACAACGCTGCGCTCGCCGAGCGCTGCGACCGGCTCGCGCGCGAACTTCGCAACACGATGCGCTGGTCGCTGCAGGCGATGCGCGAGCGGTTGCGCGAACTCGAGTCGGCGCCTGCGCTCGCGAGCCCGGCGCTCCGCCTGGCGCGCGAGCGGAACGCGCTCGACGCGCTCGGCGCACGCCTGCGCGAGGCGGCCACGGGCGAGATCACGCTCGGCCGTCGGTTGCTCGACGCGCTGGCCACCAGGCTCGTGCGGCAGTCGCCGGCGGCGCGCGTGGCGGGGGCCCTCGCCCGCGTCGATGCGCTTCGACCGCGCCTCGCGCGGGCCGTCGCGCAGCGCCTCGCGTCGTCGCGCACCGAGGTCTCGTACCTCGAGCGGCGGCTGCGATCGGCCGGGCCCGAGGAGACGCTCGCGCGCGGCTACGCGATCGTGACCGATGAGAAAGGCGCGCTCGTTCGGAGCGTGTCGGCGGCGGGCGCCCGTGCGGGGGCTCGGATGACCGTGCAGGTCGCAGACGGCGCGATTCCCGTGCGGGTCGAGCAGGATGGACGCAAATCTGGAGCAGAGTCATGACGAAGAAGAAGACGAGCGAGGGCGCCGCTGGCGCAGAGTCCACAGGCGCCGGCGTCGATCCTGCGATCGCGGCCATGACCTACGAGCAGGCCGTGAAGGCGCTCGAGGAGCTGGTGGCGTCGATCGAGCAGGGCGAGGTCGGCCTCGAGGAGAGCCTTGCGAGCTACCGCCGAGGCGAGCAGCTCGTGCGGCACTGCAAGGCGCTGCTCGACCGCGCCGAGACGACCGTGCGGCAACTGTCGGTCGCCGAACTCGATCAGGGAAACTCGTAGCCCGACGGCGCATTTGGCCGACAAGCGTCCTGCACAGCGCAGCCCGCACGCCCGATGAACAATCCGGAACTCAGCCACTTCCTCGCGATCTGGTCGCCGACCCTCATCGGCGCCATCTTCGCGTTCTGCTTCGGTGCGTGCGCAGGAAGCTTCCTCAATGTGCTGGTCTGGCGCCTGCCGACAGGCCAGTCGGTGGTCACGCCGCCGTCGCGCTGCCCGATCTGCGGGCATCGGCTCTCGTGGCGGGAGAATCTCCCGATCATCGGATGGCTGCTCCTGCGCGGCCGCTGCAAGGCATGCCGGACCAAGATCAGCCTCCAGTATCCGGCGATCGAGCTCCTGGTCGGGCTCCTGTTCTTCGCGGCCTTCGTGATCTTCTACGGCCCGCTCGACCGCGGCCCGAACGACCTGTTCACGAACGCCGCGAGCCCGTGGTGGCACCTCCAGGGCTTCCAGCGCAGTTGGCCCGCCTTCGTGGTGGTGGTCATCCTGATCTCTGGCCTCGTCGCCATGACGCTCGTCGACGCGAGGACGATGCTGATCCCCGTCGAGATCCCGACGGCCGTGACGATCGTCGCCTTCGCGGGCTGGACCGTCCAGGGCTTCCTGCCGGAGGCCCGCAACCTCCGCGACTACCTCCCGATCCCCGCTGCGAGCTGGACGACCGGATTCGCGGCCGCCGGCCTTCTCATCGGGCTCGGCGTGTCCCGGTGGCTGGTCGCCACGGGGCGACTCCGCCAGAGTTTCTCCGACTGGCACGAGCATGTGAAGGAGGGCGACGACGGGTCGGCCTATCCGCACGCCCGCCGCGAGATGCTGGTCGAGACGGCGTTCCTGCTTCCGGGGATCGCCGGCGCGGGTATCGCCTGCGAGGTGGCGGCGCTGCTCGGGTTCACCTCGAGCGACACCGTCTGCCAGCCCATGACCCTCCTCGGAGGCTCGATGCTCGGCTGGGTGGTGGGCGGGGGGCTCGTCTGGGCGGTGCGCATCCTCGGCTCGCTCGCCTTCGGGCGCGAGGCGATGGGCCTCGGCGATGTCCACCTTCAGGCCGCCGTCGGGGCAGCCCTCGGCTGGAAGGTGGCGCTGATCGCGTTCTTCCTCGCCGTCTTCATCGCCCTCCTCTGGGCGCTGGTGTCGGTCGTGTTCCGCCGCTTCTCCAAGTTCTTCCAGAAGGAAATCCCGTTCGGACCGCACCTTGCGGCGGCCGCGATCCTGTTCGTCGTCGCGCGGGGCCCGGTGGCGGCGTCGGTCGACGGGTTCTACCACGGGGTCGTCGCCGTGCTCCAGAAGATCCCGGGGCTCGAATTCCTGCAGGACGAAATTCCTGAGCCTTCGTTGCCCGCGCAACTTGCGCAACCGCGCGATCATCGTTGAAATGCGCCCTCACGCGGGCGAAGCACTCGGAGACGGATCTCCGGTCGCCTGCACGCCTCTCTTCGGAAGGGATGCCATCAACATGTCAGGCACGATGTTCCGCTTTTCCACCGTCCTCCTCGCGGCGATCGCCGCAGGCTCGTTCCTCGGAGGCTGCAGCAGCGCCCAGAAGGACGAGCTCTCCATGCTCAAGGAAGAAAACGCCCAGCTCGCGATCCAGCGCGACGAGGCACGCGGCGCGCTCGAGTCGAGCGAGGCTGAGCGCCGCCGTCTCGAAGAGGAGAACGGGCGCCTGCAGGCGAGCGCCAACGAGCAGCCGCCGGCCGTCGTCGCCACTCCGGTCGGCGCGACGAACCCGAAGCTCGATCTTCCCGAGGGCGTGACCGCGGAGAACCGCGACGGAACGATGGTCCTCACGATCGAAGGCGATGTCCTCTTCGATTCGGGCAAGGCCACCCTGCGCTCCGAAGCGAAGAAGACGCTCGACAAGGTCATCTCCGAGCTCAAGAAGAAGTACCCGACCAACAAGCTGCGCCTCGCCGGCTTCACGGACACCGATCCGATCAAGAAGAGCGGCTTCAAGACGAACTACCACCTCGGCTTCGAGCGCTCCTACAGCGTCGGTCAGTACCTGACGACGAAGGGCATCGAGGAAGCGCGCATCGAGTACTCCTCGTTCGGCGCCAATGCCCCGAAGGCCTCGAAGAAGGAATCGCGTCGCGTCGAGATCGCGATCGTGAACAACTGATCTTTCTTCTCTGAATCAAACAGCCGCCCGCCTTGCGCGGGCGGCTGTGCTTTTCGGCGCGGCAACTGCGCGGATCGGGCGTGCTGCGACTTCGGGATTTCTCGCGGAGAAGAGAAGCCGGCGAGAACTGGGCTTGCCTCTCCTTTCAGTTGCTGGCTCTTTCTTTCTTCCTTCCCATCTTCCTCACGGCACAGCGCGTCCGCCCGAAGGACTTGGGCTCCGTGCCTCTGTGTCTCCGTGAGAAAAATCCCGTCCGTACGTCCGCGCCCTCGGCGCTCCAGCGCGGCTGGCGCTCTCTGTGAGGTTTTTCTCACGGAGACACAAAGGCACGGAGATCAGGGGACGGCGTTCGCCACATGACGGGACAGGCGGTAGAGAAGAGAAGAGAAGAGAAGAGAAGAGAAGAGAAGAGAAGAGAAGAGAAGAGAAGAGAAGAGAAGAGAAGA
>JBKCZS010000194.1:0-12116 GCA_046337925.1 bacterium | reverse complement strand
CCCGCGCCGCCCCCCGACGGGGCCGTAGCCCCAGAGGGAGCGGCCGCAGCCGCGCCCGCTCACGCACGCGTCAATAGCACCAGAGGGAGCGGCCGCAGCCGCGACCGCTCATGCACGCGTCAATAGCACCAGAGGGAGCGGCCGCAGCCGCGACCGCTCAAACACGCGCAATCAGCATCGCGAGCTCGAGCGCCTGCTCGTAGTTCAGCCGCGGGTCGACCTGCGAGCGGTAGGCCCGGGCGAGGTCGTCGTCGGTCAGCCCACGCGCGCCGCCCGTGCATTCCGTGACATTCTCGCCGGTGAGCTCGATGTGCACGCCTGCGAGCGGAACCGACTCGTTGCGGTGGATCTCGATCGCCTGCTGCACTTCCGCGAGCACATGCGCGAACTTGCGCGTCTTGACGCTCTTGCCGGCCCACGCGCCGCCGGTCGGCACGACCGTCTCCGTGTTGCCGTGCATCGGATCGCACACCCATGCGACGGAAAGGCCTTCATCACGCACGGCGCGCAAGAGCGGCGGGAACATGCGTCCGATCTGGTGCGCACCGAAACGCGTGATGAGCACGATGCGGCCGGGCTCGTTCACGGGCGACAGCCGCCGCACCATCGCGACGAGCGACTCGGGCGTGGTGCCGGGACCGACCTTCACGCCGACCGGGTTGCGGATGCCGCGGCAGAACTCGACATGCGCGCCATCGGTCGTGCCGGTTCGCACTCCGATCCACGGAAGGTGCGTCGAAAGATTGAACCAGCCGTCCCGACGCGGGACCTGACTCGTGAGCGCCGCCTCGTACTCGAGCACAAGCATCTCGTGACTCGTGTAGAAGTCGACGCGCTGCATCGCCGCGATCGTGCCGCCTGCCAGCGTTTCCATGAAACGCAGGCTTTCGCCGATGGAATCGACCATCCGCTGGTACTCGGCCGCGAGCGGCGAGTGACGCACGAACTCGAGGTCCCAGTTCTCAGGATGATGCAGGTCGGCGAATCCGCCGTCGACGAGCGCACGGACGAAGTTCAGCGTGAGCGCAGCGCGCTCGTAGCCCCGCAGGAGAAGCGTCGGGTCCGGAGTCCGGGCCGCGGCCGACGGCTCGGGATGGTTCACATTGTCGCCGCGGAAGGTGGGGAGTTCGACGCCGCCGATCGTCTCGGTGGCCGAACTCCGCGGCTTGGCGTACTGCCCCGCGAACCGCCCGACGCGCGTGATCCGCTTTCGGGTTCCATGCACGAGCACGAGGCTCATCTGAAGGAGGATCTTGAGCTTGGCAGCGATCGCGGGCGAACTGCAGTCGGCGAAGCTCTCGGCGCAGTCGCCGCCCCAGAGGATGAAGCGTTCACCACGGGCCGCCTCGGCGATCTGCGCCTTCAGCGACTCGATCTCGTAGCTGGTGACGAGCGGCGGAAGGGTGGCGAGCTCGCCGAGGACGCGGTCGAGCGCGGCTCGGTCGGGATAGACCGGCTGCTGGGCGCAGGGAAAGGCGCGCCAGCTCTGGGGAGTCCATGCGGGGTCGACCGGTGACATGCGGGAAGGGTAGCGGGAGGTGGTGCACGGCACGGGCCGTGCCGTGCCAGGCCCTGAACGGCACGTGCCGGGCACCCGTCGGGTCGAAGCGCGAGACGGCCGCGTCGAAAGCCACCCGCGACACTTACGCTCGAGAAAGCCGCCGCAGCGGCGCACGAGGCCGCGGGCGCTGTTCACGCCAAAGGCGGCTGCCGCAAGCAGCCGCCGCTCCAAAATTGCGGGCGACAGGGCTCGAACCTGCACGGGTGTTACCCCACGGGAACCTAAATCCCGTGCGTCTGCCAATTCCGCCACGCCCGCGGAATGCGGAGATTGTACGGATCGGCCCGAGCGAGCCGATCCACCACGAAACCGCCCCGGTTCGCTCGGGGTGTGGTCTCATTCCGAAGGTCGCCCAACCAGGCTCCCCCATGAAGAAGTTCAGCCAGCAGGCAGCAGCCAATGTCGTGCCCCTCCTCGCACGCATCCTGATCTTCCTCGCCTTCGTCCCGACCGGCTGGCATCACGCCATGCAGCAGACCGTCTTCACGGGCGACGCCGCGGTGCGCCTGCGGGAGATCGGCGTCGTGTCGGCCGATTCGGGCCTCGGATCCATGGCCTATGTCGCCTACCACCAGGACGCCCCCCCGCTCACGGCCCCGCCCGCCGATGGTGGCGGCGTCCAGACCCGAGCGCTCCACCAGCTCACCCTCTACTTCGACAGCCTTCGGCTCCCCAAGCCCACGATCTGGGCCTGGGCGGTCACCGTCTTCGAACTGATCGGCGGAAGCCTCGTCCTGATCGGCCTGTTCACGCGCCTCTGGACGGGCGGCCTCGTCCTCTGGTCGCTCGCGCTCTTCCTCTCGACCCCGACGATCGCCGGCGCGTTCGGAGCGATCTGGTCGCCCACCGACCCGGCAGCCACCCTTCCCCGCGCGATGGCCATGAGCCAGCTCGCGCTCATCATCCTCGCCCTCGGGCTCACCCTGACCGGCGCCGGCAAGCTCAGCCTCGACGGATTCATCTTCCGCGGTCGTGGCGGCGGCGACGGCGACGAAGAGTGAACGGGAACACCAAGGGCAACGCATGACGCGCCCCCCGACCCCCGGTGGATTCCCTGCGCAGGGTTCCCCTGCGGAAATGCGCACGATTCGCGGGCTCGGCCACGGAAACATCTAGGATGCGCCCCATGACGGGCTCCCCCGAGCGGCGAATCGTCGACACCGCGGCGCGCACGCGCACCGCGAAGGGTGTCGTGGTGTCGCTCGCCGTCCACGCGGCGATCGCGGCCGCGATCCTCGGCACGGCGTGGAGCGTGTCGAGAGCGCGCCGAGAGGAAACGCCTCCGGTCGTGCTCGTCGCCGACTTCTTCGAACCCGCGCCGGCGAAGAGCAGCACCAAGGCTCCGCCTGAAACCGGCATGCCGCAGCCGATCGAGCGCTCCACCGCCCCCGCCGACGACCTTGCGGCGAAGCTGCGCGCACTCGAATCGTCGAGCGAGCCGAGTCCCGAACTCGACGGCCTCGCGCGCCGATTCGGCGCGCTGTCGCCCGCGGGCTCGGGCGACGGCGGCAACAGCGCGGCCCTCTCCACCGGCCGCCAGGGCGCGAGCTTCGCAGGCCTTGTCGCCGGCACCGCCACGAAGGTCGCGTATGTCGTCGACGCCTCCGGCTCGATGATCGGCAGCTTTCCCGAGATCGTCGACGAGGTCGAGCGCTCGATCTCGCACCTCGAGCCGTCGCAGCAGTTCACGGTGATCTGCTTCCGCCGCGACAGCGCGGTCGCGCCGAGGGGCGACCACTCGCTGCGCCCCGCAAGCCGCGCCGAACGCGCGGCGGCGATCGAGTGGCTGCGCAAGGATGTGATCCCAAGCGGCCGCTCGAGCCCGATCGAGGCGCTCGCGCTCGCGCTGCGCTCGGGCGCGGACTGCGTGTTCCTGCTGTCCACCACCGTGACCGGCCCGGGCAGCCATGAACTCGACCGCGCCTCGCTCCTCGCGCTCCTCGAGCGGTTGAACCCCGCCGATCCCTCGACCGGCCGACGCCGCGCGACGATCCAGTGCATCCAGTTCCTCGAGGACGATCCGGGCCGCACGCTCGAGGCGGTCGCAGCGGAGCACTTCGGCGCAGGCGGCTATCGCTTCATCTCACGGATCGACGCAGGCCTCGACCGGCCGGCGCCCGACGCCCCGCCCGCTTCCGGCACGAACACCTCTCCCAATCGGAGACCATCTCCACAATGAACGGCGCGATCTTCTTCTACTCCACCAACGGCGACGGCTCGATCGAATGGATCGGCAGCGTCATGATCTGGGTGCTCCTCGCCCTTTCGGTCGCGAATGTCGTGCTCATCGCGATCTCCGCGAGCGCGAACCGCCGCCGCGACATGCTGCCTGACGGCGAGGCGCGCGAGCTGCGCGAACTGCTCGCGGGCGGCCGCTACCAGGAGGCGATCGAGCGTGCGCGCCGCAGCGGAAGCGACCTCGCGCACATCGTCACGCGTGCGCTCGACCACGCCCCCGACGGAACCGATGCGATGGCGCGCGCGTCCGAACAGGCCGCCGACGAACTGCTCACCGCGCGCCTGCGCAAGCTCGAGCCGCTCAACATCCTCGGCCAGGTCGCGCCCATGATCGGCCTCTTCGGCACGGTCTACGGCATGATCGTCGCGTTCCAGACCGTCGCATCCTCCGGAGGCGCAGCCGACCCGGTGCTCCTCGCGGGCGGCATCGGCACGGCGCTCGTCACCACCTTCTGGGGACTGCTGATCGCGATCCCCGCGCTCAGCGCGTACGCGGTCGTGCGCAACGGCACGATCGCGGTGTCGGACGAATCCCTCGCGACGGTCGACGAGATGGTCTCGCTCTTCCGCCCGAAGAACGCCGCATCGGCGAACACCTGACGCGACGGCGAAGCCACACCGATGCGACGCTCGCGCAAACGGCACCAGAACGCGGAGATCGAGGCGAACCTCACGCCGATGATCGATGTCTCGTTCCTGCTGATCGTCTTCTTCGCGCTCGTGTCGGGAATCGCCAACCGCGAGCAGGCGAGCATGTCGCTGTCGCGCGTGCCCGAAGGCGTCGCCGCGCGGCCCGACGACGACGCGCGCTGGGTGCTGAATGTGCTGCCCGCGGCGGACGGCGCGAGTTCGGGCTACGCGCTGAACGGCGCGATCGACGCCGCCGACGCCGACGGCGCCGCGCAGCTGGCCGAGGCCCTCGCGCAGGGCTACCGCGCCAACCCGCGCCTCGAGGTCAACCTGCGCGCCGACCGCGCGACCCGCTACCGCTTCGTCGAGCCCGCGATGCGTGCCGCAACCACCGCCGCACGGCTCGCGGGCGGCGGCGCGCTGCCGAGGCTGAACCTCGTCGTCGAGGAACTGCGCGGCGACCTCCGCGGCGGGAAGGGAGCGCTGCCCGATGGCGCGTGAGCATCGCCGACTCCTGCGCGATCCGCGCGCGCGCGCGCGCGTCTCGCTCTCGATCACGCCGATGATCGATGTCGTGTTCCAGCTCCTCATCTACTTCCTGCTGACCGCGGGATTCATGGGCAACGAGCGCCATCTGCGCGCCGAGATGCCGCCCGAGCGGATCGACGCGGCGCAACGCCGCGAGCTCACGCTCGAGAGCGAGCCGCTTGTGATCCGCGTCCGCCGCGACGGCGAAAGCGCCCGCATCGAGCTCGGTGCCGGACTCGCCGCACCACGCGACTCCGGCGATCTCCAGCGGATCCTCGCCGACGCGATGGTCTCGCCCGAGCGGCCGCGCGGCTTCTTCGCGGCGGACCATCCCATCCGCATCGCCGCGGAACCCGATGTCCCGTGGCAGGATGTCGTCGAGGTCTTCAATGCGGTCGTCGCGGCGGGATACCGCTCGGTCGCGTTCGGGGGCGCGCGATGAGGCGCATGCGCGCGACGACCCTGCTCGCAGCACCCGCGTGCCTCGCCGCGACGCTTGCGGCGGCGGCGTGTGCGGGCATCGCGTCGGCATCGGCCCCGCCCGCGGCGGTGCAGTCGACTTCCGAGGAAACCCCGCTCTTCCGCGCGATCCGTGCGGCGGAGATCGCCGGCGAATCGGATCGACTCGGCGCTTGGATGGCCGCGGACCAGCCGCCGCGCGTCCGCGCGCGCGCGGCGCTCGCGGTCGAGGCCGTGCGGCTGCGCGGCGCCGCGCGCACCGTCGCCGAAGCGATCGCCGCGGAGCGGGAGATCGAGAAACTGCGCGGAGCGCTCCTCGCGAAGGTCGAGGCCGACGCTCCGCTCGTCGCACGCGAACTTGCGCTCGAGTCCGCGGAAGACCTGCTCCTGCGGCTGCACGCGGTTCCGCTCGGCGATGTGACGGTCGCGATCGGCCTGCCGAGCGCGGCCGAGCTTGCCGAGGCGCGGTCGGTGCTCGCTGCCGTCGACGCCAGGCTTGGGTCGTCGACGGTCGCGGCGGCCTTCGCTGCCAACTCGGACATCGCGACGGATCCTGCGGTGTTCCGCGCGCATGCGCTCAAGGGCCTGTCGCGCGTGCTGGCGGCCGATCTCGCGCAGTGCGCTGCCGACGGGCTGACCGACGCCGATTCGTCCGCAAGCGCGCGGACCGCGGCGCGCACGAGCGCCGACGCGGCGCGCATCGAGGCGCAGCGGCTGCTTGCGCGCGCGAGCCTGTGCGAACTTCCGATTCCCGAGGCGCTCGGCGACATCCTCGCCCTGGCGCGCGGCCGCGTCGAGGGAGATGCCCCCGTGCGCGACCGGCTGCTCGCACGCGCCGCCGACAGCGGCGACCCGGCGACCGCGCTCGTCGCCCGAGTCGCCCGCTGGCGCGCCGCCGGCGGGCGTGGCGGTTTCCCGGTCGTCGGCACGGAGAGCGCTCCGCTCGAACCACTCGCGCGGCTCGCGTACGCCGCGGAGATGCGCGCGCGCCGCGGGTTCGACGGAAGCGCGGACGCCGTGGCCGCGCCGCTCGTTCGCAGCCTGCAGCGCGCGGGCGCCGAGTCGCGCGACCCGGCGGTGTCGATCAAGCGGCGACGCGCCACCGCCGACTGGTTTGCCGAGCGGCTTCCGCGGGAAATGTTGGAGTTTGCGACGCGCGACGACGCTCCGCCCGCGCTCGTCGCGGTCGCGGCGCTCGCGCCTGAAGGAAGCCGCGTGCTCGACGCCGCACCGGACGCTGCCGAGCGCGCCGCGACCGATCCGCTCGTCGGACCGGTCGTCGCGCTGCGCGTGGCCGAGTGGCGCGCCGCGCGTGGCGAGTCGACGGCGGCCGCCGACACGATCCTCGCGGCCGTTCGCGCATTCGAGGGGCTGCCCGCCGCGCGCGATGCCGTCGCGATCGCGCTCGACCTCCGACGCACGGCGGCGCGAAGCCCGGACCGAGCGCCCGCCCTCGACGTGGCGCTCGCGCTCGCGATCGAACGCTTCGGCACGGATCCCGCCGCCTTCGGCTGGCGCTGCGAGCGCATCGATCTCGCGCTCTTCGGGCCGCAACCGCTCCGCGACCTCGGCCGTGCCGCAAGCCTGCTCCGTTCGGCCACCCGATCCGATCTTCCCGAGACGGACCGCAACAACCTCTTCCTGCGGCAGATCGAACTCGAGGTCGCGCGCCTGACGGACGGGCTTTCGTGGCAAGCCGTCGCAGCGCGCGAGGATCTCGCGGCGCAGTTCGTCGAACTCGGCAAGACAGCGATGGTGCTCGATGTGCAGGCGCTTCCTGCGATCGACCCGGCGGCCTCGCCGCTGCATGTGAAGACGCTGCCGGCGCGGATGTCGGCCGTCCGCGCGGAGATCGCGCTGATCGCGAACGACGCGCTCAGGTCCCGCATCATGGCCGAGCGCGCGTGCGCGGATCCGTTCGTGGACGACGGGACGGCGCTGCGCGCGGCGCGGGTCTGGATCGACGCAGCGCTCGCATCGGGCGAGCCCGTGCACGCGCCGCCCGAATTGCGCGCGTTCGCCGCGAGATCTCCGGAACTGCGGGATTGGATCGCGGCGCCGCTTGCGCGTCTCGTCGATGCCGCGGAGACCGCCGTCGCCGAGGGGACGATTCCGCGCGATCCTCCGGGCGCCATCGATGCGCTTGGATCGCTGCTTTCGGCCGGCAGCGCGCAACCATCCGCCGCGAGCCTGCGCGCCAAGGCGCTCGGTCGCCTCGCGGCGCTCGATCGCGACATGGCGGCGGAGCTCGCGCGCGGCGCGCTCGCCGCCGACGCCAACGACCGTCTCTCGCGCTGGGTGCTCGCCGAGTCGCTGCGCGAGCAGCCGGCCGCCGAGGCGCGCAGCGAGGCGTTCGAGCTCTACCGGCAGCTGTCGCCGCTCTCGGCGACCGAGCGCGACCGCTTCTGGTGGCGCGCGCAGCTCGCCCAGCTCGAGATGGTCGCGGCGCGAACGGGGCGCGACGCGGATCCCGCCGATATCGTGGGGCGCGTCAACCGGCTCGAGGCGCTCGACTCCGCGCTCGGAGGCCCGGGCCTCGCGAAGCGATTCGAGGACATCCGCGACAACGCGCTGGCGGCGGCCCGGACTTCGGGCCGACAGACCGAACGCGGAACAGAAACCACCGACCGAGGAACTGGATCGACGCCATGAACGGCAATCAGAACCCGAAACCCGGCGACAACGGCGTCGATAGCTCGGCGGACCGCGACCGCATCGACCGCTTCGAGGCCGCCTACAACCGCATCGACCGCGAGATGCAGCGGCTGCTCGACACGAGCCGCGACGGCCACCGCCGCGGATTCGCCGCGAATGTCCGTCAGATCTGCTCGGAGCGCCGGCACTTCGCGCGGCATCTCGACTTCCTCCTCGAGGCCGGCGAACTGAGGAACGCGCTCGTCCACAACCGCTTCGGCCACAGCGAGTACATCGCGGTGCCGACGGCCACGACGGTCGCGCAGCTCGAGGCGATCGACGAGGAGCTGCGCAAGCCCGTGTCGCTCCGCTCGCTGGCCGCGAAGGAGGTCGTGACGATCACGATCGACGACCGGGTCGGACGCGTGCTCTCGCTCGTGCGCGAGAAGGGCGTCGTGCGTTTCCCCGTGAAGCGCGAAGGCCGAATCGTGGCGCTGCTGACGGCGAGCGGCGTGGTTCGCTGGATCGCCTCGCACGACCTCGAGTCCTGCGCGCTTCCGACGGGCGTCCAGGTGCCCCGCAGCCCGGCGGGCGCGCTCGACGCGCGCGTGCCCACGGGCGATGGCGCGAGCGAGGGCGAACGCGTCATCTGCGCGATCGCGTCGGTCACCGTGGGCGAGGTGCTTGCGCGCGACCACCGCAAGGACGAGTTCGCGGTGGTGGCGCGCGATGCGACCGCCGACCTCGCGCTCTCGATGTGGACGCGCAATCCGCGCCTCGAGGCGATCATCGTGACCGAGCGCGGCCGACCCGACGAGACGCCGCTCGGAATCGCGACGGCGACGGACCTGATCAAGCTGCTCGACACGCGTGTTTGAGCGGCCGCCGCTTGCGGCGGCGGCCTTTGGCGATGTGCCAGACTGGTGCATGCCAGACTGGTGCACGGCACGTGCCGTGCAGTGCCTGGCACTGACTGGCACGTGCCAGGCACCAATCCGTGCCGTGCCATTCCGTGCCAGCGCGCGTCACCCGAACCGGTTGCGGATGCGGTCGCGCAGGTCGTCGAGCTTCGCGAGCCTCTCCCGCTTCTCGCCGTCGAACAGGCCGAGCTGCCCCGCGGTGTCGGTGACCTTGCTCGCCGCAAACCCGCAGAGCCGCACCGCGCGCCACTCCTTGCGCGCAAAGCTCGCAAGCAGGTCCCGCGCGTGCTGCCTCAGTTCGTGCGTGTGATCGGTCGGCGTCGCGAGCGTCCTCGCATGCGTGTGCGTCTCGAAGTCGCTGAAGCGGATCTTGATCTGCACCGTCTCTGCGAACAGTCCCTTCGCGCGCAGCCGTCGCCCCACCTCGTCCGCCTGCGCCACCAGCTTCGCCTCGATCTCTGCGCGGTCCACGATGTCCTCGTGGAAGGTCTCCTCCTCGCCCACCGACTTGGCCGCGCGCCCCGTCTCGACGGGTCGGTCGTCGATCCCGTGCGCAAGCCGCCACCAGTGCGGGCCCGAGTCGGCGAAGTCCTCGGCCAACTGCTTCTCGCCCGCCTGCTGGAGGTCGCGGAATACGCGGTATCCGCGCTTGTGCAGCGCCTCGGCCGCCACCGGCCCGACGCCCCACATGCGCTCGATCGCGAGCGGCGCAAGCCGCACGGAGAGCGCGTCGGGCTCGAGGTGGAGGTCGACGAGCGCATCGGGCTTCTCGAGGTCGCTGGCGATCTTCGCGACGAACTTGTTCGGCGCGATCCCGACCGAACAGGTCAGCCGGAGCTCGCCGCGCACCGCCGCGCGGATCTCCTCCGCGATGCGGCGCGCAGTGCCGAAGAGCGCGAGCGACGCCGTCACATCGATGAACGCCTCGTCGAGCGACAATGGCTCGATCTCGGGCGAGTACCGCTCGAAGATCGCGCGGATCGCGCGCGACGCCTCGGTGTACTTCGCGAAGTCGGGTTTCACCACCGCGGCCTGCGGACAAAGCCGCATCGCCTTCGACATCGGCATCGCGCTGCGGCAGCCGAACACGCGCGCCTCGTAGCTTGCGGCGCACACGACGCCGCGACCTTCGCGTCCGCCGACGAGCACCGGCTTCCCGCGCAGCGACGGGTCGTCGCGCTGCTCGACCGACGCGTAGAACGCGTCCATGTCGACATGCAGGACCGTGCGGCGTGGGCCGGCCATCGCGAACTACCGCGCCGTGCCGGCGTCGATATCCCACGCGAAGAGCGTGTCGGGATCGGGGAGCTTCCCCGCCGCATCGGGCTTGAGGTCGCCGAGCTCGACGAGCTGGTCGATCAGCAGCTGCCACTTCTCACGGCGCATGCCGCCGAGTCCGATGCGCTTCGTCTCGTCGGTCTCGATCAGGCCCCGCTGCCGCTCGGCGCCGAGGTGCATGGCCTCCGCGCTCATTCCGGCGTTCAGCCGGGCCATCGTCTCGTTGTACGGCTTCGGATCGTCGAGGTACGCGCGCCACCCGGCCGCGGTCGCCCTCACGAGCGCCTTGCAGAGGTCGCGGTTCTCTTCGAGGTACTTCCGACGCGTCACGAGGATCGCGTTGTACGGGTTGAACCCGCTGTCGCCGATCATGAAGACCCGCGTCTTCGTGCCCTTGAGCTCGAGGGTGACGGGCTCCGAGATCACGAAGCACTGCTGCGCGAGCGCGGGATCGCCCGCGAACTGCGCGAGGTTCGACGAGTACGGCACGATCTTCAGCTTGCCGCCCGGAAACTGCTTCGACAGCCAGCGGAAGTCGGCGAGCCCCTGCTCGATCGAGACCGTCGAGTCGCTCTTCCAGACCTCTTCGAGCGACTGGTACGGCGACGAATCGTGCACCATCACGCCCATCGGATTGCCCTGGTAGACCGCGTAGAGCGCGACGAGGTCGCCGCCCTGCGCATTCAGCTCGATGAGCTGCGGCGCCGACACGATCGCGAAGTCGACCTTTCCCGACGCGACGAGCTGCGGCGCGGGCACGCCGGGCCCGCCCTGGATCAGCTCGACATCGAGGCCGTTCATCGGGTAGAGCGCCTTCTGCTGGGCTGCGTAGAAGCCGCCGAATTCGGGCTCCGCGACCCAGTTCAGCTGCACCTGCACCTTGCGCAGCTCGACCGGCGCCGCGCCACCCTGCGCGAGTTCGCTCTGGACCACCGAAGGCTTCTGCTCGGAGCATGCGGCGAGCAACCCCGCCGCCAGCGCCGCGATCGGAAGGACGAGACGGGAGAATCGGGCTGAAATCAGGCTCATGCAGAGAGTGTAAGGTGCGCAGCAGCCCGATGCCCAGCGCCACCGACGCACCGCACCTCGCCCTTCTCGGCGCCTCGCGCAGCTTCGGCAGCGTGCGTGCGGTCGACCGGGTCTCGCTCGCGTTCGCCCGCGGGTCGTTCACGGCGCTCGTCGGCCCTTCCGGCTGCGGAAAGACCACGATCCTGCGCCTTCTCGGCGACCTCGACCGCCCGGACGCGGGCTCGTGCGAACGCGACACGGGCGGCGTCCTCTCGACCGGGTTCCTGTTCCAGGAGCCTCGGCTCCTCGCGTGGCGCACGCTCCGCGAGAATGTCGCCTTGCCCCTCGAACTCGCCGGGGTCGCCGCCGCCGAGCGCCTCGCGCGCGCCGACGAGGCGCTGCGGCTTGTGCGGCTCGCCGACGCGGGAACACGCTTCCCGCACCAGCTTTCAGGCGGCATGAAGATGCGCGCGTCGCTCGCGCGCGCGGTCATCGCGCGGCCGTCGCTCCTCCTCCTCGACGAGCCTTTCGGCGCGCTCGACGAGGTCACCCGCCACGAGCTCGACATGGAATTGCGCGCGCTCTGGGAACGCGAGCGATTCACCGCCGTCCTCGTCACCCACTCGCTTCCCGAGGCTGCGTTCCTCGCCGAGCGGATGGCCGTCTTCTCGCCGCGCCCGGCGCGCGTGGTGGCCGACATCGCCACGCCGACGGGCACGCGCGACGCGCGCTTCTGGACCAGCGACGCGCTCGGCGCCTGCGTGCGCGCGGGAAGCGAAGCGATGCTCCGCGCGATCGAGGAGGCCCGCCGTTGAGCGTGCGCGCCCCCGTCCAGCCGCAGGCCGCAGGCTCGCGCGCCC
>JBKCZS010000193.1:0-7876 GCA_046337925.1 bacterium | reverse complement strand
CCGATGAAGCAGATGGTCGGGTCGAAGAAGTGCTCGAGCTGCTTCGCGAGGTCGAGGAACTGCACCGCCTGATGCCAGCGGCGCGCGGCGGGATCGGGCCCGTCGTCACGCCCGGTCCAGAGCGCGCGGTGCGTGGCGTCGGGCGCGCGGTAGCTCTTCGGCACCACGGTGCCCTGCTCTGTCACTTCTTGCCCCCGAAGATGCCGTCGATCGCGCCGCCGACGCCCTTCTTCACGGCGTCGCCCGCGCCTTCGAGCGCCTTGCCTGCTTCCTCGCCGAGCTTCTTGCCGAGATCGCCGAGGCCCGCGCCGACTTCCTTGAGCGCGCCGGCGGCGCCTTCGATGCCCTTGCCGACCGCGTCCTTGAGCGGGCCGCCGATCGCCTGGCCGATGCCGTCGACCGCGCCCTGGAGGCCGCCGAGCACATCGGCACCGAGACCTTCGATGTTCGCGGCGATGACCGCCTGCGTGACCGATGCGATGACGACGCCCGAGACCTCGCTCGCGAGCACATCGACGCCGCCCTTCGACGAGAGGTCGCGCAGCACGAGATCGGGCAGGTTGACCTCGACCACGCCGCCCTTGCCTCCGACGAGGTTGCGCAGGTTGACCTTCACCTTCTCGAGGCGAAGTTCCTTGATGACCGCTTCCTTGCTCTCGCCGGCCGGAGGCGCGGGCTTCGCGGCATCGCCTCCGCCACCGGTCGCCTTCTTCAGGTTCTCGACGATCGCGTTGACATTGAGCGTGCCGTCGGCGCCCTTCTCGATGTCGACCGTGAGGTTCGAGATCGCGACGCGGTCGATGACGATCTTGTCGCCCATGAAGTTCGAGAGGCCCGCGTCGACGGCGATCTCGCCGAGCGAGACGAACTTCACATCCTGCGCGTAGCCCTTCGGGTTGTCGACCTCGAGCCCGCGGATCGCGGTCTTGCCCGAGACGATGCCGATCGACGCCTCGCGCACGCTGGTGCTCGTGCCGAGCGCATAGGTGCCCGCCGCTGCGATCGCGCCACGCGCGACCACATCGATCAGGAGCACCGCCGCCACGATCACGACGACGAGGAGGACGGCGACGGCGAGCAGCACCTTCTTGAGGGCCCCGCCACGACGAAGCTGGGTCTGATTGCGCATAACCAGCACGATACGGGGTTTCTGCGCGTCCTGCGGGCGGTGCATCGCCCCGTCTGAACGGCTACGATCTCCCCCCCATGCGCGAACCAGACCTCAATTCGCCCGAATCCAAGGCCGCGATGGAGCATGTCCGTGCGCTCCTCGGCTTCATCGGGGACGACCCGAACCGCGAGGGTCTGATCGACACACCCTCCCGCGTCGTCAAGGCGATGCATGAGCACTTCTGGGGCTACTCGGCCGACCCGATCGAGCCCCTGCAGCGCACCTTCAGCGAGATCGAGGGCTACGACGAGCTCGTGCTCCTCCAGGACATCGAGGTCCACAGCCACTGCGAGCACCACATGGTGCCCTTCGTCGGCAAGGCGCATGTCGCCTACATCCCGAACGGCCGCGTCGTGGGCCTGTCAAAGCTTGCCCGCGTGGTCGACATCTACTCGAAGCGCCTGCAGGTCCAGGAGAAGCTGACCGCGCAGATCGCGAACGCCATCAACACGACCCTCCGCCCCCACGGCGTGGCGGTGGTGATCCAGGCGCGCCACTTCTGCATGTGCTACCGCGGCGTCCGCCAGCCGGGCGCCATCACCACGACCTCCAAGCTCCACGGCTCGTTCCTCACGAACCCCGCCGCGCGCATGGAGCTCTTCACGCTGATCGGCCTCAAGCCGCAGTGATGCGAAATCCATCGGAGTCCGCGGGAATCCGCGCACTCGGAGCCCCGTTCCGAGCCGATATCCTGCGTTCCTTCAAGGAATCCTCCTGGTCCAAACCGCCATGTCCGAAGTCACCTCCCCTTCGCCCACCCCCGCCGCCCCGAAGAAGATGGACGACATCGTCGCCCTCTGCCGCCGCCGCGGCTTCATCTTCCAGTCCTCCGAGATCTACGGCGGCATCAACGGCTTCTGGGATTACGGCCCGATGGGCACCGCGCTCAAGCGGAACCTCAAGAACGCCTGGTGGAACGATGTGGTCGAGCGCGAGCTGATCGGTCCCGATGGCAACGCCGTCGACATCGTCGGCGTCGACTGCACCATCATCATGAACCCGAAGACCTGGGTGGCCTCGGGCCATGTCGGCGGATTCAACGACCCGATGGTCGACTGCAAGGAGAGCAAGCAGCGCTATCGCGCCGACCACCTCGTGGTCCTCGGCTCGACCGCCGCGGGCGCGCGCCTCTACGCGTTCGTCGAGAACGATGACGAGCAGCGCGCCGCCGCCACCAAGTCGCTCACGAAGTACGAGAAGCGCGACGCGCTCGACCCGGCGGTGCATGTCCTCCGTCCGTTCATGGCGATCTCGGCCGAGGAGCGCGCGCGCACGATGGGCCCGCACGCGAAGGAAGCCGGCACGCTCACCGAGCCGCGCATGTTCAACCTGATGTTCGAGACCTACTGCGGCGCCGTGCGCGACGAGAACTCGCTCGCGTACCTCCGCCCCGAGACCGCGCAGGGCATCTTCGCGAACTTCTGGAACATCGTCGATTCGTCGCGCGTGCGCGTGCCGTTCGGCATCGCGCAGATCGGCAAGGCCTTCCGCAACGAGGTCACGCCGCGCAACTTCACCTTCAGGAGCCGCGAGTTCGAGCAGATGGAGATCGAGTTCTTCATCCGCCCCGACACCGCGAACGAGTGGTACAAGTGGTGGCGCGACTGGCGCTTCTCGTGGTGGCAGAAGATCGGCCTTGCGGGCGAAAACCTCATCCTCCGCGAGCACGACCGCGACGAACTCGCGCACTACGCGAAGGAAGGCGCCGGCACGAGCGACATCGAGTACCGCTTCCCGTTCACCGCGCCCGGCTTCGGCGAGCTCGAGGGCATCGCCCACCGCGCCGACTTCGACCTCAAGGCCCACGCGACCCACTGCGGCAAGGGCGAGAAGATGCGCTACTTCGACCAGGAGCGCGCCGAGCGCTACTTCCCGCATGTGATCGAGCCGTCGGCCGGCGCCGACCGCGGCACGCTCGCGCTCCTCTGCGAGGCGTACACCGCCGATCCGTCGCGCGCGTCGGGCGTCTACATGAACTTCACGCCGCGCATGGCACCCGTGAAGGCCGGCGTCTTCCCGCTCGTCAACAAGGACGGCCTCCCCGAGATCGCCGAGCGGCTCTTCCGCGACCTCCGCAAGAAGCACGCGGTCGAGTTCGACGAGAAGCAGTCGATCGGCAAGCGCTACGCGCGCATGGACGAGGTCGGCACGCCCTACTGCATCACCATCGACCACGATGGCGCCGCGAACGGCACCGCCACGATCCGTCATCGCGACACGCAGGCGCAGGACCGCGTGGCGCTCGACCAGATCCCGGCGTGGGTTGAAGAACGCGTGGGTTGAAGCGCGCTCCAACGCCTACGGCGCTGAGAGCCGGAATCCATCGACGCCGATGAACATGCGGCTGCGCGAGAAGTCGCCAAGCCCTGCGGCCTCGAGACGAACGCGGATCCACCCGTCCGTCGGCTCATGGACCCCGAGATCGACGAGGTCTCCTGGCTCCGGCTTCTCGGCCGAGAGGTTGAACTCGCCTGGAACCGTGTTGCCATTCACCGCCACCTTCGCGCGGCCAGACTCGAGGCTCTTCGTGAACCGCACCGCGAGCCGCCGCGCCACACCGTCGGGGGCGGGCAGCGCGAACTCGATCCAATCGCCTCGACGCAACGAGCGCACGACGACCTGGCGGCCCTGGCCCCATGCGTGTCGCGGCTCGTAGATGCCGATGTCGTTCGGGTCCCACCTCAGCCCATCGGCGTATCCGGTGATGATCGAATCCTCCGCCTCGAACCATTCGCCCGCATCCGCCTCGGAGCCGGCGAAGATCTCCTCGAGCGACGCGAGGTTGCGCGGCCTCACGACCGGTGGCATCGCAACGGGGTCGTCGAATCCGACGCCGCGGCTCTCGCCCGCCCGTGCGTACCAGAGCACGCCATGCGACATGCTCTGCTCGACACCGTCGGTCTGCCCGGGAAGGACCTCGATCGTCTTGACGAGCGATTGCGTGAAGGCGAGCGCATCGAGGGCACGCATCCGCGACGCAGCCCATCGGGGCGTGTTGATCGAGAAGGGGTTGGGCGGGACCGACACGAGCAACCCGCGAGCGACAAGCGGCGTCTCCTCGCCGAAACCGAAGTAGAGCTCAGCCGATGGTCCGGCGAGCGCCTTGCCGCCATCGATCGAGATCCGCTCATCTCCACGGCGGCGAAGATCCGCATGGACACCGAAGCGGGTGGAGAAGGCCTCTCCCACGAGCACTCCCCTGCCTTCGATCCGCGCCACCTCGATCTCGCGCGCGGGCTCCGACGGCACCCGATCCCAGCTTCGGCACGCACCATGGAGCAGCGCGGGGCTCGGCCCCGGTTGGGCATCAGGTGCCGCGACCTCGATCGCGACGAAGTCGGCGGCAAGCGGCTTGGTGCCGCGGTTTGCGATCGCAAGCCGAGCGTCGCGGGCGAAAGGCATGGGAATCCGGCTCTCGAAGACGCCGCTCGCGTCCACGGTGCGGAACGCGTCGCCCGTCGGTCCGGTCAGGTCGCCGAGGCCGAAGAAGTGTCCGAGCGGCATGCGCACGCAGGGTTCGCCGTCGAAGTCGAACTCGATCCAGAGGTCGCGCACCGCGCGCCGCGCTTCGGATGGATCGATGCGCAGGACAAGCCGGCGCACCACGCCCGCCGCTCCATGCGTGCGCTCGACGCGCTCGCCCGGCTCGATCTGCGGAGCGCCCGCCGTCGAAGCAGCCGAGATCGCGGCAGTGGAGGTCGAGGCAGGTGCAGGCTGCATGCGGGCAAGAAGCCGCTCGCGCACCCGCACGACCTCGGCGTCCGAAGATTCCAGCGTGGCGCGGGTCAGGCTGTCGACCGCGCGACCACCGTCGAACAGCGCCGTCTCGATTCGATACGCCTCCGGCCGACGGTCGATCGTGACGGTGCACGAGTGCGCGAACGGGATCGGCAAGATGCAGTCGAGCGTGCCAGCCGTTTGCTTGGTCTCGCGGGCGCCCGCCGCCGCATTGAACGCGGCGCCCATCCGCTGCGACATCGGATTCCAGCGGACAAACGGCGCAAAGCGCGGCGCGATGCCTGCGCGGAGTTCGCGCAGCGGCCATTCGATCAGCGGCTCGCTCGCGCCATCGATCCGCACGCGCAGCACCGCTTCGGCGACCGACTTCGGACAGTCGAGCACGATGCGCGCGAGCAAGCCCGGCCCCCGCGAGTCCGCGAGGACCCACTCGGTGCGGTCGCCGACGGAGTCGATGCGGATCGCGTGCCCGACATCGGCGTCGGAGAACCACGACTCGGGCTCGCTCGGCGCGATCGAACCGGGATCGCGCGACGAGAACACCTCGGCGCGCGACGCGCCGAACGCCACGACGCGATCGAGCCGCTCGTCGGCCAGCGTCTCGAGGAGCGAGGCAAAGGTGACCGGCGGCTGCGTGGACCCGTCGCGCGTCGGGCCGGCGGCCAGCGATCCACACAAGAGGGCGAGCATGATCGGGCGCAGCATGCGCGAGCTTCTGGCTGAACCGAGATTCACGGCGTCCTCCCTGCGGGTTCGCGCGGCGCAGACGACTCGATGACGCGGACGGTGCCATCGGCGAAACGCACCGCAAGCGCTCGCCCATCCGGCGAGAAACGCACATCGACTGCCGGGCGGTCGATGTTCCACGGCGCAAAGTCGCCTGCGACGAACAGGCTGAAGCCGCCCGACGCCTCGTAGATCGAGAGATCGGCGTCGCCCGACACCGACACGGCGGTCCGACCATCGGGCGTCATCGCACCCGAACACGACCGTCCCGCCCTCGGGTCGGCGGCCGGGATGTCCCACACGACCGCGAACCGACCCGAGTCGACATCGATCCCGAGCATCCTCGAACCGAACACCGTCGCGACCGCGCGGCGCCCGCCCTCGGTTGCGCCGATACTCTCGATGTCCGCTGGAAGCGCAGACTCGCCGAGCAGCTTGATCGCGAGCCGCCCCTCCGGCGACGACACCAGTCCGTAGTGGACCAGCGTGCGGCCGATCCCGAGCAGGAATCCGTCGCGCGTCGCGGCGATCGGAGTGCTGCCATCGCCGTCGGTTCGCGCATCGCCGTCGATGCCGACCTCTGCCAGCGGCCCACCTGCCTCCGAGTAGATGCGCACCGCACGCGCGTCTGCATCGACGATGGCGAGCGCCTTCGTGCGACCGCCGTCGGGCGACACGACTGCGAACGCGCCCCCGCGCGAAGCATCGCTCGGAAGCGGCCACGCATCGAGCTTCGCCACGCGGCCGTCGGGGTCACGGCTCCAGTTCCAGCGGAAGAATCCATCTGCCCGCGCGAGCAGCAGCGTCTCGGAATCGACGAAGGCGAAGCCCGACACCGCCTGCACGCCGCCACCGATCGTGGGCGTCAGGAGTTCGCGCTCGACATCGACGGCGCGGATGGCGTCCGAGTTGCCTTCCGCGACGAAGAGCCGCTCTCCGTCCTGCAAGAAGGCCATGGCGTATACGCCGTTCGCGGCACCGAGCGTACCCAGGATCTCGCCGGTCTCGAGATCCCACGCACCGATCGTTCCGAACCGCTCATCGAGTTCGCGTCCGCCCGCGACCACGAGGCCACGGGCATCATCGACCGCGACCGCGCGGATCGGCGAGTTGCCCCACTTGATCGAGCGCGCCACGACGCCGCGCTCGAGGTCGGCGATCTCGAGGTCGGCGATCTCGAGGTCGACGATCTCGAGCGACCCACGCGCGGTCCCGATGACGGCGTAGGTGCGGCCGTTGGCAACCGCGACGGCGAGCGATACCGCGGAGATTCCAGGTATCGGGACGGCGCGCAGCCCAGGCTCGTCGCCACCGTCGTCAAGCGCGACGATCGCAAGCTCGCTGCCCGCACGCTGCACGGCAACCGCGAATCGATCGCTCGCCGCAAGCATCGGTCCTTCAGCCCCGACCGCGCCCCAGCCGAGCTCGATTCGCCGGACGCGCTTCGACGCAAGCTCGACCAGGCCCATCTGCCCCATCGCGTTGACCACGACGACACCACGCGAATCGGTCGTCCACGCCAGTTCCGCCGCGTTGACCACGGGAGACTCGACCACATCGAGCACCGATCCGTCCGCGGTCGACTGGACGACCAGGAAGCCGTCGGACGCGTTGAGTGCGACGAAGGCCGATCCGTCGGGAGAGATCTCGCTCTCGAAGTCGCATATCGCGCGCGTGCGCCGCAACCCATCCTCCAGCACGGAGCACCCGTGCAGCCGGATGTTGTAGAACACCCTCTCGCCGCGCGGAGCAAACTCCTCGACTCCGTAGAAGATGCGCGTGATCACGCGGCCCGTGCCGAGGAAGCGGTTCAGCGCATGCCACGACCACTCGCGGCGAGCCTCGGGCACAGCCGCCGCGAAGGTCGCCGCTGCGGCGGGCTGGCCGCGCGCAACCGCGGAGGCGGCGGCGGACAGGTTGCTTTGAAGCGCGGTGGTCTCGTCGATCGCGACCTGCCGTTCGCGCGCGCGCGCCTCGGCGAGCGTGATGCCCGCGTAGCCGATCGCGGCGAGCGCGACGAGCGCGAGCGCGGCGCTGACCGAGCTGTAGACCGGATACCGCTTCACGAAGCGCCCCATGCGCACATGCCACGGCAGCCGACGCACGCGCGTCCGCTGGCCGCTCAGGTACCGCCCGAGGTCCTCGAGCAGCTGCTGCGCGCTCTGGTAGCGGTCCGCCGGACGCTTCTCGAGGAGCCGCGACACGATGATCTCGAGGTCCCCGCGCAGGCCCCGGTCCACA
>JBKCZS010000192.1:0-13614 GCA_046337925.1 bacterium | reverse complement strand
CAGCTCTCGACCGTCGCGTTCACGATGAGCATCGCGTCGCCGTCGTTGAAGACCTGCACCTCGGCCACGCGTTCCTGCGGCAGGTTCGCGGGGTACGCACGCGTCGCCTTCGTGGGCTCGTAGCGCATCGTCTCGCAGCCGACAGAGAGCGCGGCCGCGGCGAGCGCGGCGATGGCGAGGTGGCGTGCGTATGGCGCGCGGGGCATGGCGGGCAATGTAGCAGGGCAGCGCGGCGCGATCAGGCTACAGCCCCGCGGCCTTCGCGCACATCGAGATCAATTCCTGTGCGCGCGCCTCGGTCGGGGCTTCGGCGATGATGCGGGCGATCGGCTCGGTGTTCGAGGCGCGGAGGTGCACCCAGCCGTCCTTGAAGTCGATGCGGACGCCGTCGGAGTCGTTCATCTTCTCGCCTGCGAACGCCGCCTTCAGCTTCGCGAGGGCCGGCGCCACCGCGGCGAGGCCGCCGATCGAGGCGAGGTCGAGCTTCGTCTTCAGAATCGAATAGCGCGGCATCGCGTCGACGATCTTCGAGAGCGGCTCGCTGCGGCTTGCGAGGAGGTCGAGGACGAGCGCCATCGCGCTGAGCGAGTCGCGCACCCAGCAGACCTCGGGCATGATCACGCCGCCGTTGCCTTCGCCGCCGAGGAGGCCCTTCGCAGGCTTGAGCGCGCTGACGACATTGGCCTCGCCGACCGCGGTACGCAGCACGGAGGCGCCCGGGAACTTCGCCGCGATGTCGTCGATCATGCGCGAGGTCGACAGGTTCGCCGCCATGACGATCGGCCCGCGCAGTTCGAGCATGCGCTGCGCGGCGAGCACCAGCGTGTATTCCTCGCCGATGTAGCGGCCGTTCTCGTCGACGATCGCGAGGCGGTCTGCGTCCGGATCCTGCGCGAAGCCGCACGCGGCGCGGCCGTTCTCGGCGCGCACCTTCGCGGCGAGGTCGCCGAGGTTCTCCGCGGTCGGTTCGGGCGTGTGGCCGAAGATTCCCGTCATTTCGCCGTAGATATGGGTGACGCCGCAGCCGAGCGCGTCGAGCATCATTCGCCCGCCGACGCAGCCCGACGCGTTCACGCTGTCGAGGACGACATGCAGCTTCTTCGCGCGGATGCGCGCAGCCGCGCCGCCCGCGCCGCCGAGCACCTCGATCACGCGGTCGACATGGCGCTGCGCGGCGCTTGCGTCGGTGGTGATCGAGCCGATCTCGAGCGGCTGCGCGAACGCGATGTCGGCCGCCTTGAAGCGCGCGATGATCGCCTCCGCGACCGGCTTCGGCGGCGCGAGGCCGTCGCCATCGAGGCACTTGAGGCCGTTCCACTCGATCGGGTTGTGGCTGGCGGTGACCGCCATGCCGCCGTCGGCTCCGAGCGCGCGGATCATGAGCCCGACCGTCGGGGTCATCGCCACGCCGATGTCGACCACATCGCAGCCGACCGACGCCAACGCGCCCTGCACGGCGCGGGCGAGCGCCTCGCCGCCGAAGCGGCCGTCGCGCGCGACCACCAGCTTCGGCCGGCGCCCGGCGATGAGCGTGCGGATGTGCGAGCCGAAGGCGGCCGCGAAGGTCGCTGCGACGACCGGGGTCATCGTCTTGCCGACGATGCCACGGGCGCCAGAGACGGAGAGCATGAGAGGGGCGTCGGAGGTCGCGTGTGCCATGAGGGTCTCGCAGGGGAGGGCGCGAGTGTACGGCCGCCCGTTTCGCTCGGGGAACGCGCAAAAACCACGCGCAGGCCGCCGAACCTCGCCGCGCACCCGAACGCTACACTCGCCCCACGCGATGACCGCCCAGCCCGCCCAGTACGCCATCGAGGTCGAGACCTCGTTTGCAGCCGCACACGCGATCCTGCTCGGCGGCGTCCGTGAGCGCCTGCATGGTCACAACTGGCGCGTCCAGGTGTCGGTGGCGGGGGACGCGCTCGACGGCGAGCTCCTCCTCTGCGACTTCCACGCGGTCGAGGGAATGCTCGGCGCGATCATCGCGCCGTTTCGCGACGGCAATCTGAACGAAAGCCCTCCCTTCGACCGTATGAATCCGTCGGCCGAAGCGCTCGCGCGTCACATCGCGGGCGAACTGGCCGCCCGACTCGAGACCGCCGACCCCCGCGTCCACCTCGAGTGGGTGCGCGTGACCGAAGCCCCGAACTGCATCGCCGTGGTGCGCCTGCCGCGCCCCGCGTGAGATCCGCCGAGCCCCGACTGAGACCCGACTGAGATCCGACGCATGAACGAAGTCGCGAAGCCCTCCGACCCAAACCGCGCTCCCGCGCCGAACGACCTCGTGCCGCGCGGACCCGACGACCCGTCGCGGTTCCTCAACCGCGACCTCCAGTGGCTCGAGTTCAACCGCCGCGTGCTCGCGCAGGCGCTCGACCCGCGCAACCCGCTCCTCGAGCGCGTGCGCTTCCTCGCGATCTTCGGCTCGAACCTCGACGAGTTCTTCATGAAGCGCGTCGGCGGCCTGCGCCGGCAGATCGACGCGGGCGTCGGCAGCCCGCCGTGGGAGCCGCTCTCGCCGTCGGACCAGCTGATCCTGATCCGCGAGCGCGTGCTCGAGCAGACGGGGCTTGCGACGCAGGCCTTCCGCGAGACGCTGCTGCCGCTCCTGAACAAGGAGTCGATCGAGCTCCTCGGCTGGAACGACCTCACCGAGACCGAGCGGATCGAGGCCGAGCGCTGGTACCGGCGCAACATCTTCCCGATCCTCACGCCGCTCGCGGTCGACCCCGGCCACCGCTTTCCGTTCATCTCGAACATGTCGATCTCGCTGGGCGTGCTCCTGCGCCGCCCGGGCGAGAGCGAGGCGCTCTTCGCGCGCGTGAAGGTCCCCGAGATCGGCGGCAAGCTCTACCGCTTCGGCCTCTCGCGGCGCTTCATCTCGCTGCAGGACATCATCGCCCACAACCTCGACGACCTCTTCCCCGGGATGGAGATCGTCAAGGTGCTGCCGTTCCGAGTGACCCGCAACGCGGAGACCGAGCGCGACAACGAGGATGCCGAGGACCTGCTCGAGCAGATCCAGCAGCAGCTGCGCGAGCGGCGCTTCGCGCGCGTGGTGCGGCTCGAGATCGGCTCCAAGGCGAACGAGCGCATCATGCGATTCCTCGAGGAGGAACTCGAGCTCTCCGAGGACGACATCTACGAGACCGACGGCATCCTCGACTGGGGCACGGTCAACGAGATCGCGGACATCGACATGCCCGAGCTGCGTTGGCCCAAGTGGACGCCCGTCGCGCCGGCGGGAATCGAGGACGACGCGTCGGACATCTTCGCGATGATCCGCGCGGGCGACATCCTCGTGCAGCACCCCTACGAGAGCTTCGACCACTCGGTCGAGCACTTCATCGAGCAGGCCGCGGCGGATCCGAAGGTCGTGGCGATCAAGCAGGCGCTCTACCGCACGAGCGGCGATTCGCCGTTCATTCCGAGCCTGATCCGCGCGGCCGAAAGCGGCAAGCAGGTCGCGGTGCTCGTCGAGCTGCGCGCGCGCTTCGACGAGGCGCGCAACATCGTCTGGGCGCGCAAGCTCGAGGACGCCGGCGTCCATGTGGCGTACGGAGTCGTGGGCTACAAGACGCACACCAAGGTCGCGCTCGTCGTGCGGCAGGAGCAGGGCGGCATCCGCAGCTACGCCCACATCGGCACCGGCAACTACAACTCGAAGACCGCGAGGATCTACGAGGATCTCGGTCTTCTCACCTGCGATCCCGGCATCACCGAGGACCTCATCGGTCTCTTCAACTACATGACGGGCCGCAGCCGCCAGACCGAGTACCAGAAGCTGCTGGTCGCGCCCGTCGTGATGAAGCGGCGCTTCATCGAGCTCATCGAGCGCGAGGCCGCGCTCGCGAAGGCCGGCAAGGGCGGCCGCATCATCGCCAAGAGGAACCAGAGCGAGGACCGCAGCGTCACCGACGCGCTCTACCGAGCGTCGATGGACGGCGTCCAGATCGATCTCATCGTCCGCGGCTTCTGCTGCGTGCGGCCGGGCGTGAAGGGCCTCAGCGACAACATCCGCGTCAGCTCGACGATCGGACGCTTCCTCGAGCACAGCCGCATCTTCTGGTTCGGAAACGGCAAGGCCGATCCGATCGACGGCGACTTCTACATCGGAAGCGCCGACTGGATGTACCGCAACCTCAACACGCGTGTCGAGTGCGCGACGCCCATCGAGCTGCGCGCGCATCGCGAGCGGCTCTGGCACATCCTGCAGCTCCACATGACCGACCGCCGCCAGCGCTGGCTGATGAAGCCGGACGGTTCGTACGAACTCAGCGACCCGGCGGTGGTGCCGAGCGGGGCGGCCGCGTCCGAGCCGGCGTTCCTCGGCACGCACCAGCGGCTGATGCAGGAAGCGCTCGAGTCGCGCGCCCGCGCCGACGCGCTCCGGCTCGGCAGCTGAGCGCGCGTCACCAGGGCGAGCGTCGCGGCGAGGCCGTTCCCACGATCCGCAGCGGCGTCACCTCGTCGCCTTCGAGCGTCATCTGCGTCTCGAAGTCCGACTCGACGGTGAGGTCGAACGAGGCGCGCACGAGCGATGTCCCCTTCTCGAACTCGAGCGTGAACGCGCCGCGCGCGGCGCCTTCGTCGTCGACCGGACCGCGCACGCCCGAAAGCAGCGTGCGCTCGTCGCCCGAGCCGGCGCGGATGAAGAGCGTCTCCCCGGCGCGGTCGAGCCGCAGCGTCAGCGTCTCGCCCGTGTCGAGCGTGATCGCGAGCGAATCGCCCTGCACGAAGCGGTCGCGGGGATCGGTGGGAAGCGGACCGAACGCGGCGCCGGTGCGCACGAGGCCGAGGATGCGCTGCGCGACCACGCGCCCGGTCATCTGGGTCGACGACTGCTCGACGCTCGCCTGGTAGCCGCGGAAGGCGGCCTGCAGCGCCATGAGCATCGCGGCGAGCAGCGTCGCCGTGATCGCGAGCGCGATGAGGAGTTCGATCAGCGTGAGCCCGCGCCGCGCGCGGCAGCGTGTGCGGCGCGCGGTCATGGCGCGGCTCCTTCGCGATAGGTGGCCGCGACCGCGTCGATCGAGACCGGCCACGGCACGCCGTCCGGCAGCTTCGCATCGGGGTCGTAGCGGAGGCGGATCTCGCCGAAACCCGAGAATCCCGCCTCGCCCGGCAGCGCGCCCTCTCCGTCGCCGTCGTCGGTCCCGAAGTAGCCGATCGTGGTGTTGAACGACTCGGGGATGCCGTTGTACGCGAGCGGTCCTTGGCCTGCGACGGGGCGGAAGGTCATCAGCAGCGTGCCGAAGAGATCCGCCGTGCCGCGGATGTCCATGACGCCCGCGACCACGGTGCCGCGCAGGCGGACGCGCGGCGTGAGGTCCGGGTCGCTCGCCACCTCGTTCGTGAAGTTGCCGACATCGACCGACCATCCCGGAAGCATGATCGAGCTCCGCTGCAGCCGGTCGAGCGTCTCGGCGCCGAGCGCGACGAGGCTGTCGCGGAGCGCGGCGCCATCGGGCTGGAGCATGATCTCGGGATCGTTCGGGTCGCTGAAGAAGCGCGAGGCGCCCGTGATCTGGATCTTGTTGCGCCAGTGCGTGTACTCGGCGGGCGTGTCGCCTGCGATCGATCCGAGGAAGGTGCATCCGTCGAAGCGGATCGAGTTCGAATGCGGCCGCGTGTCGGCGAGCGTCGCCGAGCCGAGCTGCGCCGTGATCGACGGGAAGCGCGGCGCGAACGACACGCTCCCGTCCTGCGAGTACACGACCTTGATCGAGCCGGTGTAGTTCCAGTTGACATCGGTGCAGCCGGACTCCGTCTCGATGTAGCAGGTGCCGACGAAGGTGCAGTTCCGGAAGAGCGCGTTCAGGCCCTTCGGAATCCGCACATTCGTGAAGGTGATCCCTTCGTAGATCGGGCGCTGGTAGAAGTCGTAGGCGGTGGGCGAGCCGTACGGCACCGCTTCGAACGGCGCCGCCGCGGCGGGGGTGTGGCTGCCGCCGGCGGAGACGCCTGCCGAGGCCTGCGATGCGAAGGTCGGCTGCGCCTGCGTGCTGAACCACTGCGCGGACTCGCCGAAGTCGGCGGTGGTGATCTCGCGCAGGTCGTTCGCATCGACCTCGAATCGGACGGGCGCCTCGCGCTCGTCCGGCGCGACCGGTCCCTGCGCGATGCGCTGCCACGCTTCGCCCGCGGCTCCTTCCCAGTCGGATTCCCCGACGGCGAACGCGAGCGCGCCGTGCACCTTCGCATAGAGGTCGAAGGAGTTGAGGACGCCGTCCGAGTAGCCGAGCCGCACATCGCGCGCATCGACGACGCCGTCGTCGTTGCGGTCGGGGACGGCGAGGTCGATCAGCCGCGCAAGCTGGTCGTCGACGCCGCTGAACTCGGCGGAGAGGTCGCCAAGCCCCGCCTCGGCCGTGCGCGTCTCGTCCCACACGATGCCGCCATCGCCGTCGGCATCGAACTCCTCGAGGAAGAGGTCGAAGTCGTCGACGAAGCCGTTGCCGTCGATGTCGGCGAGGCCGAGCGCGTCGAGGTTGTCGCCCTCGAGCGAGTGGGCGGGCCGAAGCCGCCCGTCGCCGTCGACATCGCCCGCCGCGACCGCCGCGGCGAGCGCGTCGAGTCTGGCATCGAGCTCGGCGGTGAGATCGCGGAAGTCGCTGCGCATCACGAGCGGATCGCCGTTCGCGGCGGTGAGCTCGCCCGCGGTCGTGCCGTAGCGGGTGCCGAGCGGACCCTCGACGAGCACATTCTTCCCGATCATCACCCGGTTCGGCGCAAGCACCGCGTACTCGATGCGCTTGCCCACGCGGAACTCCATCGAGAGCGTGCGGCGGATGTCGCCCGCGACGCCGAGCGCGGTGACGCGGATGTTCGGCGTGCCCTCGACGCGCGCATAGGTGAGCTGGAACCAGAGACGGTCGTTGTCCGGCTCGAGTCGCATCGGCCGCGTGACGAGCGTGCCGTCCTGCCCGATGGTCGGGAGCGCGTCGTGCGAGTCCTCGGGCGCGAACGCGCCGGCGTCGGCCGAGTGCGCGTCGCGCAGGGCTTCGGCGAGGCCATCGGGAAAGAGCGGGCCCTGGAATCCCTCGGGCGGCAGCACGGAGACGGTGCCGTCGGCGAGCGACCATGAACCGTCCCACAGGCGCGTCGCGAACGCGTCGTCGACGACGCCGCGCGTCACGACGAAGCGGGCCGACTCGCGCCCGAGGCGATGCGAGGCGAACGCGAGCCCGCTCTCGGCGGCGCCTTGGGCGCGCATGGCGAGCACCAGGCCGTCCGCCGCGCGCAGGTTCGACTGCGCCACGACGGCCATCGACGCGGCGAGCGAGCTCAGCACCACGAGGAGGAGCAGCGCGAACACGCTGGCCATGCCGCGCCGTGGCCGCAACCGGAAGCGATGGGCGGAGCGGTTCGTCATCGGCGCGGCGCGATCCAGGAGACTCGGGTGAATTCGCGCGGCGACTCCTCGGCGGGCGCGCGGCGCTCGACGATCACGGTGACGCGCATGAGTTCGCTCGCGCCGTCGGCGACCGTGCTCGTGAGGTCGAACGGATCGATGTTCTCGACGAGGACGCGCTGGCGCCAGCCGTCCATGCCGGCGATGGGGAGCCGAAGCGCGTTGAGCGGGCCGGTTCCGTCGGCCGAGTCGAACACGGCGCCGTCGAAGTCGTCGAGGTCGTCGAAGTCGCCGACGCCGTCCTCGTCGCCCTCCGGGCCCCACGCGTCGTCGTTGGTCACCGGATCGCGCTGCGGCAGCCCGAGCACCAGCTCGCGCACCTCGGTGCCGAGCTGCTGCGCGGTCGCCGCCTCTGCGGCCCACTCGTTCTGCACATGGAACGCCCGCTGCGCGCCCATCACCGCCACGATGCCGCTGCCGACGATCATCGTCGCGATCGCAGCCTCGATGAGCGTGAACCCGCGTGCGCGGGAAGCGCGCGATCGTCGCGGTGGTGCCGTGCGGTGCATCGCGTTCCTCACTTTCCCGTGACCAGGTTCGACATCTTGAAGATCGGCAGGATGATCGCCATGGCGATGAAGCCGACGACCGATCCCATGAAGACGATCATGATCGGCTCGATCATGCTCGTGACGGCCTTGATCGCGTCCTTGAGCGCCTTGGCGTAGAACGCGCTGACCTCGTCGAGCACCTCGCCGAGCTTGCCCGACTCCTCGCCCGCCGCGATCATCTGGACGACCGAGCGCGGCAGGAGCGGGCTTCGCGAGAGCTGCAGCTGCACGGGCTTTCCCTGCTTGACGGCGCCGTGTACCGACCGCCACAGCCTGCGGTAGTGGCGGTTTCCCGACACATCGCCGGTGATCGCGATCGTGTCGAGCATCGGGACGCCGGCGTTCAGCAGCTCGCCCATGGTCTGGAGCGAGCGGCTGATGTAGAGCGCGCGGAACATGCGGCGGATGATCGGCGCCGAGATCTTGACGCGGTCCCACCAGCTTCCACCGACCTCGGTGCGGATGAAGGCGAGGAACCCGACGCCGGCGAGCACCGCGCCGCCGAGGATCATCCACCAGTTGCGGATCATGAACTCGGAGAGCCCGAGGAGGAAGATCGTCGGCGCGGGCAGCGCTTCTTCCTTGCCCTTGAACACGCCCGCGAAGCTCGGAAGCACGAAGGTGAGCAGGAACACCGTGGTGGCGATCGCCATCGCGGCGATGATGCCGGGATAGATGCTCGCGCTCACGACCATCCGCCGCGTCTCCATCTCCTGCGCGAGATACGCCGCGATGCGGTCGAGCATCCTCGCGAACGAGCCCGACATCTCCGAGGCGCGCACCATGCTGACATAGAGCGGGCCGAACAGCTTCGGATGCCGCGAGATCGCCTCGGAGAACTGCCGTCCGCCCTCGACATCGGCCTTGATCTGCATCAGGATGCGGCGGAACTTCGGATTGTCGACCTGCTCGGCGATGCCCTCGAGCGCCGCTCGGATGGAGATGCCCGCGCGGATCATGACCGCCAGCTGCGTGGTGAAGTCGAGGATGTCCTTGCGCGATGGCCCCGAGGAGTAGTTGAGGATCTCGGCGAGCCGCCGCGGGCCCGCCGAAGCGGCCGCGATCGGCGCGAGCGCGAGCACCTCGTCGCCGCGCGTGCGCAGCGCGAGCGCGGCCCCCGTGGCGGTCTCCGCCGCAAGGACGCCCGAGACGACCTCGCCCTGTGGAGTACGGACCTGAAAGCGAAACTGCTGCGCCCTCAATCAATCCCTCCCGCGCATCGCGCGGACTTGCACCCACCGGTTCTCCGTCCGCTGCGCGTCAGGCAGCCTGCGACCGCCCGAACCGCTCGGGGGCCGAAGTCTTCGCGAGCGCATCCTCGCGGGAGATCATGCCGTTCTGGTAGAGATCCGCGATCGCGGCATCGAGCGAACGCATGCCGATCGCGCGGTTCGTCTGGATGACATTGGCGATCTCGAAGGTGCGCGCCTCGCGGATGATGTTGCGCACCGCGGAGGTGCAGAGCAGCACCTCGATCGCCGGAACCATGCCTTCCTTGTCGACGCGGCGGAAGAGCGTCTGCGAGATCACCGCCTGCAGCGTGTTCGCGAGCATGGCGCGGATCTGGTTCTGCTGTCCGGCGGGATACATGTCGACGATGCGCTCGACCGTCTGCGCCGCGTTCACGGTGTGGAGCGTCGAGAGGACGAGGTGTCCGGTCTCGGCGGCGGTGATCGCGAGCGCCGCGGTCTCGAGGTCGCGCATTTCGCCGACAAGGATGATGTCGGGGTCCTGGCGGAGCGCATGCTTGAGGCCGCTCGCGAAGCTCGGCATGTCGGAGCCGAGCTCGCGCTGCTCGATCAGGCAGTTCTCGCTGTCGAACACATACTCGATCGGATCCTCGAGGGTGATGACATGCTTCTTCGAGCGGTGGTTGATCGCCTGGATCATCGCCGCGAGCGTGGTCGACTTGCCCGAGCCCGTGTCGCCCGTCACCAGCACGAGGCCGCGGGGAAGGTGGGTGAGCCGCTCGATCACGGGCGGCAGGTTGAGCGTGGCGAGCTCCGGTACGCGCGTGCGGATCGCGCGCAGCGCCATCGCGACCGAACCGCGCTGCAGGTGCGCGTTCACGCGGTAGCTGCGCAGGCCGGGAACGGCGTAGGAGAAGTCGATGTCTTGCTGGTGGTCGAAGCGGTCGATCTGCGAGGCCGTCGTGATCGACTCGAGGATGTAGCGCATCCCGTCGGGCGACAGATCGGTGAGGGGCAGCGCCTGCATCACCGTGCGGCAGCGCACCATCGGCGGCAGGCCGCACACGAGATGGATGTCGGATGCGTCGAGTTCGTTCGCGCATCGGAGGATGTCGTTGAGTTCAGGGCAGTCGGCCACGGTGCAATCTCCCGGTTCGAGCAGGAGATCGGCGGTGGCGTCGCGATCGGTGAGCGCGGTGGCGGAGGAACTGCCAAATCCCGCAGGGACGGAACGGGTCGTGCGAGCGGTGCGGGGTGGATCTGCGCGGCCGGGTGCGATATCCCGCGAGGCCGTCGTGCGGAACCGTGCGCTACTGGCCGGTCGCCGCGGCGGGAGCCGCCGCGATCGGCTTGAGGGACGGGCCCGAACCCGAGAAGGAGACCTCGGTCTTCAGGATCCCCGCCTCGTAGAAGATGCGGGCGATCGACTGCGGGTCGCGGTAGCGGAGCGTTCCGCTCACGCTCCACGGCACCTGTCCGATGCCCACGCTGGCGGCCGGCAGCACGGCGGGAATCGTGGCCTCGACGGTGCGGCCCGGCGGAAGCGCGCGGAGCGCCGCCCACTTGCCGCCGTAGCTCGAGCCGTCGCCGAGGGTCACGACATAGTCGTACTCGACCAGCTCGACCTCGTCGTCGCCGGTGTTCTTCAGTTCGAGGGCGATGTCGACCTGCGTCGCGCCGCCGCCCGTCTCGACGATGCGGGCATCGGTCGCGCGCGCGTCCGGGCGGACGACGGAGCAGCCGCCCGCGGTCCACAGCACCGAGGCCGCGGCGCCCGTGGTCGCCATCGTTCGCAGGGCGGCTTCAAGTCGGAGGGGCTTGGGTGCGGCGGGGGTCATCGCGCGCGGAATGTAGCACGGCTTTCGGCTCCCGCGCGCTTGCGCGCTGCCACGGGCATCGAGACCCGCTACTCTTCGGACGATGGTCTGTTCGCCCCCTCCCGCGCGCTTTCGCCTTGGCGGCTCGATCGCGATGCCGCTGGCGAAGCTCAGCCTGACCACGCTCGGCCTTGCGGCGTGCTGCGGGCTCGGCGTCGTGGCAAGCCCGGCATGGGGACAGCAGGAGACCACGCCCGCGATCGCCGACTCGCCGACCGCGCAGGCGCTCTACGAGGACGCGCTGGTGCAGCGGACCGACAATCCGGCGGAGGCCGCGCGTCTCGCCAGGCGGTTGCTCGACGAGTATCGGGACAAAGTCCTCCGCACGGTCCTCCGCACGGTCCTCCGCACGGGACCGGAAGGCGATGGCCGGTTCGTGGCGGTCGCCGACGAGGTCGAACGGTTCCTGCTTGCGAACGCAACGGTGCTCGAGCGCTTCCGCGACAACGAGTCGCGCGCGGCCGAGCGCATGCTCGAGGAGCAGGGGCCCGAGCCGACCGCCGCCCGCCGGCGGCTGACGCGCGCCGGCCTCGTGGCGTCGCTTTCGCTTGCCGAGCGCGCGCTCGCGGCCGACCGTCCGACCGAGGCGCGCGCGATCCTCTCCCGCGTCTCGAAGCACCCCGATCTCACGGGCCGCGAGCGCGTGGCGTTCACCGCGCTCCAGGCGTTCGCCGTGCGGAGGCTCGGACTCGACGCCCTCGAGGCCGCGCTTCCGCTCGAGCAGCTCTCCCGCACGGCCGATCTTCCGCCGGACGAGCTCCGCGAGGTTCGCCTCGCCCTCGAGCAGGTCAAGCGCACCGCGGTGCAGCCGAGCGCGTCCTTCGCGCGCACGCCGCTCGCGACCGGCACCCAGACGCAGCCGCCCGACTCGAGCTGGCGCGAGATCTGGACGGTCGACCTCGACGCGACGCTGTTCCGCCGGCTCTTCGACGGCCCCGTGGCGTCGCTCTCGCCGCGTGCGGTCGAGCGCGCGCGCAGCGATGCGAGCTGGCTGGTCGCGGCCCCGACGGTCGTAGGGCAGACGATCTATCTCAGCGAAGGGCAGCGCGTGCGCGCGTTCGATGCGGATTCGCGCGACACGCGCTGGACGCGATCGCTCAGCTCGATGGGCATCGAGCGCGACATCGGCGGCGTCGGCGACCTCTCCGCGCTGGCCGTCGACGACGGCGCGCTCGTCGCGTTGGAAGGCCACGCGTTCGCCAACGCGCGCAGCGGCCCCGCCCGCATCTGGTGCCTCGATCCGCGCGACGGCACGCCGCTCTGGACGGTCGACCTCGACGGACACGAAGGCCGTGCCGACTTCGAATCGCTCTTCCCGGTCGGCACGCCGATCCTGCTGCCTGACTCGGTCATCGTGTCCGCGCGCAAGTCGACGCAGCGGCTCGAGCAGGTGGACTGGCTGATCTCGCTCGACCGCCGCGACGGCAGCGTGCGCTGGGCGACCACGATCGCCGGCGCCCCCGGCACGCGCGTGGTCGCCGGCCGGCGGCAGGCGGGGCTTGTCCTCGATGGCGACGCGGTCGTGGTCTCGACGCCGCTCGGCGCGACCGCCTGCGTGCGCGCCAACGACGGCGCGATCGAATGGCTGCGGCGAGTTCCCGTGCCGCTGCGCGACCCTCGCCTCGGCTCGGAGCCGTGGGAACTCTGCACGCCCGTCGTGGCGGGCGGACGCGTCATCGTGCTCTCGCCCGATGGCGATTCGGTCGAGGCGCTCGATCGGGTTTCCGGCATGCTTCTTGAAGCCCGGCCCGTCGGACCCGAGACGGCGTGGGGCGATCCCCGCTACCTGATCGCGGCCTCCGCGCGCCTCGATGGAAGCGGCAACGCGGTTCCGGTCGTGCTCGGCGTCGGCGGCGACATCGTCGCGTTCGACGCCCGCGACCTCTCGAAGCCGCTGTGGCGGTTCACGGAGACGCTGCGGGGCGTCGAGCCAGCTCGAAGCGGCATGGACAACCGGAGCGGCATCCGCGGGCGCGTGAGCGTTGCGGGCGACGCCGTGCTCGTGCCCGGGCTCGACGAGTTCGTCGTCCTCGATCTCGCGACGGGCGCGATCCGCGCGCGGATCGGCGGGCAGCGCCCCGGCAACGCGGTGCTCGCCGACGACCGGATCGTCACCGCCGGCGACGACGCCCTGCGCGTGCTGATGGCGCCCGAGCGTGCGGAGAACATCCTGCGCGCACGGCTCGCATCGTCGCCCGACGACCCCGCCACGGCGCTCGCGCTCGTCGAACTTGCGCGCGCGACGCAGCGGCCGAACCTCGCGCTCGAGGCGGCTCGGGTGGCGGAGGCCGCCCTCAGCCGCGGTCACGGCAGCGAGATGGTCCGCGAGGCGCTTCTCGGGCAGCTCGTCGAACTGGCGAGCAGTGTTCCCGATGCCGGCGCCGAGGCGCATGAGCTCGCGGCCCGCATCGCCGACTCGCCGCGGCTGCGGGTGCGGCAGATGCTGGCCTACGGCGAGTTCTTCCGCCTGACCGGCCGCGCGCGCGAGGCGATCGAGGTCTGGAGCAAGCTCTCGAGCGATCCCGTGCTCGGCCCCGAACTCGTCGAGGAGGAGGGCATCGCCCGCGCCCCCCGTGGCGAGGCGC
>JBKCZS010000191.1:0-25236 GCA_046337925.1 bacterium | reverse complement strand
AGACGCCCCGTCACAAGCCGCATCAGGAGCGAAGAGTCGATCTGGAGCGATGCGAGGAGGGGGTTCCCCGGCAAGGCCGAGAGCGTGCACTCGAGCCGCCCTTCTGGATCGAACAGCCGAGGGACATCCCAACTGGTGAGCGCGCGACCGAGTTCCCTTGAACGCTGGAACCGCATTCGGACCGGTGCACCCTCCTCAAGAGACCACTGCCCAAGACGCTGGATCGACTGAAGAGGCCATTGGAAGAGCTGCTCTGGTCTCGACGGCAGCACGAAGGTGTCCTGGATCCGATAGAACCAGTTTCCTCTCCGCCGTCCGTCCTCCCATCCGCGAACCAGTCCACCAACGAGGCGGTAGACGCGGTGCGTCGCATCTCCGGCAGGGCACGGTGGTGTCAACTCGAAGTTCTTGTGAGGCACGGCACCGAAGAGGCCCTTCCGTGCAACCGACTGGTCGTACATCGAAGCGACGATGCGCGCAGCAATGCGCTCGGCGCACGGAAGGCTTCCAAACTCGCAGTCGTGGCACCTCATGTCGTCATTGCCGACGCGTGCGTACGGCTCGAGTGCATCAGCAGCCGCTTCGCGGACGCGCTGATTCATTGCAAACAGCAGGAGCTGAAGAGCAGCGGACGCCCGCAGACGAATGCTGGGCCCGACGCAAGGCTTGCTTGGATTGTTCTGATCCACGGTGCGCACTCCTGGGCTCAACAAGCCCTTCGGAAGCGCATCCCAGCGATGCGCGTGCCGCATGGAGGCGGCTCGCGCGCGAGGTTGACGACGCACCGATCGGCGTCGCCCGCATCAATTCGGCACCGTGCCTCGCGGCCGGGTGCCGTCTGCGCGATCGCCAGCGGACCTCTCGTGAGTCCGGTGAACGACACGCGCATCGCTCGGGATGCACTTCAGGTTGTCGCGGTGCGCTCGGCCGACGCCACATGCGTCGGATAGACCGTTCGCACCGCGTCAGACATTCAAGAGCAGGGGCGGCGTTTGCCGCGATCCTCGCATGATCCTCGATTGTGCTCGTTTTTGGCTGTTTTTCAGCCTTTTTCGAGCCGCATCGATTTGGCACCGTGATCGGATCAGGATTCGGTTGCCGAGCGGATTGCTCCGCTGCTCTTGATGCTGACGGCCTCAGTATAGCAGATAGATCGGCAATCCGAAAGGCCGCGGTCAAAGAAACGCGCAGATTCCCCGCGCACGGTTCCATGCATGCGAAGCGATCAGACCGCGCGTTCCCAGGTCGTCCCCTGCGGGCCGTCCTTGATGCGCACGCCAAGCGCGGTGAGCTCATCACGCACGCGGTCGCTCTCGGCCCAGTCCTTCGCGGCGCGCGCGGCGCGGCGACGCTCGAGCAGCGCCTCGACCTTCGCCGCGAGGTCGTCGGCCGCGTCCGATGCGAGCGCCGCGTTCCGCTCGAAGACGCCGAGCACGGAGTCCATCGCATCGAGCGCGGCAAGCTCCGCCTTCGCGTCGCCGGCGGGTGTCTCGCCGATCGCAGTGTTCAGCGCTGCGATCGCACGCGCGAGGTTGAGGTCGTCGCCCAGCGCATCCTTGAACTCGACGAGCGCCCTCTGGAACGGACCTGTTTGAGCCGCATTCGGCGAAGGACTCGCCGAACGCTCGACGAGCACGCCCCGCGCCGCAGACCAACGGTCGATCATGCGCTGGCAGTCGCGCAGCCCCTGCATCGTGAAGTTCGAGTTCGTACGGTAGTGCGTGCGGACAAGCTCGAGCCGCAGCGCGGCCGGCGTCACGCCCTTCGCGAACAGGTCGCGCGCCGTGAAGAAGTTGCCCTTCGACTTCGACATCTTCTCACCTTCGACCTGCAGGTGCCGCGTGTGGAACCAGAAGCGCGAGAAGGTCGCATGTCCGCTCGCGCAGCAGCTCTGCGCGACTTCGCATTCGTGGTGCGGAAAGATGTTGTCCTCGCCGCCCGAGTGCAGGTCGATCTCGTCGCCAAGCAGCATCTTCGCCATCGCGCTGCACTCGAGGTGCCAGCCCGGATAGCCCTCGCCCCACGGGCTCGGCCAGCGCATGAGATGCGTCGGGTCGGGCTTCCACAGCATGAAGTCGGCGGGGTGCTTCTTCACCGCCTGGTGCTCGGCGCTGATGCGGCCGCCCTCGCCCTCGCGCAGGTTGTCGAGCGTGTTGCCCGACAGCCGCCCGTACGCGGGATAGCTCTGCACGCTGAAGTAGACGACGCCGTCCTTCGCGACATACGCGTGTCCGCCCGCGATGAGCCGCTCGACGAGCGCGATCATCTCCGGCACGCAGCGTGTCGGGCGCGGCATCAGCGCGGGGTTCGCGCGCTCCTCGATCGCGACCTTGAGGCCGAGATGCCGCGCGTCCTCGAGGAATCGCTGCGCGTAGAACTCGGCGATCGCATACGGATCGGATGGATCGATCTCCGCCCCCGCCGGCAGCTTGCCCGACTTCTTCGCCTCCGCGATGCGGCGCCCCGCAACGGCCATCTTGTCCTCGCCGCCGCCGTCGGCGACATCGTCGTCGGTCATGTGGCCGACATCGGTGATGTTCATCACATGCTTCACGCGGAAGCCGTGGAGCTCGAGCGTGCGCCGCAGCACATCGGCGTTGAGGAACGAGCGGAAGTTCCCGATATGCGCGTCGTCGTAGACGGTGGGTCCGCACGAGTAGAAGGTCACCTCGCCCGCGGGCGAAAGCGGCTTGAACTCGTCGGTGGACTTCGTCAGCGTGGTGTAGAGGCGCATGGGCATCGCGTCTGTCTCGCAGGCGCCAAGGATAGCAGCGGGATGCGGTCAGGCCCCTGCCACGGGCGGGCGGCCGTCGAACTCACGCGTACGCACGCGGACCGCAGGGTTCCCGAGATAGATCGTCCATGGCTCGAGGTCCGCGAGCGCCACGCCGCATGCTCCGAGAACGGCGCCCTGCTTGACCCGCACCTTCGGTCCGACGAACGCATCCGCGGCGATCCAGACATCGTCCTCGATGTCGATCGGCGACCGAACCAGCGGCATGCTCGCCCGACGCGAATCGTGACTGCCGGCGCAGAGATGCGCGCCCTGCGACACCGTCACGCGTGCACCGATCGTCACCGGTCCAAGGCAGTAGAGGATCGCGCGGTCGCCGATCGAGCTTTCCGCGCCGATCGACAGATTCCATGGGCACTCGATGAGCACGGTGCGACGCAGGTTCGCGCTGTCGTGGAGCTTCGCGCCAAAGGCGCGCAGAAGCGTGCGGCGGAGCGCGTACCAGTTGTGGAACGAGCAGCGGAACACCGTCGCCTGCACGAAGCCCCACGCGATCCGCGCCAGCTTCTCGCGCAGCGAATAGGGACTCGTCCTGCGAGCCGCCAACGGATCGGACGACGGCGATCGATCCGCCATCACGGTTCCTTCCGCGTATCCCGCGTCACGACATCGCGTAGCAGGGTTTCCCATCGGCGCATGGCGATCGGCGCGCACCAGCGCTCCGCGAGCGCCTGGCGCGCGCGGCGGCCCATCGACTGACGCATCGCTGGATCATCCGCGAGCTTCCGCACCGCTGCCGCAAACGCTTCCGCGTCGCCGGGCGCGATCACGAATCCGCACTCCGCCTCGCGGACGACCGCGGCGGCCTCCGTGTCCTCGCCGCCGACCCAGATCACCGGGCGTTCCGCCGCGAGCGTGCCGTAGATCTTGCTGGGCACCATCACGCCCGACCACTTCGGCATCATGCTCACGAGGTGCACATCCGCCGCGGACAGCAGTTCGCCGAGGCGCTCGCGCGGCTGGTAGTCGGCCTCGATGAAGGCGCTCAGCCCGCGCGCCCGCATCGCGTCGATGAGCTGCGCCTTTCGCTTGCCGCCGCCGACGAAGGCGAACATCACATCGGTGCGGTCCGCGAGCCGCGCAGCGCCGTCGGCGAAGGTCTCGACATCGTGGCCGATGCCGAAGTTTCCCGAGTACATCACAAGCAGCTTGTCGCCGACGCCCCACTCGCGGCGATACGCGTTCTCGGCGCGCGGCCGCGGGCAGACCTCGTCGACATCCGACCACACGTTGATGCGCTCGAGATTGGAAGCGGGAATTCCCTTCGCGATCACGCGGCTCTCCATGCAGCGTCCGAGCACGACGGTGCGGTCCGCATGCGCGAGGGCATATCGGTTGATCCGCTCGAGGACCCGCGCGACGGGCGATCGCTCGTTCAGGACGCCCGTGACGACGAGCACGTCTGGATAGAGGTCCATGACCCAGTAGACGAGCCGCGTGCCGCGGAGCGCGCGGAGCAGGATGCCGAGCAGCGAGATGAACGGCGGCGTGGTGAAGCAGATGCTCACATCGTGGCGGCCGATCTCGAGCGCCTTCAGCGCCGTCAACGCGTAGAAGAGCGCGAAGTCCGTCGAGCGCGCGAGCAGTCCCGCCTTGCCGTAGATGCTGCGGCCGACGCGGTGGATCTCGATGCCGTCGACATTCTCGTAGGCAGGAAGCGCGGTACCGGCCTTTCCGTAGATCGAACGCGATGCGATCACGCTGACCTTGTGGCCCTGGGCGACGAGATGCCGCGCAAGATCATGCCCATGCTGCGCCGTGGCGGCAACATCGGGGTAGAAGGTCTGGTTGATCAGGAGGATTCGCATCGGTTCATGGTGACGGCGAGCTGGATCCAAGATCGGATCGCGATGGATCGTAACCCGCCCGATGCGTTCGATTCCGACGATACCAATCCACGGTTGCGCGCAGGCCCTCCGCAAGCGGCGTCGATGCGCGCCATCCGAGGAGTTCGCAGGCGCGCGTCGCGTCCACGGCCCGGCGCGGCTGACCGTCGGGCTTGCTCGGATCCCACGCGATGCGGCCGGTGAACCCGCACGCGTCGGCGACGAGCCTCACAAGGTCGCGGATCGCGATCTCGCTCGACGCGCCCAGATTGATGGGCATCGGATCGTCGATGCGCTCGGCAGCGCAGACGATTCCCTCCGCAGCGTCGTCCACGAACAGGAACTCGCGGCTCGCCGAGCCAGTACCCCAGCACTCGATCGATTCCGAGCCCTTCTCGGTGGCTTCGATGCACTTGCGGATCAGCGCCGGAATGACATGGGAGGTCGACGGGTCGAAGTTGTCCCAAGGTCCGTAGAGATTCACGGGTAGGAGATAGCTCGAGGCAAGTCCATACTGGCGGCGATAACCATCGAGCATCACGAGCGCGGCCTTCTTCGCCACGCCGTACGGCGCGTTGGTCTCCTCGGGATAGCCGTTCCAGAGATCGTCTTCCCGGAACGGAACCGGCGTGAACTTCGGATACGAGCAGATGGTTCCCACCTGCACGAACTTGCGGATCGCCGCGCGCCGCGCCCCTTCGATCAGATGAAGGGCCATCGCCATGTTTGCGAAGAAGTAGCGTCCGGGATTCGCCTGATTGGCGCCGATGCCGCCCACTTCCGCCGCGAGATGAAGAACGATGTCGGGCCGCGCATCGCGATAGAGCCGCATGGCGGCCTCCTCATGCAGGAGGTCGTAGTCGCGTCGTCTCGGAACCACGATGTCGGTCACCCCCCGGGCACGCAACCTCTCGACCACGGCACGGCCGAGGAACCCCGCGCCGCCGGTAACGACAACACGGGCGCCGATGAGGGGAGATCGGGCGAGTTGCGAGGGCATGAAGACATTTCTTCTATCGGTCGTACCACTGATGCCGATGAGGAATTTCGGTCGCCAGGGAACATGCCGTCCCCGACGGTCGTACGGGCGCCCGCACCATGAACACCGACGGCGAACCGGTCGCCAAGACCAAGCATCAGAGCTACCGCGCCGCCGCCGCCATGGGTGGAGTCTGGGCGGTCCTGCAGCTCCTGTTCGCCAAGTGCTCCGCCGCGATCAGCACCTTCGCCTTCGCGTACCTCCTCGAGCCGGAAAGTGTGGGTATCGCAGCCTCGGGGCTCGCGATCGTCTCGCTGCTGCTCGTCTTTCCGCCTCCGGTCATTTCCGATGTCCTTGTCCGGTTCGGACACGACCTCGGCGACTGGATCGCCGCGGGCCGGCGGCTCTCGCGCATCGTCGCGGTGACCTCGCTCGCATCGATCGTGGCCACGGGTGCGGTGATGGGACTCGCCACCGACCACAAGGCGATGGGGCTCGTCGTCGCCCTGCTCGGAGTGCGGGCATTTTTCGAGAGCCTCTCCTACCCACCGCTCTCGCGCATGCGCGTCGCGCTGAAGTTCCGCCAGATCGCCGCGATCGACACGCTGATCGCGCTCACGGTCATGGTCGCCGGCATCGTCTACGCATGGCTCACGCGGCGGCCCGAAGCCGTGGTGATCGGCTTTGTCGCAGGCGCAGTCGTGCGTGCGATCGCCTTCGGCATCGCTGCGGGACCTCGCGACGAGCCCGCGGAGCCGAAGGGCCAGTTCCCGACGCTGTTCAAGGACTTCCGCGGGGCGTGCCTCGGACACTATGTCTACGCGCTGGTGCTCGTCGCAGACCGCTTCGTGCTGACGCTGTTCTGCAGCGATCGCGTCGTCGGCATCTACTACTTCGCCTTCATGCTCTCGACGCAGGTGAACGCTGCGATCAGCCTCGCGCTCGCCGTCGTCGTGCAGCCGATCCTCGGCCATCTCAGGGACGATCCGCAGCGGCAGCTCCGTGCGTTCAAGACGGTCTGCGGTGCGCTCGCGGCCGTCACGATCCCCGTCATGGTGGCGCAAGCCGCGCTTACGAGGCTGTTCTTCGAACTCGTGCTGCCGACGGGCTACGCCGATTCGGCGCCCGTGCTCGAGGTCCTCAGCATCGCCATGTGCTTCTGCTGCTGCATGGGCCCCTGCCTCGCCATGCTGACGGCGCAGTCGCGGTTTCGCGCGTACCTCGGGCTGCAGGTCGCGCAACTCGTCATGCTGGTCGCCTTCATCTCGACGGGTGCGGCGCTGGGCGGCGAGGAGCGAGGCGGACTGTACGCCGCGCTCGGAGTCCTGGGCGTGTACCTGATGTTCGGACCATTCGCCTTCTGGCTCGCGGGGCAGCGCCCCGACCTCGCTGCGGACAAGCGCCTGCAGGCCGGCGAGAGCATCGGCATCTTCCTGCGGCCGTTCGTCATGGGCCTGCTCGCCTTCGCGCCCGCGGCCTATGTCGCGAACGCCGATCTCGGCCTCTCGTCGCTCGCACGCGCGACCGCCGCCGTCGCGACGGCCGTAGCATGCTGCGGGATCTACCTGCTGCTCCTGCGCGCGTTCGCACGCAGCACATGGAGCGATCTCTGCACCGAGACTCTTGCGATCGTCGAGCGCGTCAGGCGCCGGCGCATGGGAACGAGCGACAACGGCCATCAAGACGAAGGTCTTTCATCATGAAGCGCGCCCTCATCACCGGCATCACAGGTCAAGACGGAAGCTATCTCGCCGAGCTGCTGCTCGCGAAGGGATACGAGGTGCACGGGATCATCCGCCGCTCGTCGTCCTTCAACACCGCTCGACTCGATCACATCTACCAGGATCCGCACGAGAAGGGCGCGCGCCTGCGCCTCCACTACGGCGATCTCTCCGACGCCAACGGCCTCGCGCGGCTCGTCAGCGAGATCAAGCCCGACGAGGTCTACAACCTCGCGGCGCAGAGCCATGTGCGGGTCTCCTTCGACCAGCCTGTGTTCACCTGCGAAGTGGATGCGACTGGCGTCGTCAAGCTGCTCGAGTCGGTCCGCGTCGCGCAGGACGCGCTCGGACGAGCGATCCGGTTCTACCAGGCTTCGTCGAGCGAGATGTTCGGGCAGGTGCGCGAGGTGCCGCAGCGGGAGACGACCCCGTTCTGGCCGCGCTCGCCGTACGGCTGCGCGAAGGTCTTCGGCCATTGGATCACGGTGAACTACCGCGAGAGCTACGGCATGCACGCATCGTGCGGCATCCTGTTCAACCATGAAAGTCCACGGCGCGGCGAGACATTCGTGACGCGCAAGATCACGCGCGCCGTCGGCCGCATCAAGCTCGGCCTGCAGCAGAAGCTGTATCTCGGAAACATCGATGCCCTGCGCGACTGGGGATTCGCCGGCGACTATGTCGAGGCGATGTGGCTGATGCTGCAGCAGGACAATCCCGACGACTATGTCGTGGCGACGGGAAAGATGATCTCGGTGAGGCAGTTCTGCGAACTCGCCTTCGGCGAGGTCGGGCTCGACTATCGGGACTTCATCGAGATCGACCCGCGCTACTTCCGGCCCGCGGAGGTCGAACAGCTGCTCGGCGATGCCACGAAGGCGCGCACGGCGCTCGGATGGACCCCGCGAACCAGCGTGGAGCAGCTTGCGAAGATGATGGTCGAGCACGATCTCGAGCTCGCGCGCCGCGAACGGACGCTGCGCAATGCCGGTCACGACATCCACGCGCCGTTCATGGCGTAGCTTCGCCTGGGCTCTGTCTGACGGATCGCGGGGACCAAGGAACCGCGTGGCGCCCGGACGGGAAAGTGGCGAAACGACGCTGGATCCCATGATCCATCCGCGCGATACGGCGCGTTGAAGCCGACGCCGCCAGCCGGGACGCCGCGCGGATCGCCATCGAGCGGATCAGTGAGACAGGGCCTAGTCGTCCTGCACCGGCTCGCGGTCGAACGGCAGCGCCAGGAGGCTGACCGCGGTCAGACCGATGAGCATCGGGTACATGTTCTGGAAGTCGGGGCTTCGGAAGCTGCGGAACAGCCAGGTGGTGAGGCCGAGCGCGAACAGCATGGCGAGGATTCGGCCGCGGCTTCCCTTCAGGATGCGTTCCGCGATGCCGGCGAGAAGTCCGAAGAAGAGGCCGCCCTGGATCACGCCGGCGAAGCCGTAGCGGAAGAAGAAGTGGCCTGGGTACGACTGCGTGATGTTCGTGCCGGCGAGCGAGTCGCCCGACATCGTCGTTCGCATCAGCAACTCGTTGTACCAGAGCCACACGCCGTCGATCGGCTTGCTCGTCCAGACGGCGCGGGGGATCGGGCCGACCACGAACCAGTAGACGAGATCCCACACCGGTCGGATGACGCCCTCGAGCGGCCAGCGGTTGTAGAACGGCGGCGTCGATTCCGGAATGACCATGTAGCCGTCGAGGCTCTCCGTGAACATGGCGTTTCCGTCGATGCGGAAGTCCGTCAGGCTGAAATTGAAGATGTCTGAGAAGCCGCGGTCGCGGAGACCCGCCTGGTAGGTGAATGCGATCAGGATGAGCGTGAGTCCACCGATGATCAGCCCGTACGCGGCCGTCGAGAAACGCCTGCCCTGCCACGCCGCGAGGATGTGCTGCCGCATGAAGAAGCCTGCGAGCACCGGAAGCACGAGGTAGAGCAGGTGTCCGCGCGCGCCCGTTCCGAACGCACGGAGCATCCAGAAGGAGAGCATGCCGACGGCCGCGATCGTGGCGAGCGGGCCCATGCGCCGCATCAGGACGAGGAAGACCGCCAGCAGCGACCCAAGCGCGCCGACGTCGAACATCTGCGCGATGTACGCGCCGAAGTTGAAGTTGATGTTTCCGCCCGTCTTGCCGACGGTCCAGTGCGTGCCTGCGTCGCCGTAGCCCTTGATGAAGTCGAGGTACATCGCCTCGTAGAAGGGCACGCGCGTGAACAGGAAGTACGGACTCACGCCGAAGATGAACGCCGCGATCGCGACGCCGAACAGCAGACCGGTCGACCGCGATTCGGGCCAGAGCCTGATGAAGAAACGCTCCACCTTCCGCCCGATCGTGAGCTTCAGACCGACGCTCGCGAAGGTGAAGAACAGACCGACCGACACGCACGCCTTTGTCACCGCCCAGTTGCTGAAGCCGTAGATCTCAGGCGAATTGGTCAGGTAGCGCGTCAGGTAGTCGTGAAGAAGCCAGATGAATGTTCCGCCGTACAGGCAGAGTCCACCGACTCCGAATCGCGTCGAGAAGTTCCACGCCTCGTTCAGCAGGCCGCCGATGACGATCGCCAGCAGCATGAGCATCCCGATGCTGTTCGCAAAGCCGAGTCCGCCCGCCATGTAGCTCAGGAGGAAGAAGATCAGCGGAATGCACGACAACACCGGAATCGTCCAGGTCCGCGGACCGGCGAGGCGGTCGCAGAGCACCGCCGCGCTGACCTGGCGCATGTCGCGAGGATCGACCTCGATCGGTTCGTAGCCGCCGTCATGATCCTCGATGACATCGCCCGACGGAGCGTCGGCAGCGGAGTCATCGAAGTGTTGCCGTGTAGGGACACTGGACATGCGGAACACGCCTCGCCAAGGAAGGGACCGACGGTCTTATCGGCAGAAAACCCTGTTGGATCCATCACTTTGGGGATCGGCGGCCGTTCATGCCGATTCGCCGACGCCGCAATGGCGACGATAGGCGTCGAGCGTCTGCTGCGCGATGCGCTCCCAGGTGAAGCGTTCGCGTACGAGGCTGTTTCCCCGTCGTCCCATCTCCCGTGCCCCCGCAGGGTCGGAGAGGAGCTTGAGGATTCCAGCCGCGACCTCGCTCGCATCGAGCCCGGTCACGAATCCGGCGCCTGCCTCGGCGACTTCCGGGAAGTGGCACTCCTTGGTGATCACGACTGGGCAGGAAAGCGCCAGAGCCTCGGTGATGGCGACGCTGAAGCCTTCCTGCCGGCTGGGCAGGCAGAAGCACGCGGCATCGGTCATCGCCTCGTACTTGGCGCGACCATAGATGGGGCCGATCACATGGGTGCGCGCAGAGAGGCGGTGCTGCGCGATCCGCTGCTCGAACGCCGCCCGCTCGCCGTCGTCCGGACCCGCCACCACGAGCCGCGCCTCCGGGCGGACCCGGCTGACCTCAGCAAAAGCGTCGGCGAGGTAATCCAGACCCTTCTTGTAGTGGAGCCGCGAGAGGAACAGGATGTACGGATCGCTCCCGATCTCGGGATGGGCGGCACGGAAGCGCCCGGGTTCCGGGAAAGGCTCGATCTCGCGCATGAAGATGCCGTTCGGAATGATCTCCGTCGGCGGCGTCAGGCCCACGGGACGAAGGCCGTCCTGCTCGTCGCGATTCAACGCATGAATGAAGGCCGCGCGATTGAAGACTCTGCGCCAACCCAACGCGAGCGCCAATCGCTTCTTCCACTTCTTCTGCTCGAGCGACCACACATCGAGCATTCCGTGAGGCGCGAACCCATAGGGAATGCGAGATCGCGTGGCCCAGCGCGCCACACCCTGGAGGCAAGGCTCCCACGCGGCATGCAGGTGCGCGACATCAACCTTCGGGAGGTTGGGGTCGCGCTTGATCCATCCGAGGATGTTCGCAAACGACGGATCGAACTCCACGAACTCGACGCCCTCGATTCCGGGAATCGACTGGTACGACTTCAGCGTGTCCGCTTCACGGTCCGGTCCGACGGGCGGATGCGCGAGATAGACCTTGTGACCAAGCGCGGCCTGTCCCGCGGCAATGCGCAGGACGACGGCGGGCGGCCCGCCGGCGCGTGGATCGAGCATCGGGATGGCGTGCAGAATCCGCATCGCCTCACGCACGGACGAGCCGCGCCCCCATCTCGCCCTCGAACGCGCGAAGCGCATCGCGGGTGTCGACGCAGAGCTTGGCGTTCTTCGCGATCACGCCGTAGTCGACCTTGGAGTGGGCGGTCGAGATCAGCACGCAGTCGTACGACGAGATCGTCTTCGAGTCGTAGGCGACCGAGGTCATCTTGAGATCATGCTTGCGGCCCGCCCAGGTCGCGGGCACCAGCGGGTCGTAGTAGTCAACCTGGGCGCCGTGGTGCTTGCAGAGCTCGATGAGCTCGAACGACGGGCTCTCGCGCACGTCGTCGATGTCCGCCTTGTAGGCGAGGCCGACGACGAGGATCTTCGATCCCTTCATGGGCTTGCCGTGCTCGTTGAGCGCGCGCGCCGTGCGGTCGACGACGTAGTGCGGCATCGAGGTGTTGATCTCGCCGGCGAGCTCGATGAAGCGGGTCGAGTGACCGTACTCGCGGGCCTTCCAGGTGAGGTAGAACGGATCGATCGGGATGCAGTGCCCGCCGAGGCCGGGGCCGGGATAGAACGGCATGAAGCCGAACGGCTTGGTGCTCGCCGCGCGGACGACTTCCCAGACATCGATGCCCATGGCGTCGAGGACGACCTTCATCTCGTTGACGAGCGCGATGTTGACCGCACGGAAGATGTTCTCAAGAAGCTTCGCGCTCTCGGCGACCTCGGCGCTCGACACTGAAACGACGGTCGTGACGCCCTTGCGGTAGACGGCGGACGCGAGCTCCGTCGAGACGGCATCCAGTCCGCCGACGAGCTTCGGGATCGTGCTCGTCGAGTGCGACTTGCGACCTGGATCCTCGCGCTCGGGGCTGAACGCGCCGAACACATCGCGCCCGATCTCGAGGTTCTTCGCGCGGTCGCCGGCGGCCTCCATGATGGCGGGCATCATGTCGTCGCGCGTGGTGCGGGGATAGGTCGTCGATTCGAGGATCACGAGTTGCCCGGCCCGCAGCGTCTTGCCGATCGCCTTCGCGGTGTCGAGGATGTAGGAGATGTCGGGTTCCCAGTGCTTGCCGAGCGGCGTCGGCACGCACACGATGATGACATCCGCCTCGCCGAGTCGGCCGAAGTCGGTGGTTCCTTCGAAGCGGCTCGAGTCGCGCAGGGTGGTGATCAACTCCGCGCCGAGATGGACGAGGTAGTTCCGCCCTGCCTTGATCGCATCGATCTTCGACTGATCGATGTCGAAGCCGAGGATCTGGAGGCCGCCCTGGTGAAGAGCGTGCGCCAGCGGAAGCCCGACATAGCCCAGGCCGATGACGCCAACCTTCGCTTGGCAGTTGTTGATGCGGGAGAGAAGGTCGGCTGCGATCGGGTTCATTGCTGCGGTCCTGACGGATCTTTGGGGGTGGTGGCGCGCAATGTATCGACCAGTTTCGTCTCACATTGCGGAAGAATGCTTGCTTGTTATTAGCCTTGCACTGCGAGCCTCGGCCGGGCCTCGCCGCCCTGCTGCGGCATGGGCGACGCGGTGGGCGTTTCCTGCAGTGCGCTTGCGGCGTGGTTCTCGCGAGCGAGCGCGTCGATGCAGAGTAGCCAGGTCTCGCGTTCGTAGCGCAGGATCCGCAGCACATCGTCGACGGTTGCGATGTCCTTCTCCATGCTCGCCTTCACCAGCGAGGTGTACAAGAAGGTGTAGACCGCAGCGACGTTCTTGCAAAGCTCGGGGGAGACGTCGTGCCGGAGCGAGGTGACAAGCTCCATCAGGATCGCCTGGGCGCGCGTCGTGCCGTTGTACGCCTGCTCGTAGTCCTTCGACTCGTAGCCTCGCTTGGCTTGCTCGGTGAAGCGAATTGCGCCATCGAGCAGCATGAGGCGAAGCTCCGCGGGCTTGGCGGTCATGACCTTCGTTCGGAGGTAGGCGTCGGGTCCATTCTGGGACATGCTGTACATCACCCTTTAAGTCGGCCAGACGGACGGCTGACTTTTGCCTGACGGCTTTCTGCGTCAGAAACCGCCGATCGACGAGATTCCCGCGACCGCGCCCTGCTGGGACTGGACCCGGGCGATGGCACGCTCCATGGCCGCGAACTGGCGCTCGTAGCGGTCGCGCTTCGATTCCAGACGGCCGTCGATCGTCGTGATCCGGCTCTTCAAGGCGTCGATCTGCCTCTGGAAGTTCCGATCCGCCTGGAAGGTCGTGCCGTCGACCGTGTTGGTGAGGCGCTGGAGCAGCTGGTCGAAGATGTCGCCGAACCCGAGCTTGCTGTAGGTCGTCGTGTTGTTCTCGATCGTCACGCCGTCCACCGGCGAAGTGGCTCCGGTCTGCTGGATCTGGAACCCGGCGAAGAGCTCCTCGACAGCGGCTGCGTCGGTCTCGATCAGGTTCCGCAGCTTCGCGTCGTCGATGACGAGCTGGCTCTTCGCCCCAAGCTTGATGCCGATCTGTGAGAGGAACTGATACGGCCCGGTGATTCCCTTCGCCCGGCCCTGGACCGCCGAGAGGATCTGCTGCCTCACGATCGAAACGGTCGAGTCGCCGAAGAGCGGACCCTTCGTCTTCGAGTTCGAATCGTACTTGTCGTAGTCGGAGATCTTCGAGAGCGCGTCGTTGATCGCCTTGGTCCACGCCTGGACCGCAGCCATCGTGCCGTCGATGTCCTGCGCGACCGCGATCGTGCTCTCCCCCACTTTCTTCGCGTTCACCGTGAGGCCCGACAGAATGCCTTCGAAGGTGTTCGTCGCACTGGTGAAGATAAACGGGTTCTCCGTTGCGAGCCCGCCGCCAAGCACCATGGCCGCGTCGCGGCCCTCGATCGTGCGGATAAGGCCGAGGTCGGTCCCACCCGCATTCACCAGCAGCTGGCCGCGCGACCCCGAGCTCTGCGATGTGAGGCTGAGGCGGAACGGCGTCGCGCCCGTTCCCGCATCGATGACGGCGGCCGTGACGCCGATGCCGGCCGTCTTGATCTTGGCCACCACGTCGTTCAGCGTGTCCGTCGCAGCGAAGGAGACGGTCCGCTCGAAGCTTCCGTCGATCACGGCGCCGAGCGTGGCCGCCTTCTTGGCGATCCCGAGACCTCGTGCGACCTGACCGCCCGTGTCCTTCACCTCCATGAGCGTGGTCGGAGTGCCGGTGAAGGTGTCGCGCAGAATGACCCCGTCGCCCGACTCGTTGATCTCCGCACGGATCCAAAGTCCGGATGCGTTGATCTCGCTGATCACGTCGTAGACGGTGGTGTCGGTCGAGTCGACATCGATCGTCGCCGTCGCACCGCTCGAGTCCGTCATCGTGAAGGTGCCGTTGCCGACGCCCTTCCCGAAGTTGAGCGACGAGAGCCGTGTCGCGAACGACACATACTGCCGATCGAGGTCCGTTCCGGCGACCGAGGAGTTCGGCGCGTCGGAGAGGATGCCGAGGTCCTTTGCGCCGGACCCTACGAGACTGAGGTTCCCGGTTCCTCCGCTCGAGTCCGTCACACGGATCGAGCGACCGTCCGAAGCGAGCTCGAGCGAGACCGCGACTCCCGCCGCAGCCGCGTCGGTGTTGATGGCGCGGACGAGCGAATCGAGCGTGCCATACGAACCGAAGCTGTTGAAGGTGAAGGTGTTGCCTGCACGGTCGGTGACCTGCATGACGGCGGCCGGATCAACTCCGTCGCCGCCGTTGAGATTGGTGAGGCTCACCGTTCCGACCCCCGCCGAGACTCGGGTGCCCTCGACGGTCGTCCCGACCGCGGCACCGAAGAGACCGAGGTCGCGCGCGGTCCGCTCGGCAATCACGCTTCCGAACGCACCATCGACGACACCTGCAAGCACCGTGATGTTCTGGCCCGTGTTCGACACCAGCCGCAAGCCCGTGCCGGCGGTGTTGATCTCGACGCGCACCGTGCCGCTCGTCTGCTCGGACACGCGGTTCGCGAGATCCTGCACGGTCGAGGCGCGCGGGATCGAAACCTTGTTCGGGACATTCGTTCCGACGATGGTCGTCGCACCGGTCGTGATCGGACCTGTGAAGATGCCGAGATCAGTCGCGGTCTTGGCGATGTTCGGTCCGGTCGCGAGCACCTTCAGGGGACCGCCGCCGCCGAGGGTGTCGGTCAGGTTGAATCCCGAACCATCTCCACGGAGCGAGAAGGTCACCGCGCCTGCTCCAAGCGCCGCGCTCAACTCGCTGTTGACGCGGGTGATCAGCTCGCCGACGGTGGTGACGGCGGGCGACTGCAGCTCGCCGTTCACGACGACCGCGCCGAGATTCACACCGACGCTCACGCCGGTCGAAGTCACGACGGTGAAGTCGTCTGCGTCGGTGGTGTTGATGCGTACGCCGACTCCGTTGTTCAGATCGGACAGCTTCGAAGAGTTGGAGATCGGCTGGTTCTGTCGACCGAGCGAGATGTTGTAGCTCGTCGTGCCGTTCTGGATCACGAAGTCGGTCGTTCCATCGCGGATCAGCACGCCGTTGCCATCGTTGAGTTCGGCGAGCGATGAATCCATGCCGAGCCCGTTGAGCGCGATGCCCGTCCGAACCGAGGACGCGGTGCTACCAGCGATCCCGAGCTTCGTCGCGATCGTCCCATTGCCGACATCCGACACGACGAGCTGTCCCGAACCGCCGCTTGTGTCACGAAGCACCAAGGCCTCGTTCTCGATGCTCGCCGTGATGCCGATGAGACTGGCCTCATTGATCTTCGAGGCGACATCCTGAAGCGTCACGGATGTCGTGAGGTCGATCGTCTCGGCCTGCCCCGATCGGTCGGTGAACTTCACAGAGCCCTGGCCGACGCCGAGACCGCCGCGGAGGTTGTTCAACAATGCGTCGCGCGCGATGGCGGCGTCGCCGAACTCGAAACTCATCTGCGTGAGTCCGAGCGGCGTTCCATCGCGCGACGCGAAGCCGCGCGACAGCATCTGGCTCGTCGAGACCAGCCGGCTCACCTTGAAGGCGTAGTTGCCCGAAGGCGTGCCCGGCTTTGCCGAAGCAGTCAGGACCGACTCGTCGCCGACCGTCGTCTTCATCTGCTCGAAGACGCGCCCGATCCGGAACTTCGAAGAAGCGGAGCGCGCGGCGAGCAACCGGGCGTTCACGTCCAGAAGCGCGGTCTTCGAAGTCGTGATCTTCGTGATCTGGGTCTGCAGCGGAACCTTCGCGCGAGCATCGAGCGCGAGAAGCTGCTCGATGATCTGCGCGGTGTTGATTCCGCTCGCGAGTCCGACGCCTGAAGAGATTCCCGACATATCACGACCTCCGCCGTTCGGGCGGTATCCGCAACCCGCGTGCCACCACGCGCGATCACGCTGCGTCGTTCATCGGCAGAACAGGAGGCCCGTCTTGGGAAGCCGTTTCGGATCCGAGCGGAAGCGCAGGATCGGCATGTCGCCACGCAGGAAGCAGCAGGTTTCGCCGTCTGAGTTCGAGCAGATCTGACGCCCATGCGACGAGCACGCGTCCAAACATGCGCTCCGCATGGGAGACGCACTGCTTCAGCTCTCGATCAGAAAGTGATCTGGGTCCAGCCATCCGGAACACTCCAACAGTGGTCCCGTGGCGGTGCACGCCCCGGGTTTGTCGGAGATCGGACCTCGAAGAGACCCACTCAAGCGGCCTCTGCGAGACAGCCGTAGATCGTGCCGCGCATCGGCAGATACGGCGCAAGTTGGACGAACCAGCCGCGAACTGTTCAAGAGCGTCCAGGGCGGAAACCCAGACGAGCCATCAGGCCGTCGAACTGATCCAGGCTGTAGAAGTCAAGAACGAGTCGTCCTGACCCTTTCTTTCTTCCGAGTTGCAGGGAGACGCGAGTTCCGAGGTGCTCAGCCAACTGCCGCTCGAGATCCGCAATGTTCGCGCTTCTAGGTGACGGTTCGCCGGCAGAACTTGCAGAAGTGTCTGCTATGGCTGGCTTTACATCATTCGACTGCTGGACCTTTCGCTCAAGTTCACGGACAGACCACCCCTGCTGAACCGCCCTCTGCGCGAGCTCCGAGCGCCTGGCGAGATCTTCGATCGCAAGCAGCGCCTTCCCGTGGCTCTGCGAGAGTGAACCCTTGCGTACGAGATCAGCGGTGGCCGGATCGAGGTCCCCCAGACGAAGGAGATTGCTGACCGATGTCCTATCAAGCCCAACACGATCGGCCAACTCTTGGTGCGTCAGACTGAAGTCCTCCGAAAGGCGACGCAGCGCCAGTGCACGATCCATCGGATTGAGGTCTTCGCGATGGATGTTCTCAATGATGGCAAGCTCGGCGGACGCCTCGTCACTCAGTGAACGGACGATCGCAGGTATGACGCGGAGTCCGAGGAGCTTGGCTGCTCTCCACCGTCGCTCACCGGCGACAAGCTCAAATCCCCTCGCGGTCGGACGAACCATGATCGGCTGCATGAGGCCAGCCTGGCGGATCGACGCTGCCAATGTCTCGATGGAGGACGGATCAAAGTCCGTGCGCGGCTGGCGTGGATTCGGCTGAATCTGTTCCACGGGGATCTCGCGCAACTCCCCTGTCGGCGAATTGCTCGATTCCGCTGGGCGAGCGGCGGCGCTGGACGTTGGATTGGCTGGTTCGGACAGTCCTACGAACCCGCGATCCATCGCCCTCACAGGCGCGGGCACCCGCGGTTCCTTCGCAACAGCCTCTTGCATCGATGATGACACCGAGACAATCGGGATTTCCGATGCCTTCGCCTGAGGAGTCTCGGCTTCCTTCGGGATTCGGATGTGGACCGGAGATCCGAGTAGTGCGCTCAAGCCGCGCCCGAGCTTCTTTCCTTGGGACTTTCCTGCTTGGTCTGATTGCGCCATGATTCCTCCGCCGCGGTGGCAAACGGCCGACAATGTTCCACGGGGAACTCTCAATGTCGATCGGCCCGCGCGGCGGCATACTAACGATCGGATTATGCCGCCCTGAGAAAATCGGATGGGATTCAGGCAAATCGATGTTCCACGGGGAACATTATTATAGGACTCTATGAGTCGCTAAACTGTCGCTGTGGGATCCCAGACTTCCGCGTCCGACACTGAGTCCCGGCCTTGGCTTTGGCCCATCGCCGTTGCGGTGCTCGCCCTTGCCGCCCATGGTGCGTCGCTCGGATGCGGCTGGATCTGGGACGACGACTCCTACATCACCGCAAATCGTGTCGTTCAATCCCCTGATGGTTGGTTGACGCTTTGGGATCCCGGCGCGACGCCCCAATACTACCCCTTCGTCTTCCTCGGATTCTGGATCCAGCACGCGATCTTCGGGCTCGAGCCGTTCACCTACCACCTGATCAATGTGCTGATGCACGCGGCCAACGCCGCGCTGCTGCTCGTCGTACTGGAGCGGGCGAGTGTCCCTCGTGCGTTCTGGATCGCAGTGCTCTTCGCAGTGCACCCGATGGGAGTCGAGAGCGTCGCCTGGGTGACGGAACGCAAGAACGTGCAGTCGATGCTGTTCGCCCTTGCGAGCGTGCTCGCCTTCATGCGCGTGCTGTCGGCAGGGGAGGGGGGGCGCCTCGCTCCGTGGATCGCCTCGTTCCTCCTCTTCATCGCCGCACTGCTCTCGAAGACCACCGCGATCTTCGTGCCGCCATGTCTCGTGCTGCTGATGCTGTGGCAACACCGAAGCATCGAGCGCTGGATCGTCGGTGCACTCACGCCGTTCTTCGTCGCAGGGCTTGTACTTGGGCTCTTCACCGCCTACATGGAGAAGGCGCATGTCGGAGCGTCGGGCGATGCATTCGTGCTCGGCGCACTCGAACGGATTCAACTTGCGGGTCGAACGGCGACGTTCTATCTCGCCACCTATGCCATCCCAACCGAGCAGATCTTCATCTACCCGCGGTTCCAACTTGATGCCACGAGCGCCATCGGTTGGATTCCTGCGTTGCTCTGGCTCGCCGCCTTCGGCTTCGCGATCCGGCTCTGGCGTAGAACGCGCGCGCCGCTCCTCGTGCTGCTCTGGATCGGAGCGGGGCTGTTTCCCGCTCTCGGCTTCTTCAATGTCTGGCCTTTCGTCTATTCGTTCGTCGCCGATCACTTCGCGTATGCCGCGATGCCGGCGTTTGGAGTCGTGATCGTCTCCACAATGGTCTCGCTCGGCGAGCGAATCCCGCGAGCCGCGCGATTCGGACCGCTCGTCGGCGTCGTCGCGATCGTCGCCTGCGTCGCTCTCTCGATCCGCGCGACGCCGAAGTACGAGTCCGAGGAGATTCTCTGGCGCACCACGCTTGCCCAGAATCCCAGCGCATGGATCGCCTCGAACAACATCGCGTCGATCCTCCTGCCGCGGGCAGGCCTGCTCGCGCAGCAGGGGAGGGGGGCCGAGGCGGCCGCGATCGCGCGGGAGGCGCTCGGGTTCGCGCAGCTCGCAGGCGCGGTGAAGCCCGACGAGTTCTCGAACGCCGTGAATCGCAGCGAGGCACATCGACTTCTCGGAGAACTCGACGAGGCCCTTCGGGAGATCGACCTCGCGATGGAGCTCGAGCCCTGGATCTCCGACGTCCGCTGGGTACGGGCGCGCGTGCTCGAGTCGCTTGGTCGCCGCGACGAGGCGCGGGAGGAGTTCCGTGAAGCGGCACGACTCGCGATGAAGGTCCACGAAGAGGTCGCGGCGAGGCGTGAGCTGCTTCGCATCGCAGCCGCGATCCGCGATGTCGAGGACGCACTCGCTCAGTGCGCGCGGCTCATCGCGCTCAACCCCGATGACGCCGACATGCGAGCGAATCGCGGCTCGCTGCTCGTCGCGGCAGGCCGCCCTGAGGAAGCCCGTGGCGTTCTACTCGAGGTCGCGAACCTCCCGATGGAGCGATTCTCGCGAGAGAGCGTCTGGGTGGCGTCTACGGTCGGCTACCTCAGGCTCGCGATCGAAGCACCGCTCTCCCCGGATGAGGCGGCTGCCGCGAAGACCGTCTCCGCACGGTTGATGGCCGTGGGCAGGGGAGATCCGCTCGCGCGGTATCTGAGTCTGGCGCTTGCACTTGCGCTCGGAGACGAGTCGGTGCGACCGAGGATCGTTCAGATCGCCGACGAAGCCAGGGCTGCCGGCGCGACTCAATTCGCCGACGAGATAACGGGGTTCCTCGCGCGCCGTGGCCGCGGCGGAGCAGAATCGCGCTAGCATGGAAACTCGCCCAGCACTGCTGGGCGCGCATGTGGTTCCGAAAGCGGTGCGAATCCGCTACGAAGGCGTCACCGTGAAGCACGCGACACAGTCGCGTGGCCAAGTCGGGTCGAGTCCCACATGCGTCGAGTTCCTGCCTCCGCTCCTGGGGCGTGGTCCGATTGCGGCGCGCCTCAAGGCGGTGCGCGGCATCCAGACCTCGCTTCATGGACCTCCACGGAGGTGATGTTTCGACCGTCGCGACGGAGGCGCGGAGAGACGCGGCCGCTCATGCCGCGGAAGGAGTGTCCGCATGAAGCATCGTGATTCGTTGACCACCATCGCCATCTCGTCGGTGGCTGTCGCCATGAACGGCATCGCACAGGGCGATCTCGTCGGCAGCTACACCGTCGGAACCGGTGCCAGCACCAGCTATCTCCAGTTCGAGTTCGCGAACTCGAACGCATACCTCTACGAAGTGCGCTACGACGGTTCGCTTCGTGGCGACGACCTCTTCGCGATCGTCGCCGCGGCCCAGCCCGGATTCTTCTCGTATCAGGTCGTGTCGTTCAGTTTCGGCGACGCACTGTTCGGCGTGACGATCGGAGCCGACGCCAACGAAGGGTTCGGCACCCCACCGGACTACCTCGACTACTGGCACTACTGGACCCGCGAGTCTGCGACCGCGAACTGGACCAACTCGATGATCGGCTTTGCAGACCGGACCATCTCCGACGGTTCATGGGACGGCTGGGTGTTCAACTCGAACGCGCAGCCCGCGAGCGTGCCGGTGCCGGCGTGCGGAGCAATCATGGCTTCCGCGATCCTGGCTGTGCGCCGTCGACGCCGCTGATCGTCCGAAGGCGTGCTGCTACTTGAGCGTCTTGAGATACGCCACCACATCGCGGATCTCGCTGTCGTTCAGGATCGTGCCCATCGCCGGCATCGCGCTTGCGCCGGCATTCTCGTATCCCGCGGCAATGCTCTCGCTCGGGTTGACGAGCGAGTGCAGGAGGTGTCTTGCATCCCCACGGCTCGCAACGCCATCGAGCGCGGGCGCGGCGTTCCCACCGCTGCCGCCGACCGCGTGGCACTTCAGGCAGACCGCGCTCTGGTGATAGAGCACGATGCTTCGTCCCCGCGCCGGATCGCCGCCCTCGATGGCGAGATCCTCGTAGCGGCGGATCGGATCCGCACCGGTCCGGGCCTGCCAACGGGTCACTGCGGCCGCCAGCGGTCCTTCGGCACGGGTGGCCGCGACCTGCAGCATGTCGAGGCGCAACGCCGGCTCGAGCGTGCCGTCGGCGAGTTTCGCGGCAAGGGGAGCGAGTACCGAGTCTGCGGCGGAACCCATGCGCCCGAGGTCCTCGATCGCACGCTGGCGCTCGATCGTGTCGCCATGCTCGGCCGCATCCGACAGCGCGGCAAGCGCGCCCTGATCGCCTGTCCGAAGCATGATCGAACGCGCCTCGGCGCGAAGCTCCGGCTCCCGCGACTCGAGCGCCGATGCGATCGCGGATGCCAACCTCCCGGATGGATCGCCCGCCAGGGAGCGAAGGCTCGACACGCGCTCGGCGGCCGACAGCGACGAGTCGGCCACGGCGCGCAGCGACTGGTCAGGATCCAGCGACACGCCATGCTTCGTGGCGGCGTCCCGTGCCGCAGATCGAACAGCCGCATCGGGGCTCTCTGCGAGAGGGCCGAGCTTGCGCGCGATGACGATCTTGAAGGCCGCGAGCGCATCCGCATCCGAGGCACGCGACGCACCATCGATCATCCGATAGGCACCGTTGACGCGATTGCGTGGAGCAGGATTCGTCCAACTTGCCAACGCGTCGAGCGCCTCGAGGCGCATCGGCATGGGGTTGGATGGGTTGATCGCGAGGTCGCAGAGAAGGGAGGCGGTCGTAGGGGTGCCCTCGGCGAGACACGCCTCGATGGCGCGCCGCAGATGAGGAAACTCGCTGCGGTCGACGGGCTTCATGCCGATGGGTTGTTCGGTCCGGCCCGACGGCGTCGTCCACGCGATCGCGCAATGGTCACCGCCGCCACCTTCCGCATGCAGCGCCTGGATCGCATAGCGCTTGCCCTTCTCGAGACGAATCGGCTTCGAGCGCTGCGACTCCTGGGACTCGAAGTCGCCCGGATTCGTGTATCCCCCGACTCGGGCGATCTCGACGAGAGACTCGACGGCTTCGCTGGTGCCAAGCGACAGGATCGAGTCGTCGTCGCTGGCGATCGCGAACACATAGTCGCCGGACTCCGGCGCCTCGATCACGCCTGAAATCCGTGCGACGAACTGGTTGCCGGCGTTGCGAGGCGCCTCTGCGACGGAGAGCTCCGTCGATTCGTCAGGGGGTCGACGGAACACCTCGCCGCTGCGAAGGTCCTGCACCGTGCCGACGCGACCCAGCTTCCATACCTCGCGGCGGAAGCTGTGCCGAAGCGGGGGCTCATCCTGGATCGCGACGCTGTCCGCGCGCGGCGCGAAGCGCGATGCCGATGCGGCGAGGCGCGGACGAAGGTCGTCGAGCGGAATGTCGTTGAGTGCGCGCGCCGCCTCGAGCCGAAGCGCGCGCTCCGGGTCGTCGAGAAACTGAGCGATGCGCGGGTCGCGAAGCTTCCGCATCGCGAGGAGCGAAGCGAGCCGAAGCGAAGCGACCGGTTCCGCCGCGAGCTCGCCGAGCTTCGCGCGGTCGCCGATCCACGCCAGCGCCTGGACGCCTGCATGGCGCAGGAACACATCTCTGTCGGCATTCTCCGCAAGCATCGAGACGATGGCAGGCTGGGCGTCGCGCGCACCGAGCTTGCCGAGGGCAAGCGCCGCGAATGCGCGCACGCGCGCGTTGTCGTCCGCGCACAGATCGGCAAGCCTCGGTTCCGCCGCAACCGCTCGCGACTCGCCAAGCATGCGTGCCGCCTGCGCCCGGATCTCGGCATCTCGGTCGTCGAGCAAAGGAAGCACGGCGACCGTCGGGTCGAGATCTCCGTCAAGAGAACTGGACTCGAGCACGCCGGAATCGCGCAGCCGCCGCGCAGCCTGCTGGCCAAGCGCCCAGATCGCATGGATCCGGGCGAACCGGTCGCCACCGAACCTGGCGACATCGCCGAGCAGCACGGTCGTCTCGCGTCCACGCGATGCGAGCTCGAACTGCGCACGCTGCCGAACGCGTCGGTCTGCGTGCGAAAGCAGGGCTGCAAGCTCATCCGCATCGCGAGATGCGAATCCTTCCCTGAAGAGCCGCGTCACTTCGGCAACTCGCGGATCCTCGATCGCAGCCGGATCCCAGACGGCGTAGAGCTCGCCCTTCTCGCCGGACTCCCAGCCGCCACCCCAGTCGGTGATGTACATCTTGCCGTCGAACCCGAAGTCGACATCGGTCGGAAGCACATTCTCGACGAACACATGCTCGTCTGTGACTCGGAAGCCCGCACCGACGGGCTCGACGGACAGCGCGAGGATCCTCGAGTAGCTGTCGCCGCCAAGGAAGTCGCACAGGAAAAAGTGGTCGCGGTAGCGATCGGACAGGCCGAGCCCCGGATAGAACACGAGACCCGCCGGACCGCTTCCGACATGGTCGAGCGGCGGAAGCGTCCATGCCGGCTGCAATGGCGACGGTTCCTTCACCTTGTGCGGTGCGAGATCCGGCCGCAGATGCCAGATGCCCTCCTGGTTCCACGGCCCACGCTGGTTGGCGCCCTCAAGCGTCTGGTAGTCCATCGACCAGCCCGTCTCGCCGCCTTCCATGCAGTAGACGAAGCGCGCCTTGTCGCCTCCATCGGAGTTGTTGTCGCCGGTGAAGAGATTGCCGTAGTTGTCGAACGCAAGCTCCTGCGGATTCCGCAGGCCCGTGCAGAACAGCTCGAGTTCGCTTCCATCGGGATTCATCCGGAACACCGCACCCGATCTCGGATCGTGGAGGTTCGCACCTTCGGAGGTCGTCACGCTGTAGCCGCGATCGCCGATCGACCAGTAGATCTTGCCGTCGTAGCCGATCGCGAGGCCGTGCATGTCGTGACCGCGGAGCGCGACCCGGACGCCGTAGCCGGACGAGTCGCGTGTCTTGACCTCGGCAACACCATCGCCATCGAGATCGCGCAGGCGCCAGAGATGAGGGATGTTGGTGTAGAAGATGTCGCCGTCGAGCGCGAGCACCCCCGCACCGGTTCCATCAAGCGGATCATTGAACGGACCCGCGAACACCGTTCTCGACTCAGGCAGACCGTCGCCATCGGCGTCTGCGAGCCGAGACACGCGATCGTCGTACTTCGAGTAGTACGACATCCCGCCGGATCGCTTCGCGGCCCACCTCTCGTACATGCGCAGCCTGTCGGCGACCGTCTCGCTCTGGAGGTCATCAAGCAGCCAGAACGGGCTTGATCGATTGTCCTCAACGCCGCGCTCCTGCCGATCGCTCTCCGCGAAGTAGAACGCGCCCTGCTCGTCGATGCAGAAGGCCACCGGGTCGTCGACCAGCGGATAGAGCGCGACGGTGGATTTTGAGAGTCCCTCGATCGGCCTGATCTTGGGAACGGCTGTGGCAGCCCCGCCAGCCGCGTCCGAGGAGCTCGCCGAACCGGGTGGCGGTGTGGGGCTCGCACCATGGGGAGTTGGGGGTACTGCGATTCCCCTTGCGGTCGTTGCCACGGCAAACACGAGAACAAACGGGTAGCACGACACGAGCATCGCGCCATGCTAGCGGGCGACCTCCACAATCCGATGCCGCTCGGATCACTCCCAACGAAGCCTGCCTCACTTGCCCGCGAAGCCACT
>JBKCZS010000190.1:0-17561 GCA_046337925.1 bacterium | reverse complement strand
CATTGCGGCAGACATGCCGTGTTCCGGGATGATCGCGTCCATCCGGGTGGACGCCGCCGGCGGCTACAAGGCCGACATCGCCGCGAACTCGGTCGATGGCGGCGTGGCTGTGAACGGCGCCCTGCTTCCCGATGGCGTCGGACTCGACGGAGGCAGCGGCTCGACCATCGTCTACCCAGAGACCTTCGCGATCCACGGCACCATTCGCGACTTCCGCGAGAAGTCGGAGTCTGGCGGGCATCCCGACTTCGACAACCCGGCCTATCCGAACGGCCTCTACTGCAGGCTGGTCCAGCAGCAACTGGGGCACGATGGCAAGCCGGCGCTTGCGACCACGACGGCAAAGGCCACGACCACCCAGGCCCGCGACAGCGCGGGGAATCCGATCTGCTGGAATCTGCCTGCTTCCGTGGGCGACCTGCCCGCCGTCACGGCGAACTCGACGAAGAAGGTCCTCACGAGCGCGTCGGCGTTCGACTCGTGGTTCCGAGATACGCCGGGGCTGAACATCTCCGAACCCTTCACGCTGCTGCTGCGTCGCACCACCGACGCCAACGGCCTTGTCACCTATGTCTTCGACTCGGCCGAAATCGACGAGTTCAAGTCCGACGGCGATGGTCCGGCGCTGGATGGATTCTTCCCGATCGAGTCACGCCTCTACGGGAACTCGCAGGTGCGCAAGTTGAACAACGTCACCCGCAACCGAAACTTCCACTTCACGCTTGAGCTCGAGACCACGTTCGTCTACCGGGCAGGCACCGCGCAACTGTTCGCGTTCCGCGGCGACGACGACGTCTGGGCCTTCATCGACGGCAAGCTCGTGATCGACCTCGGGGGCATGCACTCGCCGATCTCGCAGGTGGTTCATCTCGACCGCCTCGGCCTCGTCGACGGCGCGTCATATCCGCTGAAGCTGTTCTTCGCCGAGCGCAGGCGAAACGGCAGCAACTTCCGGGTCGCAAGCAACTTCCCGCTCGCAAGCCCCCTGCCGCCACCTCCGGCGAGCGATCCGATGGATTGGCTCCACACGCTCACCACGACGCGCTCCACCGTCCGTACCCAACTCTTCGCCGGCGCATTCACGTCGGTCGACCTCGCCTCTGGCACGGGCTTCCACAAGCCGCGGGCAGCCGGGGTCGAGTTCTAGCGTTCAGCACGTTCCGAGGCATCACATGCATCACAACAGCCCCTTTCCCACCGCCAGCCGCCCGGCCCGCGCCCAGAGACGCGCGACCCCGCGTCTGCATCCGCAGCGCGGCATGGCGGTGCTGCTCGCACTGATCGCCGTGAGCCTCGCCATCGTGATCGGGCTTGCGCTCGCGTCGGGGCGTGACGCCACGACGGCGACCAGCACCTCGATCGTGCGCGTGGCCAGCGCGCGCACGGCCGCCGCCGGTTCGCTCGACATCGCAACCCGCATCCTCGAGCAGAACACGAACATCGCGGCCGGCGACGGTGTAGATGCGATGCGCATGGTCTGCATGCCGGTGCAGATCGGTGGCGCAACCATCTCTGCGCGGATGACCGACATGCTGACCGGCATGTCGCCGACCTCGAACTCTCTCGCCGTCTCGATCGTCGCCTCCGCCACGCTCGCTGAACTCCCGCAGCAGACTCGCGCGGTCGGACGCGTTCCGTGGGCGTCGAACGTCGCACGGGCGGACCTCGACCTCTCCGAGTTCGCGCTGGCCGCGCGTGGCACCGTCGCGATCCGCGACGGTGCCGTGGTGACGGCCTGGAAGACCGCGCCGCTGGCGTCTCTCGGTGAACCGATCGTGATCGGCACCTCGACCCGCGATGCCATCGAGGTCGATCCGAGCGCGGTGACTCATGGCGTGTCGCTGGCGACGCCGGGCAGCTTCCCGGAATCCCGCGCCGAAGCCGATGAGCAGCTCGCGGAGGGCGAGTTCGCCATTCCCGCAGAGCTCCACATGCCCGCGGCGCCGTTCCCGCCGCTCCCGGGCGCCGCGATGGAGATTTCGCCGGACGATCTTTCGACGCTGATGACCGCGCTCGCCGCGAGCGAAGTCGACGGCGGCGTGATTCCCCCATCCGAACTTGGATCCGAAGGAGGCGAGAGCCTTCCGCTCGAGCTTCTCCCGGATCTCGGAGGGCATTCCGTTCCCGCACCAGTCGTGGTCGGAGTGGGCGGCAAGACCTCGACCGCGCCCAGCGCACGGCCATCTGAACTCAGCACGGACATCGTGGTCACCAACTCGCTCGACCTGACGTCGATGAACTTCGACATCACAGGCACAATCGTCGAGGGCGGATGGCGCAGCGTGCACGTGCTGGGCGATCTCACGCTCAGCGGCACGACGCTCAACGTCGAGGTTCCGACCCTTCTCGCCGTCTACGGCGACCTCACGATCGATGCCACGTCCAATATCGCGCTCGCGGATCGCTGCAAGCTCACGATCTACGTCATGGGCGACACCGACGTCACGGGGTCTTCCTACATCGGTCCTGACGACGTGGCGCTTCCAGCCAACGCGCTGGGTTCGCTCGCCTACAGCGCGGAGCGCGTGGTGATCTACGCGCAACCGCAGTCGAGTGTCACGATCGGCGACGCGAGCGTCGTGGTCGGCGAGATCTACGGCCCGGATGCGGCGATCGCGGTGCGCCAGCTCGCGGCGCTGTACGGGCGCGCGTGCGGCGCCGAGATCGAGGTCGACGCGGGCCGGATCTTCTACGACCCCGCGCTCGATTCGGCCCGCGGCTATAAGAATCCGGCAAGCGGACTGTGGGGCAAGCCCAACGTCCTGCGCGAGGAGGTTCGCACCGTCGCGGTGCTCGACGATGTCTCGCTCGCGACCTTCGCGGAGGCGACTGGCGTGGTCGCCGACACTCCCACCGCCGTGACCACCAACGCCCACGTCGACGCCACCGGCGGCGTCGACGACGTCCGGACCGTTGGGCCGCTGAAGACGACCGTCTTGCCTGAGTTCGCAACGTCGCTCGCGCTCAGCGCGGTCGCGGTGGAATTTGTCGATGGCGGCGAGCTCGACGGTGGTGAAGGCGAGGGCGAGGGCGAGGGCAAGAGCAAGGGGCCACACGGCCCTACTGAATCACCCGACAGCTTCGTCCTGTACGGAACGCTTCGCGACTTCCGCACCAACGAGAAGGACACGGGAAACTCTGGGTTCCCCGGCGTCAACTCGTCGCTCGAAGCGGGAAAGATCTGGAAGATGGCGAACGAGTTCCTCGACGACGAGGGCAAGCCGGTCCTGCAGGACCCGATCCGCGGCCGCGTCGAGAACGACTTCATGACCTCCGAAGGAACTCCGATCGCCTGGACCATGTTCGATGGCGCGCTCGGCGATCAACCGGGCTCCGAGGCGCCCGGGCTCATCAAGTCGCTGACCCATGACTCGAGATTCAAGACCTGGTTCCGCGATGTCGACGGCGAGAACGTCTCCGAGGCAACCAAGATCCTATTTGAACGCATCGACGATGGCGGCGGCTCCTCCTACTACGTCTTCAGCTCCGAGACTCTGCCAAGCGGTGGCTACTACCCGGCGGACGGGCGACTGTTCGGGAACCCGCCCGACAAGGCGACGAAGAAGCCCGCTCCGCACAACCACCACTTCACGGTCGAGTTCGCGGCGACGCTGACCTACAGCGAGAAGACTCCGCAGTGGATGATCTTCGGCGCAAGCGACGACCTCTGGGTGTACGTGAACGGGAAGCTCGTCGTCGATCTCGGCGGTTTCGGCGAGGCCCGGAAGCAGTATCTGATGATCGATCGTCTGGGCGCCCGCGAGGGTTGGAGCGAGGGCAGCCAGCACGACATCCGCATCTTCATGGCGAATCGCTCCATCTCCGAGAGCTACCTTCTCCTGATGAGCAACTTCGCGCTTGGCGATGGCGGTTCCCCCGTCATCACGAAGCCGACGGCCTACCTCGAGTCGCTGCACGTCGCGCAGTCGCGTGTCGTGACCGAGGAAATCACGAGCGTCTACGCACCGACCACGACGCCCATCTACTCGGGCTTCAGGCGGCGGTAAACGGCTCGGCCGCGGGCCGATCGTCCGTCAGACCTCGATGCAGTCGGCCAACGTGAGTGGCGAAAGCCACGCCGCTGAAGCCGCGCGGGCCCATTCCCGCCGACGTCAGCGCAGGCCATACTCCTTGAGCTTGCGGTAGAGCGTCCGCTCGCCGATCCCGAGCATCTGCGCGGTGAGCTCGCGATTGCCCGAGGTCATCGCCAGCGTCTGGCGAATGGCCTCCTTCTCGAGCTTGTCGAGGCCGACGCCGGCAAGGCCGCTGCGCGTCTGCGAGACGGCCTCGCCCGAATCGTCGCCCGAGCGGATCTCGTCCGGAATGTCGCGCACGTCGATCGTGTCGCCCGAGGCCATCACCACGAGCCGGTGCATCAGCTGGAAGACCTCGCGCACGTTGCCGGGCCAGTCGTAGGCGACAAGCCGCATGAGCGCCGGCTGCGTGAGCGTCGGACGCACGCGCCCGAGTTCCGCCGAGTACTTTCCGATCGCATGGTTCACCAGGAGCGGCACGTCCTCGCGGCGCTCGCGCAGCGGCGGGATGTGGATCTCGGCGCCCTTGAGCCGGAAGAAGAGGTCCTCGCGGAACTGGCCGTCGGCGGCCATCTTCTTGAGATCGCGGTTGGTGGCGCTCACAAGCCGCACGTCGATCTTCCGCGACTCGTTCGAGCCGAGGCGCACGATGTCGCCCGTCTCGAGCACGCGCAGCAGCTTCGGCTGCATGGTCAGCGGCATGTCGCCGATCTCGTCGAGGAAGAGCGTGCCCTTGTCCGCATACTCGAACACGCCTTCGCGGTCCTTGTCGGCGCCCGTGAACGCGCCGCGCACATGGCCGAACAGCTGGTCCTCGAGCAGGCTCTCCGCCTGCCCCGCCGCGTTGAAGGTGACATAGCGCCGCGACGCGCGCTTCGAGAGCTTGTGGATCGCGCTCGCGACGAGCTCCTTGCCGGTGCCCGACTCGCCCGTCACGAGGACGGGCAGGTTGCTCGGCGCGAGCTGCTTGATCGTCTGGATCACGCTCCGCATCGCCGGGCTCTCGCCGATGATTCCCTCGAAGCCGAACGCCGAGTCGACCTGGCCCCTGAGCGACTCGTTCTGGCTGCGCAGCATCACCGTCTCTGCCGCGCGATGGACGAGGTTCCGCAGCACGACGAGGTCGATCGGCTTCTCGATGAAGTCGTAGGCGCCGCCCTGCAGCGCGCGCTTCGCGGTCGGGATGTCGCCATGCGCGGTGACCATGATGGTCTCCGCATGCGGCTGCTCGGTGCGCGCGAGCGCGAGCACATCGAGGCCCGCGGTCTCGGTCTCCATCACAAGGTCGGTCACGATCACATCGAAGTGGCCGTGCTTGATCTCGTCGCGCGCGGCCTCGTACGAGTGCACCGTGGTGCAGACATGGCCCGGCTTGCGCAGCGCCTCGGCCATCGCCTCCGCATGGTCGCGCTCATCGTCGACGATCAGGACCTGTGCCCGCACGCTGCCATCGCTCATCGCTCGCTCGCTTTCAAGAACCTTCCCCAGTCCCAATTCAGTCCTTCCGCTCTTCGCCGGGGGCGACGGCCTCGCCCACGACGAACGCGCTGCGCGTTCCGCGCGCCGCGATCGGCGGTGCCTCGACATCGACCGGCCGCACGACGCCGAAACCGCTCTGCGCCGCGACGAAGGTGATGCCGCCGCCGACGCGGGTCGGGTAGAGCGCCACCATCGGTCCGACCAGCCGGATGCGGTCCTCGAACACGATCTGCTGCGCGAGAGGGTCGTAGCCGATCACATCGATGCCGCGGTCGTGACCGATCCAGACCTTGCCATCCGCCGCGCAGATTCCCGAGACGAGCGCGTTGTTGGCGAGCGCGTGGACCTGCGACTTGTCGCCCATGCGGAAGGTCACGGCGTCGCGCGTCTCCTCGACCGCCGCAGAGCCCCACGCGGTCTCGACCGCGGAGCTCGGCCGGTCGGGCGAGGTGATCGGCGCGTCGCTGAGTTCAGCCTCCTCGCCGATCAGGTAGAGCCAGGTGCCCTCGCGGCCCGCCGCGAGCACGCGGCGGCGGTCGGTCACGGCCACATCGAGCCGCCCCGGATACCGGCGCGACCAGTAGAAGGTGTCGCCCGGCTTGTCGCCTTCCGGAAGGTAGCGGTAGAGCGCGCGGCCGAAGCTTCCGGCCACGGCGAAGCGGTTGCGCTGCACCTTCGCGATGTCGCGCGCTCCCTTCACGGGCACCGAGAGCAGCGCGCCCAGCACGAACTCGCGCTTGGGCGCGGCCGCCGATGCGTCGCCGGCGGATGCGGCGGGATCCTGCGGGACCTCCTCCATCCTCCAGGTGGCGACCTCGAAGTCGTTGATCGCGAAGAAGCGGTCGTCGAAGAAGCGGATCGAGTAGACCTGGCCGCGCAGCGCCGTGGCCGAACGCTCCCTGAACTCCGCGTCCATGAGGCCGACCGATGCGCCTTCGGTCGACTGCCGCATGAAGCCGTAGCCCCCGCCGACGGCGTCGGGAAGCTCGATCAGCATGCTGGCGGAGCCGAGGAAACTGCCGTCCTCGATGCGCAGGATGCGGCGCCCCACGCACGCCACGGGTCCGCCCTTCGCGGCGACCACGCGGCCGACATCGCGGCCCTCGAGCATCGGGGTCGGGCGCTCGGGCGCGACGGCCCTGCCCTTCGAGTCGATCGACAGCGTGCCGTGAGGCGTCGCCTCGGAGAGCCGCACGACGCCGCCGTCGCCAGAGATGTAGATCTCGTCGCCGATCGCGGCCACGAAGGTCGGTCGGATGCCAAGTTCGGCGCGGCCCCACTGCGTCTGCAGCTTCGGCTCGCGCACGGCGGCGATGTCGAGTTCGACCACCCAGTCGTCCTCGAGCACCGCGAAGAGCCGCTCGCCGCGGACGAGGAAGTCGGAGACGATGCCGGTCGTTCCGCGGGGCGCGAGCTCGAGATCGACGAGTTCGGTGCCCGTCTGCGCGTCGAGGAAGAGGATGCGGTTCTCGAACGACTGGTACCAGATGCCGTTCTCGATCACCGAATGCCGGTGCGTGCCGCCGTACCCGCTCGTGATGCGCATCGACCGCTCGCGCGGCGGAAGCTTCGCCTCCTCCTCGTCGACGACCGGGGTGCCCGGAGGCGCGGTGCTGCAGGCTCCCGCCACGAGGGCGACCAGCACCGCAGCCACCGTGAGCGACGGCCGCGCGGCCGCGGCGAACACCGTGGCGATGCGGCGCTCACTCGGGCGGGCGGCGAACTCTGGCTGATGCGTGCCGTCGGGCATGGGGCTGTAGAGTATCCGCCTGCCTGCCCCGAGGAAATCCGCGGAGGCCACCCTCCAGGATTCCCTCTCCTCGTTTCGAGAACCCCGTTCGAGAACCCCGCTCGAGAACCCCGTTCGAGAACCCCGTGTCCCTTCCAGAGTCCGACCGTCTTCAGAAACTCCGCACCCTGCTCGCCGCCGAGCCGGACGACGGCTTCGTGCTCTACGGGCTCGCGCAGGAGTGCCAGAAGCTCGGACGCCTCGACGAGGCGATCGGGTTCTACGACCGCGCCATCGCGGTCGACCCGAAGCAGTGCTACGCGTTCTTCCACAAGGCGAAGGCGCTCGAGCTTGCGAAGCGGCACGGCGAAGTCGAGGCCGTCCTGCGCGCCGGGCTCGCCCGCGCCCGCGCGGTGTCGGACTTCAAGGCCGCGAGCGAGATCGAGGGATTCCTCGACGATGTGACCGGCTGAAGATGTGACCGGCTGACGATGTGACTGGATGACGATCCGACATTCCACTGCGGCGCAACGCGCCGGAGGAGCAGGAACCATGGCGAAGGCGAACCCGAAGACGCGCGCGAAGTCGAAGACGGCCGCGAAGATCACTGCGAAGAAGGCCGCGAAGAAGGCCGCGAAGAAGGCCGTGAAGAAGGCTGTGAAGAAGGCCGTGAAGAGGGCCGCGAAGAAGGCCGCGAAGCCGACCGCGAAGAAAGTCGCGAAGGCGGCAGCCAAGCAGCCAGCCACGAAGCCCGCCACGCCGACCATCGTCGCAACCGCGCTCTCGCGCGATGGCGCGAGCTGCACCGTGACGCTGTCGAGCAGGCAGCGCGTCCGCATGTCGGCTGCTGCGATGCACGCGGCCCGCATCCGCATCGGTGGCCGATGGACCGCCGCGACCGCCGCGCGCATCGAGCGCTTCGAGCGCGAGCAGAAGCTCTACGCGCAGGCGCTCGAGCTTCTCGCGACGGATCCGCGGCTGACCAAGGCGCAGCTGGCCGAGCGGCTCGGCGGCGGACGCCATGCGGAAGCGGCCATCGAGAGCCTCGTCGAGCACGGCTGGATCTGACCCGCGCCGTCGCAGCAGGAATCCTTCCGCCTCGCGGCCCAAGGTCGCTTGGTACGATTCGACCCATGAGGATCCCTCCGCTCTGCGGAACCGCGCCGCACCTGCGCCCATCGAGGTCACGCCGTGACCGATGACGCCCGCCCTGCCTCGGGATCGCCCGCGGGAATCCCACCGGGATACCCCTACCGCCCCGACGATGAAGTCGCTCCGCGCGAGGTCGCGCGGCTTGCTCCCGATGCCGTCGTGCTCGTCGATGTCCGCACGCAGGCGGAGGCCGAGATCTGCCGGCTGCCGAACTCGCGGCTCTTCCCGCTCCAGTCGCTCGAGGCGCGCATCGACGAGCTCAAGGCCGAGGTCGACGACGATCTCGACCGGCCGCTTGTCGTCTACTGCCATCACGGGCGCCGCAGCCTGACCGCAACCTTCATGCTGCGGGCCGCGGGATTCCGCAATGTGCGAAGCCTCGCCGGCGGCATCCACCTCTGGGCGGCCGATGTCGACCGCTCGATGCCTACCTACTGACGCCACGCGAGACGGACACAGGACGGAGGCGAACGCATGCTCTGGCAACGACTCATCACCGGACCGCTGCTCATCGCGCTGATCCTCGGGATCGTGTGGCTCGACGGCTCGCTCGATGCGAAGGCTGCCGAGCATGGCCTCCCGCCGGGGCTCGTGCTCTTCGCGTTGTCGGCGATCCTGTCGGTGCTCATCGCGCGCGAGCTCGTGCGCTTCCTTCGCGCCGCATCGATCCCCGCGAGCATGTTCGCCGCCATCATCGCGGCGCTGCTCGGCCTCATCGGCACGGCAGGCAGCGCCCTGTTGCGAACGCCGGGACTGCCGACCGGCGTCCTCTCCACCGCGCTCGTCCTCATGCTGATCGTGGCGCTCCTGCGCATGTCGCGCGAACGCGATCCCAAGGGGTCGCTCATGCTCGCTGGCGGCACGCTCCTCGTGGGCATCTACGGCGGCGTGCTGCTCGGCTTCTGGATGCTGGTGCGGCTCGAGCACTCGCCGTGGGTGCTCGTCGGCGCGATCCTCACCACCAAGGCGTGCGACACGGGCGCCTACTTCACGGGCATGGCGATCGGAAAGCACAAGATGATCCCGTGGCTCTCGCCCAAGAAGTCGTGGGAAGGCCTCGCGGGCGGCATCGTGGTGGCCACGCTCGTGGGCGCCGGTCTCGCGCACCTGTCGTCGTCGCTCCCCGAAGCGGTCGACCATGTCCCTTGGTGGCTCGGCGCCATCGGCGGCGCCCTGACGGCCGTGATCGGTCACGCAGGCGACCTTGCCGAGAGCGCCTTCAAGCGCGACGCAGGCCTCAAGGACTCCGGCCGAACCATCCCCGGAATGGGCGGCGTGCTCGATGTCCTCGACAGCCCGCTCTTCACGGGGCCGGTGGTGTACTGGCTCCTGCGGTTCGTTCCGACCACCTGACGGGCCTCCGCCCGCATCGGGGAAAGCCGCAAGAACTGCGCGGGGATCCCTGATAGACTCTCCCCTTCACATGGCGCTTCTCGACAACCTCCTGACACTTCATCGGGTCGACAGCCAGGTCCGCGCACTCCGCTCGCGCGTGACCTCGGCAGAGACATACTTCCGCGCGCAGGAGAAGCAGCTGGCGGTGCTCGCCAAGCAGAAGGCGGAGCTCGAGACGCAGCTCAAGCAGCTGCAGGCGAGCGTCCACGGTCTCGAGGTCGAGCAGGCCACGGCGACCGCCCGCGTCGACAAGCTCCGCGCAGAGCTCAACACCTCGACCAACGACAAGCAGTACAAGGCGATCCTCAACGAGATGAAGTCTCTTGAGACGCAGAAGGACGAAGTCGTCAAGCGCGCCGTCGAGGAGATGCAGCGCGCCGAGGAGACGAAGAAGCGTCTCGATCTGCATGAGGCGACCACCGCCGAGCGCCACAAGATTCGCGATGTCGCCAAGAACCAGCTCGACGAGTGCCTGAAGGATGTCGGCGAGCGCCTGGCCGAACTCGAGGCCGAGCGCGCCCGCGCCGCCGACCTCGTGCCCGACCGCGAGCGCAAGCTCTTCAACAAGGTCGCCGACGAGACCGAGGGCGAGGCGATGGCCGAGATCACCGTCGTGAGCATGCGCCACCGCGAGTTCGCGTGCGGCGCCTGCAACATCGAGGTCCCCTTCGAGACCTACGCGCGCCTCGCGTCGAACTCGAACGAAGCCGTCCAGTGCCGCGCCTGCACCCGCATCCTCTTCCTCGCCGACGCGAATCGGCCCACCGATACGAAGGACGCGAAGGAGAAGGCCGCAGCGGCGCGCGACAAGGCCAAGTTCGAGAAGACGAAGAAGCTCTGAACGCTTCGTCGCCTCGCCTCCGATCCATCAACAGCCCCTCGAAGTTGCTTCGAGGGGTTTTTCTTTGGCCGTGGTGTCTTGGGACCGGTTTTTCTCACGGAGACACGGAGGCACGGAGAAGAGAAGAGAAGAGAAGAGAAGAGAAGAGAAGAGAAGAGAGAGAAAGAAACAAGAAGAGAGGAGGCCTGACACGCGCGTAGCGGGTGCGGAGCCGGGCCTCTGTGTCTCCGTGTCTCCGTGAGAAAATTCTGCTCCGAACGCGTTGCGACGGGTTTTTCTCACGGAGACACGGAGGCACGGAGAAAGAAAGGAAGAGAGAAAGAAGAGAGGAGGCCTTGCACGCGCGTGGTGGGTGCGGGGCCGGATCTCTGTGTCTCTGTGAGAAAACTCGCTCTGGAAGCCCTGGCTGCGGCGGCGGGTTTGGGCGGGCAGGGTTAGCCGGCTGGGTTGGCGGGAGGCGGTGTTCCGATCTTTCGGATCCGGTGGCGCTGGCCGGCTTCGAGGAGTTCGGTCTGGCGGGTGCCGTCGGGGAAGTTGATGTTGACCCGCACCGTGCCCTTGGCGTTGCCGAGGCCGAAGCGTGCGGCCGGCTCGGTTTGCGAGAGGTAGCTGCGCGTCGGGGAAAGCACGCGACGCTGCACGACGGGCTTGCCGTCGATCTCGGCTGCGACCGTGATTTCGGCGCCGAACGAGGCGGGGTCGAGGAGGCCGATCGCGATCCAGTTGTTTCCGGTGCGCTGCTCGTTGACGAGCACGCGCGCCTTGCCGGCGAGGTCGACCAGCACGAGGTCGTCATCGCCGTCGTTGTCGAGGTCGCCCATCGCGAGCGCTCGGCCGACCGACGGCTTCTCGAGGTCGCCGCATGAACCGCGCACGGCCTCGACGAAGAGCGGCGTCGCGTCGCCGCCGCGGTTCACGAAGAACTGCCCGCGCTGCGCGTAGGTCTGGCTCGGCTGCACGCGCGCGATGTCGGGCTCGAGGTGGCCGTTCGCCTGCACGATGTCCTCGTCGCCGTCGAGGTCGAAGTCGCCGAACACGAGGCCGAAGGTGAGGAGCGCGCGCGTCGGTGCGCCGAAGCCCTGTCCGAGCGCCTCGTCGGCGTACGAGGGCGCCCGGCTCTCGTCGCGCGGTGGCATGAAGAAGTAGAGCGAACTCGGCTCGTTCGCGAAGTTGCCGACGGCGATCGCGAGGCGCGTGCTGTTGCGCGGCCACGCGATGTCGATCCCCATCGCGCCAGTCGCGTTGCCGTCGCGGTCGTAGGCAAAGCCTGAGTCGACGGCGATGTCGCGGAAGCGCGGCATGCCGTCCGTGACGCCTTGGTTCGTCAGCAGGAACTTCGGCGTCTTGTCGTTCGCCACGAGGATGTCGGTGCGGCCGTCGCGGTCTGCGTCGACGAACGCGAGCCCGAGCGCCTTCGCGTACGGGCCGCCGGTGACGGGGTTCTTCACGGCGATGCCCGACGCGGCGGTGGCGTCGCGGAAGGCGCCCTTGCCGTCGTTGAGGAGCAGCGTGAGCATCGTGCCCTCGAAGCCGGTCGGTGGTCCGTAGGCGCGGCCGATCCCGTCGAGCGTGTAGTTCACGCTGCGGTCGATCTCGGGGTTCCACTCCACATAGTTCGCGATCACGGCGTCAAGGTCGCCGTCCGTGTCGACATCGAGGAAGCCGGCGGAAGTCCCCCACTCGTTCTCCGTGGGGAGCGGCGCGCGCTCGAGCGTGATCGCGCCGTGCGCGGGCGTCCGGTTGAGGAAGAGCGCATCCTGCCCGACGCAAGTGACGAGAAGGTCCGGGCTGCCATCGCCGTCGATATCGCCCGCCGCGAGGCCCATCGCGTAGACATCGGACAAGAGCGCCTCACCGACCGCGACGCGCTCGAACTTGATCGGACCGCCGAACGCCGTCGCGTTGCGGTAGATGCGGACGCCGCCCCTCCCCGCCGCCGGGTCGCCCGCCGCAGGTTCGAGCGGCTGCCCTTGCGTGAAGACGAGGTCGAGCGCGCCGTCGCGGTCGAGGTCGACGATCGCAACGCCGCCGCCGAGGCACTCTGGCAGCAGCTTGCCGCCGCGCGCGCCCGATTCGTGCGTGAAGTCGACGCCCGCTTCGGCCGCGATATCGCGGAACGAGACGCCCGGCAACGGTCCGACCGCGGCTGCAGGCGACTGCGCCGGCGGCGCGACGGGCGCACTCGAGCCAGGAGTCGGCGCGGGGCGCGGGCGGAAGTAGAAGAACGCCCCGAGGATGATCGCGAACATCGCGAACACCGCGAGCGAGCGCAAGAAGCCGCGGCCCACGGCGCGGTCGTCGCCTTCGGTCTCGTCGGTCGGGGTCGGGTCGGGCGCGGCGGTCACGCGCGCAGTGTACGAAACACCGCGCGGCTATCCGATGATCGTGCGGCGCATCTTGACATAGTCCCACACCACGAAGCGGTCGAGGTCCTCGCCGCCCGCGAACAGGACGCGGCCGCCGGTCGACTCGGCCAGCCGGTGCGCAAACTGGACATCGTCCTCCGACTGCGACCAGCTCGGGAGCAGAAAGATGTTGACGACGATCCCATCCTGCTTGCAGCGCATCGCCTCGCGCATCGTCTCGCGCTCGGTGCGCGGGTCGGGCGGGTAGAGCATGTAGAGGTCGCTGCCCTCGAAATGCGCGGTGGGAAGCCCGTCGGTGAGCAGGAAGATCTGGCGGTTCGGCGTGTCCTGCGCCGAGAGCACCTGCCGCGCCAGCTGCAGCGACCGCTGGATGTTCGTGAAGTGAAGCGGCAAGTCGCGCTCGGTGATCTCGGGGTCCGACATGTCGGCGCGCAGGCGCACGACGGGGTCGTTGATCGACACCATCTTCGGCAGCATCTCGACGATCTCGGCGGCGGGCCGCAGCTTCGCGACGGTGTACATCTCGATCGCCTGCAGGAAGTCACCCGGGTACTCGCTGCGGATCAGGCCGTCGAGCGCAAGCGCCATCTTCTTCGCTGCGATGTACTGCCCGCCGTAGCGCATCGAGCCGGACATGTCGAGGATGAGCGCGGTCGCGCACTTCGGCGCGCGGCGGGTGCGGTGGACTTCGAGATCTTCGGCCGCGGGGTGCGCGCGGCCCGTGCGGGCGACGGCGTTCAGGATCGACTGCGGGACATCGAGATTCGCGGGCGAATCGCCGAACTCGTAGGCGCGCGTCGACGGAAGCTCGACGGCGCCGTCGCGCGAGTCGACGCCGTCGTGCCGGCCGCGGCGCGCGTCGGCGAGGTCGCTGAAGATCGTCGCCAGGAGATGCTTCTGGTAGGTGCGCATCGCGCGGGGCGAGACCTTATAGCCCTCGGGCGAACGCTCGAGCCCCGCTTCCTCGGCCATCTTGCGCAGGAGTTCGTTCACCTGCCGCTGCAGCCGGTCAAGGTCGGCCATCTGCTCGTCGCTTGCGTACTCGCGCAGCGCGTCCATGTCGATGATCGCGGGCTTCGCGTTCTTGAGCGCTTCCTCGATCTGCCGGAGCAGCTTGTCGATCTTCTCGAGCTCCTCCTTCACGGCGAGCGCGGTCGGCACATCCATCTTCTCTCGGCCGGTGAACGGATACTTCGCGTGCAGCTGCTCGACCGCGAACTGGTCGCGGAGCCGCGCGATCGCGCGCATGAGCGTGTGCGAGAGCGGCGTGCCGTCGGGCACGCGGCGGTGGATGCGCTCGAGGTCGACGAGCTGGCGGCGGTCGATCGCGGCGTCGAGCGCAGGCTTGATCTTGGGCGCGAGCGCGTCGGGCACCTCGACCTTCGCGGCGGCCTTGTCGAAGGCGTCGCTCGCGAGATCGCGGGCGTGGGTCGTCTCATAGCGCTCGAGGATCTTCCTCTTCCGTTCCTCGAGCATCGCCTTGAGCGCGTCGAGGCTCGGCCCGAGGCCCTTGATCTGCGAGGGGTCGAGGTGGATCGCGTCGGCGAGCTCGCGGTCGGTGAACTTCCGGCGCGAGCCGTACATCAGCATGTGGTCGAGCATCGCATCGGCCGCGTCACCCGAGCGCGGCTTGTTCGGCGGAGGGAACTCAAGCGGGTCGTAGCCGAGATAGGTGTGCGTAATGCCGCCGTACTTCACGGATACCGCGAAGGACTCGCGGGATCCTGAGGAACGATCGGGAACGCCTCTCGGTGATGGCGCGGTGTCGTCGCTCACCGCGTTCGTACCTCGTAGCTCACGCGTCCATGCTTCTCGACGCGCGAGATGCGCTCGGTGGCCCAGAGACCCGCGAGCACGAACTCCACGCAGCTCGCGCGCACGGCTTGGTCCTCGGAGGCGTTCACCTCGAATGCCTTGTTCCACGCCTCGGGCACGCTCGCGAGGATCTTCGCGTAGTGCGACGACGGCAGCATGTCGCCGACCTCGATGCGCACGCCCTTCGCAAACACATCGGAGATGTCGCCGAGGCCGTGCGCGTCGACATACTCCTCGAACACCTTCGTGATCGCTTCCGCGACGATCGCGTCGATCGCCTGCGCCTCGGTCAGCTGGTGCGAGCCCATCAGGTCGAGCTCGAGCTTGCCGACCGCGCTCGCCTTCAGGTGCGCGAGGTCGCTGATGCGCGGCACCGCCGGCTTCTCGCCGAGCGCGATCGCGCGGCGGCGCGCGTTCGCGACCATGGTGCGGTAGTTCGCGATTCCAAAGCGCGCCGAGACGCCGCTCGCCTGGTCGACGAAGCGCGACGCGCGCGCGGCACGCGAGATCTCCTCGACGAGCGCCTCCATGAACGGCGGCACCACGACGGGGAACTCGCCGCCGAGATCCATGCCCGACTCCTGCCGCGTGATCGCGACGCCGAGGTCGCGCCCGCGCGGGTAGTGCGTCTGAATCGTCGAGCCGATGCGGTCCTTCAGCTGCGGGATCACCTTGCCCGAGCGGTTGTAGGTGCTCGGGTTCGCGCTGAAGAGAACGAGGATGTCGAGGTCGAAGCGGATCGGATACCCGCGGATCTGGACATCGCGCTCCTCGAGGATGTTGAAGAGGCCGACCTGCACGAGCTCGTCGAGGTCGGGCAGCTCGTTCATCGCGAAGATGCCGCGGTGCTGGCGCGGGATCAGGCCGAAGTGCAGCGCGTCCTCGGCCGACATGCTGGTGCCGCCGATGAGTTTCGCCGGATCGATCTCGCCGATCACATCGGCGAACTTGGTGCCGGGCGCGAGGCGCTCGCCGTAGCGCTCGCTGCGGTGCCACCATGCGATCTGGACGCGCTCGGGCGGCGTCGACGCGACGAGTTCGCGCCCCGCGCGCGTGATCGGGCGCTCGGGGTCCTCGTGGACGGGCGAGTTCGGGATGTCGAGGTACGGCACCCACTCGTCGAGGTAGCGCGGGAGGAGCCGCATCAGGCGGCTCTTGCCCTGCCCCTTCTCGCCGAGGAACAGCATGTCGTGGCCGGCGAGGATCGCGTTCGCGATCTCGGGGATCACGGTGTCGTCGTAGCCGACGATGCCCGGGAAGAGCTCGTCATGCGCTGCGAGCGCGCGGGTGAAGTTCGCGCGGAGTTCGTCCTTGACGGTGCGCGAGCGCCAGCCAGAGGCGCGGAGTTCGGCGAGGGTGGAGATCGTTGGGGCGGGCATGGCGGTGTGCTTCGCAGCATAGACCCGCCGAGAGTCAGCCGACGCACCTACTTCGCCACTTCCCTACTTCCCCGCTTCCCTACTTTCCAACTTCGACGCGTGTTCCCGGCAGCAGGTCGCCAACCATGCGACCTTCGCGGTGCATCGGGTAGAGCACCGTCGCCTCGGCCGCCGCGTTCGCCCATGGGTACTTTTCCCGTGCCAGGCGCACCGCGCGGTCGCGGGCGTTCTCGTCGGGCTTGTAGCGGGCGTGCTTCTCGCGTGCGTTCGCAGCAGTCGCCTCGTCGCCGAGCTCGGTGGCCGCGCGGTTCACCAGCCACCACGCCTGCGCATGCTCGGGGTCGACCTCGAGGGCCGCGCGCGCGACGGAGAGCGCGCGATTCACAAGCGCCGTGCGTGACTCGCCCTGCTCCACCAACGCCTGCTCGAGCAATGTCTCCGAGAGTTCGTTGAGCACGCGGGTGTCGAGCGCGAAGTTGAAGCCACGCTCGCGCGCGCCAGCGAAGTCGGTCGTGCGCACGCGATCGAACGCCTCGGCCGCGCGCGCGAAGTTGCCGTTCTGCTTGTCGACGAGCGCCGTGAAGTACGCGAGGCTCCACGGCGGCGCTGCGGGCGCGCCCGCGTCGCCCTTCTCGCCCTGCGCCGCGATCGCGAGCATCGCCGACGCGTCGTCGAGTCGCCCTTCGCGGATCGCAAGCCGCGCACGCGCAAGCGCACCAAGCGACGGCGCCAGTTTCGACAGCTCTACGAACGCCTCGTCCGCTTGGCGCAACGCGCCGCGACCGGCGCCGCGATCCGCCTCGCGGAAGAGGCCGATTCCGTAGTCGTACCAGCGCTGCCACGCCGGAACCGCGTCGGCAGCGGCCGAAGCCACCCCGTGCACCACGCCGTCGCGCGCGCGCACCGGCAGCGACACCCGGTCGCGCGCCAGCACCATCACTGGCAGGTCGTTCACGCGCTCGGGGCCGTACACATAGCGGAGGTAGGTCGTGTCGAACTTGCGGTAGCGCACCTCGACCTCGAGGTCGAGCGGCGCGCTTGCGTCCTCGGGCACATGGAGCGCGAGATGCGTGACATCGCCCGCGCCCGGCGGAATCTGGTTGTTGTAGAGCGGCAGGAAGATGTCCTGCGGGTTGCGCCGGTCGATGCGCCCGCCCTCGCGGTCGATCACGAACGCGTTGAACATCTTCGACCACGGGTCGAGCGCCCCGCTCGCGGTGTCGATGCCGCCGGTCGTGCCGACCTCGCGCCCGGCGAGCGCTGCGCGCGCCCACAGCCACGCTTCGTTCGAGTCGGCCGTACCTTGCGTGAACTCGTGGCCGATGTTCAGCGTGCGCACGACCGCCTCGATGAGGTAGGTCTTGCCCGCCT
>JBKCZS010000189.1:0-37876 GCA_046337925.1 bacterium | reverse complement strand
GGCCCTCCCGCCAGCGACGCCACAGGTCGCGGCTCTGGCTGTGCGTGAGTCTCTTGCGCTTGCCCGAGTGCATGCAATCCACCTTTCGTGCGGGTCATCAGACCCGAAAGGCGTTGCAATGACCGGTTGAGACCACAAGGCCTCGAATTCACTTCGAGGCCTGACCGCCAGAGGGAGCGGCCGCAGCCGCGACCGCCTTCACAACCGGAATTTGGACTTCAGACCACTTCACTCGGTTCGAGATGTACGGCCCGTTGTAGTGGAACGCGCGCGGATCGCCCGCGACTTCCCACTCGGGGTGCTCTGCGAGCCATGCGTTGAGCTTCTGCAGGCCCTTCTCGACGACGCCCGTGCCGTACGGCCCGTTCATGCCGATCGAGACGACCGTCAACTCCGGGCGATCGGTGATGACGACCTTGCCGTCCTTGCCCGTCGGCGCGAGGTCCTTCGTGCGGTAGAGGAAGCTCATCGTCCACGACATCGACTCCTTCGGCGCCTGCTTGCCGGTGCCGGGCTCGAACATGTCGCGGTAGTCCATCTCGACGGGGCTCGTCATCGCGATGTCGTTGTCCTTGATGTGGTTGAACAGCGGGAAGAAGCCCATGTTCATGCCCATGCCCGCGTTGCCGCTCGAGACATACTCGGCGCGGCGCACGGTCGGATAGCGCTTGATGTCGATCGCGCCCGGCGGCGTCGGCTCGGGGTAGCCGGCGGGAAGCGGGCTCTCGATCTGCGACGGACCGAAGCGGAAGCGCCCGCCGCGAATCTCGACCTGGGCTTCCATGTCGCCGCCGACTCGCGTCACCATCTCGGGCGTGCGGACGGGCTGGCACTCCTCGGCGCCCGGCTCGGAGGCGCGGCCGGAGTGCAGCTTGACCTCGGTGGTCTTCGTTGCCTCGGCGGTCGCCTTCTCCTCGGCCGACACGGCGCCGGGGGCGGAACCACTGCCGCCGTCGGTCGCCTTCACGGGCTCGGGGATCTTGTTCGGGTCGGACTCCGTCGACGCACAGGCGGCGAGGGGTGCGAGGACGAGAAGGGCGAGCGGCCACCGGGAGAGGAGACGAGTCATACGGTGGGTTTCGCAGACAGCGCCGTCCGAGATTCGCCCGCCGTTACACTCACGGGCGTGACGATCGCGCCTTTTTCCTACGCTCCCGCGCCAGAAAGCGTCCGACCCACCCTGAGGTCCGAGTACGGCCTCTTTATCGGGGGCCGGTTCGTCGAGCCGAAGTCGGGCGCCGCCTTCAAGACCATCAATCCGGCCACCGAGGAGGCGATCGCCACGGTCGCCGACGCGGGCGAGGCCGATGTCGCCCGCGCGGTCGACGCCGCGCGCAAGGCGCAGCCGAAGTGGGCGAAGACCAAGCCCGCCGAGCGCGCCAAGATCCTCTTCCGCATCGCGCGCCGCATCCAGGAGCGCTCGCGCGAGCTCGCGGTGCTCGAGTCGATGAACGGCGGCAAGCCGATCAAGGAATCCCGCGACGAGGACCTCCCACTCGTCGCGCAGCACTTCTTCCACCACGCGGGCTGGTGCGACAAGCTCGACTACGCGTTTGCCGGCGCGAAGCCGCAGCCGGTCGGCGTGTGCGGACAGATCATCCCGTGGAACTTCCCGCTCCTGATGGCGGCGTGGAAGCTCGCGCCCGCGCTCGCGTGCGGCAACACCTGCGTGCTCAAGCCCGCCGAGACGACGCCGCTCACGGCGCTCATGCTCGGCGAGATCCTGCAGGAGTGCGGTCTGCCCGACGGCGTCGTCAACATCGTGACGGGCGGGCCCGATGCCGGCCGCGCGATCACGGCGCTTGCCGCGAAGGGCAAGGTCGACAAGGTCGCGTTCACCGGCTCGACCGAGGTCGGCAAGGCGATCGCGAAGGCGCTCGCGGGTTCAGGCGTGAAGCTCACGCTCGAGCTCGGCGGCAAGAGCCCGAACATCGTGTTCGCCGACGCGGCGCTCGACCAGGCGGTCGAAGGCGTCGTGAGCGGCATCTGGTTCAACCAAGGCCATGTCTGCTGCGCGGGTTCGCGGCTCTTCGTCGAGGAGTCGATCCACGAGGACTTCATCGACCGCCTGCGGAACCGCATGCGCTCGCTGCGCGTGGGCGACCCGCTCGACAAGAACACCGATGTCGGCGCGATCAACTCGAAGGCGCAGCTCGCGACGATTCAACGCTATCTGAAGGCCGGTTCCGACGAAGGCGCGGAGAAGTTCGAGGCCGCATGCGACCTGCCGAAGAAGGGCTTCTGGTGCCGTCCGTGCATCTTCACGGGCGTGCAGCCGTCGCACACGATCGCGCGCGAGGAGATCTTCGGCCCTGTCCTCAGCGTGATGACCTTCCGCACGCCCGAGGAAGCCGTGCAGCGCGCGAACAACACGACCTACGGCCTGAGCGCCGGCGTGTGGACCGAGAAGGCCGCGCGCGCGCTCGAGATGGCGAACCGCCTCAACGCGGGCGTCGTGTGGCTCAACACCTTCAACCGCTTCGACGCAAGCGCGCCGTTCGGCGGCTACAAGGAATCGGGCTTCGGCCGCGAGGGCGGGCGACAGGGTCTCTCCGCGTATGTGAAGCTTGGAGGTGGCCGATGAGCGCGACACAGACTGGCGGACGCATCGAGGTCGCGAAGACGCTCAAGCTCTATGTGAACGGCGCGTTTCCGCGCAGCGAGAGCGGACGCACGGTGCTGGTGCTCGATGCGAAGAAGCGCGCCTTCGCGCACGCGTCGCACGCGAGCCGCAAGGACCTGCGCGACGCGGTCGAGGCCGCGAGCGCCGCGCAGCCGAAGTGGGCGGCGGCCACCGCGTACAACCGCGGACAGGTGCTCTATCGCCTCGCCGAGATGCTCGAGGCGCGCCGCGCCGAGTTCGCGTCGCTGATGGTGTCGATCGAAGGCCGCACGAAGGCGGAGGCCGCGAAGGAAGTCGACCGCACGATCGACCGCTGCGTGTGCTTCGCGGGCTGGACCGACAAGATCGCGGCCGTCCTTGGCGGCAAGCAGCCGGTCGCCGGGCCGTACTTCGTCTTCACGATGCCCGAGGCGATGGGCACGGTCGCGGTGGTGATGCCCGATGAGCGGCCGCTGCTCTCGCTCGTGTCGCTCTTGCTGCCCGTCGTCGCGGCGGGGAACTCCGCGATCGTGATCGCGCCGGTGGCGGGAAAGCCCGCCGCCAACGCGCCGCTCGCGATCGCGTTCGCAGAGGCCGTCGCGACGAGCGATGTGCCTGCAGGCATCATCAACATCCTCACCGGCGCACGCGCGGAACTCTGCCCGTGGATCGCGTCGCACCGCGAGATCGCGGGCGTCGCGGGCGCGCGGCTCCCCGCGGCCGATGCGAAGGCGCTCGAGCTCGGCGCTGCGGAGAACCTCAAGCGCGTGCATCTCTTCCACGACGCGCCGGCGTTCGACGACGACGCGTTCTGGCATTCGCCGTTCGCGATCCAGCCGTTCGTCGACCTGAAGACGGTGTGGCATCCGAGCGCGATGTTCTAGGCTCTGTCTGACGGATCCCCGGGACCAAAGATCCGCGCGGCGCCCGGGTGGCAAGGAGGCGAGACGAAGCTGTATCCGCAGCGATACAGCGAGTTGAAGCCGACGCCGCCAGCCGGGATGCCGCGTGGATCGACGTCCAGGGGATCCGTCAGACAGAGCCTAGGCGGTCGCCGCTGCGGTGGCTCCCTCTGGCGTGGATGGCGCGTACGGACTCCTCCGCTACGCTGCCCGCATGAAGTTTCAGACGATCCGATTCGCGCTCGCGCTGCCCGCAGGCATCCTCGTGATGGCTGCGTTCACGAGCCTCCTCGAGAACCTCGCCATGCGGCTCTTCGAACTGCCGCAGTCGATGCTCGATGCGAAGGCCCTGATGCAGAAGGGCGACGCGTCCTCGCGCGATGCGATGGCGGCTGCGATGCTCGACATGCCCATCGGCGCGCTGCTCTCGATCGTCGCTGCGTGGACGGTCGGCGCCGCGCTCGGCGTGTTCGCAGCGTGCCGCGTCTCGGGCGCGAACTTCGTGCCGCTGTCGGTCGCGGTGGCGATCCTCAGCGTCGCGTTCGTCTCGATCAACCTGATCGCGATTCCGCATCCGATGTGGATGAACATCGCGGGCGCCGTGCTTCCGCCGCTCGCGGCGATCGCCGTCGGGCGGCTCGCGCTCACCTGGATGCCGCGCGCGCGCGTCCCGGAGCGGCCGCGCCTCACGCAACCGTGAGTTCGGGCATGCGGCCGTCGGGCGAGAACACGAGGATCTCGTTCGCGCCTGCGCGCGTCTCGGCCGCCGACACGGACGCGGTCCGCACGAACTTCGCCGACTTGCCCTTCCCGCTCGACACGCCGCTTGCGCCGTCCTGCGCGATCGCGGGCGCGCCGTTCACCAGCACCGTCGCGCGTTCGTCGACCGCGAACACCGCGCGCACCGACACCGCGCGCGCGGCCTCGAGATGGAACTCGCTGCGGAACCAGGTCGGTACGCCGGTCTTCCTCCCGTTCGCAGACTTCGCGACCGGCTTCGCGCTCGCCCAGCTTGCCGGCGGCTCGACGCGCGCGAAGGCCCACTCGGCCGGCACCGTCGCCTTCACGGCGTAGATCCGGATGTCCTTCGCATCGGCGTGCGGCACGCCGTCGTACACGAGCTCGTTGTCGCCGGGCTCGAGGACGGCGTTGCGGGCCTTCGGCGGCTTCTCGCCCTTCTTGAGCGCCTTCGGGCGCATCGGCGACAGCTTCGCAGCGGGCAACACGACCCACGACGCGCTGCCTTCAGGCCCGACGCACGGCAGCAGCTCGCCGTTCAGGCGGAAGCCATGATCGCCGCCCACCATCGCGTCGGCCGCGCGCGGAGGAATCCACACGACGACATCCTGCTTCTGCGCCGGGAAGGTCCAGCGCATCGACTTTCCACCGGCGTTGTCCGAAAGATCGAGGCCCCACACGAACCGCCCGACCACGGTGGCGTCGCGCGGAGGCTGCGGCACCGCATCGCGCTTCACGCCCTTGAGCGGCGCGATCTCGACGAGCGGACCAAAGATGCCCGTCGGTGCGCCGACCGCGCGGCCGACCGGCGGAAGACCGTCGTGCACGACCTGCGCGACGATCGTCTGGAGACCGCCCGCGCCGATCTCGAACGCAGCCGCCGTCCCGCCGGCGCATCGCGCGCCGTTGATCGCGATCGCGTCGTCCATCTGCCTCGCGAACGGCAGCGCGTAGACGCGCTTCGCCTTGCCCAGCTGCTTGAAGCGCGCGCGGTAGTACGCGGTTCGTGCCGTCACGCCGAACGCGCCGAGCGACGCAGGCGCGGCCGTCCACGCGAACCGATCGTGCGAGCCGTCGGCGAGCCCGCGCTCGAGCAGTGCGTTCGGTGCGCCAAGCTTGAGCGCGCGGCCCGACGCCGCCTTCGTCTCGGCGGGCTTCATGCGGCGCACGCGCCCGTCCGCGTCGACCGCGACCAGCAGGTTCCCGTCGCGGTCGACGAACTCGAACCCATCGCCCGCGATGCCCACGCCGTCGGCCAACGCGAACGGCACCGCGACGACCCGCAGCCTGCGCACGGCGACGCACTTGGGCGCGGCGCCATCGGCGGGCACCGTGAGCGCGACGCTGCTTCCATCGATCTTCACCTCGATCTTGCCGCGAGGCTTCCCCGCGACGACCAGCAGGTCGCCCGCGAGCGCCACCAGCGCGCCGGTCGAGCGCTCGAGGCGCGCGCCGTTGAGCTGGAGATCGCGCCCGAAGAAGTCGAGCGCTCCATCGGGGCGCGCGCGGCGCTCGACATGGCGCGCCACTTCGTCCGCCGACATCTTCGCAAGTACCTCGCCGAAGGAACTCGCGAACACGAGCGGGCGGCGCAGCTCGAAGAGGTCGCGCGCCGGACGCTCGGCGAGCCCGCGCGCGCTCGTCGCATCGCGATGCGCCTCTGCGGAAACCTCGAGCACGAAGTCGGACCGCACCAGGACGCGCGATGCGATCTGCTGCGCGCTCTCGTCCCACGACACGAACGCCATCGGCGGCGCCTCGTGCTGCACCTCGCGCAGTTCCATCATGCGCGCCGCTGGGTCGTCGCTCTCGCGGCACCAGGTGTCGATGACGCCCTCGTGCATGTACCAGCAGTTGTTCGCGGTGATGAGCGGGACCTCGACGCCGAACTCGCGCGCGAACCGCACGAGGTCGCCGAAGTACGCGGCGCCGATCTCGGCATCGAGCGAGTGCCAGTGATCCTCGAGACCGACGGCGACGACGGGCCGTTCGGCCGTGCCGCCGTTGCGCGTCGCCTGCAGGTCGACGAACTCGCGCGCGAGGCGGCGCCAGAAGCTCGTCACCCGCTGCATGAACGCCGGGCTCGCCTCGCGCAGCCTGTCGCCCGCGAAGGTGCCGATCCAGCCGGGCATGCCGCCGCCCGCGAAACTGCCGCCGACGCACGGCCCGATCCGCAGGATGACCTTCAGCCCCGCGGCACCCGCGTCGTGGATGAAGCGGCGCAGATCGCGCTGGCCCGAGAAGTCGAAGCGGTCGGGCGTCGGCTCGTGGAGCGACCACGGCACGCGGGCCACGACCGCGTTGAACCCGGCATGGCGCAGGCGCGCAAGATCGGCTGGCCACGCCTCCGCAGGCGATGTGGTCGGGTCGAGCGACGCTCCGACGATTGGGAAGCGCCGGACGCCCGCCCGGGCGCCGTCGTGGAAGAAACTGAGGGAGTCGTAGGAAACAGAGGGCATCAGGGACTGCTTTGCGCGCGATCCGCCGCTCATTCGCTCGGCGGAGAACGGAGTTCGCCGCAACGGCCGCCGAGGACGCGCGTTCTGGACTCTCCCACAATCTTTCCGCGCGGGCAAAATGCGGGGCATCCTGATACTTCCTGACGACGAAGCAAGCAGCCTTGCGCCGTTTCGCGGTACAAGAGACCCCCCGATGCTGACTCGTCGCCGCGCCTTCATGTCTCTCGCGACGCAAGTACCTTCTATGAAGGGACTTGCGTTTGTTTCCTCGCTCATGGGCGTTGGCCTGCTCACGGCCTGCGAGAGCGGGCTGCAGCGCATCGACCGCGCCACCAACGAGAAACTGCGCGCCAGCGCGGAGACGCTCGGCGGCGGAGCTGTCTACCCTGAAATTGACGCGAACCGCTACGAACCTGGTTCGTACTTCCCCGATTTCCCTTCTGACGCCGACCGGCCCGCGACGGTGAACCCCCCTGCGCAGGACCTCCGATTCGAGGCGATTCCGCAGGCAAAGGAAGACAGCGACAGCATCGCCGAGCGCTTCGCGCGGATGTCGCAGGACGACCCGAACGCAAAGCTCTTCACCTTCGAAGACGCGGTCGCCTACTCGATGCGGCACTCGGACGAGTACCTCTCGGCCGAAGAGGCGTACCTCATCACGGCGATCCGGCTCCTCATCGAGGAGCACAAGTGGACGCCGATCCCGACGAATGTCACCGCCGCGACTTTCGGCAGCGAGGGCGACGGTACGGGGCGCTTCGAGAACGCGCTGAGCATCGTGAACGACCTCGGCGTCTCGCAGCGGCTTCCGTTCGGCGGCGAGGTCAGCGCGTCGTTCGTCGTGGCGGCGACGCAGCAGCTCGACGACTACCTGAACTCGACCGACACGCAGTCGGCCGACATCGTGCTCGAGGCCGCCATTCCCCTCCTCCGCGGGTTCGGCGATGTCGCGCAGGAAGACCTGATCCAGGCGCGGCGCAACCTCGTCTACGCCGCGCGCAACTTCGAGCAGTTCCGCCGCGACTACTACTACGACCTCGCCGACGACTACCTGACGCTGGTGCTGCAGCTGCGCGGCATCGCCAACGGCGAGCGGCAGGTCGAGCGCAGCGCCGCCGTCGAGGCTCGCACGAAGGCGCTCGTCGAGAGCGGCCGCACCGAGCCGTTCCAGGCGGATCTCGCCACGCAGAACACGCTGTTCGCGCTCGACCGCCTCAGCTCGCAGCGCGAGCTCTACCGCCTGACGCTCGACCGCTTCAAGGCGCGCCTCGGGATGCCCGTCGACGAGTCGATCAAGATCGACCCGATCGAGTTCAAGCTTCCCGTGCCGCGCGTGAACCCGGACGAGGCGCTCGGGCTTGCGTTCCGCTACCGGCTCGACCTCCAGACCGAGCGCGACATCGTCGACGACTTCGCGCGCAAGGTCGATGTCGCGCGCAACGACCTGCTCGGCGATCTCGACCTGCGCCTGACGAACAACCTGCCGACCGATCCGCTGCGGCCGAGGTCTGGCCTCGACTTCAAGCCCGACTACAACGACTTCGCCGCGAGCCTCGTGTTCTCGATGCCGCTCGACCGCGTGCCCGAGGACCTTCGCCTGCGGCAGTCGCAGATCTTCCTCGAGCAGTCGAAGCGCCAGTACTTCCAGGCGCGCGACAACGCCGCCGTCGGGGTGCGCCAGGCCGCGCGCGGCATCGAGCGTTCGCAGTTCAGCCTCGTGGTGCAGCAGCGCAATGTCGCGGCCGCCATGAACCGCCAGGCCGCGATCGACGCCGCGCCCGACCGGGCGACCGCACGCGACCGCACCGAAGCGCTCGACCAGCTCCGCCGCGCGCAGGACTCGCTCGACGCCGCGAAGCGCGACCTCCAGCTCGCGATCCTCCGCTACCTCAACACCACCGGACAGCTCCGCATCGCACCCGATGGGACGCTGATTCCGCTGCCGGGAATGGACATCCTCGAGGAATCTGGGCCCGGTCTCATCGACCGGCGCCCGTAAGCCGCCAACGATCAGCACGACGACACCCACGACGACACCCACGACGATCAGCATCTCGATCGGAAACACCATGAACCTGCCGCGCAACACCACCCGACTTCTCGCGACCACCTGCGTCCTCGCGCTCGCGTCGCTTCCGCTCGGATGCGGGAACGATGGCGCCTCGACCGAGGCGACCTCGATCTCCGCGCGCGACCTTCACACCGTCGAGAAGAGCTCGTTCGACATGATGCTGCCCGTGAGCGGCGAGCTCGCCGCGATGCAGCAGGTCGAGATCCGCAACAAGCTCGAGACCCGCGCGGTCATCACCGAGATCGTGCCCGAGGGCACCCGCGTCTCCAAGGGCGACATCGTGGTGCGCCTCGCGCAGGAAGAGATCCTCGACAAGATCAAGGACGCCACCGACAAGGTCAACACCACGAACAGCTCCACGATCGCCGCGCAGCAGGCGCTCGCCATCAAGCAGGGCGAGAAGCAGAGCGAGCTCGACAAGGCCGATGTCGCCGTGCGCATCGCCGAACTCGCGCTCCAAGGCTGGCAGGAGGGCGAGGTCATCAACAAGCGGCAGTCGCTCGCGCTTGCGAAGGAGACCGCCGCGATCAACTTCGACCGCCTCAAGGGGCGCTTTGAGGAAAGCGCGAAGCTCGTCGAGCAGCGCTTCATCGCGAAGGACGAGTACGAGAAGGACCGCATCGCGATGATCGAGGCCGAGGCCAAGGTCAAGCAGGCCGCGCTCGACCTCGAGGTCTACGAGAAGTACACCTTCTTCCAGGACGAGGCGAAGAAGAAGTCCGATCTCGACCAGGCGCGCGCCGAGCGCAGCCGCGTCGAGGAGAAGTTCAACGCCGAGCTCGTGAAGGCGCAGGCCGATGTCGACAGCGCGAACTTCCAGCTGCAGAGCGCGAAGGAGCGCCTCGCGAACCTCGAGACGCAGCTTGCGAACACCACGCTCGTGGCGCCGATCGACGGACTCATCGTGTACGCGACCAGCATCGACAGCTCGAACGGCGGCCGCGGTGGCGGCGACACGCAGCCTCCGCAGGTCGGCACCGAGCTTCGTCCGAATGAACTCGTGATCCTGCTGCCCGACACCACGCGCATGGTCGCGAACCTCAAGGTGAGCGAGGCGCTGTCGGGCCGCATCAAGCCGGGCCAGCGCGTCACGGTGTTCAGCGACGCGATGCCGAACCAGCCGATCGGCGGCGAGGTGACGGGCGTGAGCGTGCTTGCCGCCGCGGGCGGTTGGCGCGATCCGAACCGCCGCGAGTACACGGTGAAGGCCGCGCTCGAGACGGATCCGGCGCTCGGACTCAAGCCCGCGATGCGCTGCAAGGCCGAGATCCTGCTTGGCCGCGTCGACGACGCCGTGAACATTCCCGTGCAGGCGATCTTCCGCCAAGGCCCCGTTGCGTTCGTCTATGTCGAGGGCAGCGGCGGCTTCGAGCAGCGTCAGGTCGATCTCGGCCGCGCGAGCGAACTGCAGATCGAGATCCGCAAGGGCGTCGAGCCCGGCGACTAGGTCCTGCTGCGCGAGCCGAAGGCGTTCGAGATCGCGAAGAAGCTCGACGCAAGCGTGTTCGAACTCGCCAATGCGAGCGCGCCCGGCTTCGGCGGCGGTCGTCCGCCGGCGATGAACGCGACGCCGCCCGCTGCTGCGGAAGGTGCGCCGGCCGGCGGCGGCGAAGGCCGCCCGCGCGGTGGTCGCCCCGATGGCGCGCGTGGTCCGCGCGGTGGTGGCGAGAGCGGCGGCGGCGGTGGTGGCGGCGCGCCGGCAGGCGCAGCGGCTGCACCCGCGGCTCCGGCCACCAAGAGCTGAGCGACACGATCCATCAAACGAACGCACGCGCCGGTCGATCACGGCGCGTGCGTGTTTTTGTCGGGCTGCTCAGCCGTTCGCCACTCACGGCGGCGGCAGCGTGTCGCGGCCGCGGATTCCGTTCGCGGTGAGATAGTGGGCTGAGGTATTCACCAAGAAATCGTCGGCTTGCGTGCCGCCGAACCCGCTGGACCCGAAGGGCGTGTTCTGTAGCCAGAGTCGCATCTTCGACTGAGACCCCGGCACGCGCGCGCGATCCTGGGCGTTCATCGCCTCGCCCGTCGTGAACAGGCGAACCGATCCATCGAAGAACGCCGCATACGAACGCGCTCGGAACGAATGGTTCCACTGGTACGGCGTCTGTCCGCCCGCAACGGCAGGATTGGCGCCGAGGTTCGGCTCCATGCAGTGCCGCTCGAGCAGCCGCGTCTTCAGCGACGGGAACTGGCACTGCGCGTTGTTCGGCGACTTGTAGCCCTCGCCGTTCGGCACCGAGTTCGGGCTGAGGTACGAGGGATTCGCGAGGTTCGTGCCATCGCCGAAGACGCGCGGGTGGTACATCGCCGCCGGCGAATAGTCGTAGGTCGAATTGATGATCCCCGACTGCGCGTCCTGCTCGAAGTCGCGGCCGTCGCTGATCCAGCGCTGCACCTTGCGCGTCATCGCCGGGTCGTCGGGCGCGTAGAAGGTCTGGTCGTAGAAGCGGCCTCCCACATAGGTGTTGAACTGCCGCACATTCGTCCAGCGGAACGAGCCCTGCGCGCCCGGATTGACGCCGAGGTTGAGCGGGATCTGGAAGAGGCCGCCATCGGCCGTGCCAGGACACGAGCCCGTGCCGTAGCCGATGACGGTGGTCTGTCCGCTCGCGCTCGTGCCGACCGTCATCGGTGGAATGCAGCCGTTGGCGCTCTGGTACGCGGCGAAGTTTCCGCCGAACGCGCCGAGGTCGTCGGGGCACGCCGTGAACTGCCGGCCGTTGAAGTCCGCCGCGTATTCGGCATGTGCCGCCGCAAGCGTGACGAGCTGCGCGGCCGACTGCTGGCGCATCGCGCTGCAGCCGACGCGCTGGAAGACGGGAACGGTCGACGCGGCGAGCACGGTGACGGCCGCCGTGACCGCAGCCGCCTCGGTGAGCGTGAATCCGCGGCGCGCGCCGTGAGATCGAGTGTGTTGCGTGGTGTGCATGGTTCGTCTCCTTTCAGTCGCGCGAGAGAAGGTCGCGGCCGAGGATGCCGCCGGTGGTGAGGATGTGGAAGCTCGTGCGTGCGCCGTCGACAGGCGTCGAGGGCTGCCAGCCGTTCGCGCCGAGCGGCGTGTCGGCCGACCACAGTCCGTCGCCCGACTTGCTCGATTCACGCAGGAGGATGTCGTCCGCTTCCGCGTGCGCCATCGAGACGGTCTGCACGCTGCCATCGAAGAAGAGCGTGTAGGGCGAGCTCTTGCGCCCTGCGTTGAACGCAAGGCCCGCGCTCGGCGCGCCGCGGTACCAGCCGTACTCGCACATGCGCGTCTTGAGCGACGGATGCGCGCACTGGCTCACGGCGGGCGATCGGTAGCTGTCGGCGAACGACGCCGGCGCCTGGAAGCCGCCATCGGCCTGCGCGCGGAGGACGCCGGGGTTCAGCATCGCGGCAGGCGAGAAGCAGAAGCTCGAGTCCTGGTAGCCGCCCGGGATTCCCGGCGCGGGGAAGGTGAACTCCCTCGTCGGATGCGTGGAGAGCTCAGGCACCCCTGCGTAGGTCGGGTCGTCCTCGGCGTACCACTCGGGCGAGTAGAAGTTCTTCGACAGGTACTCGCGGAAGCCGACGACATTCGGGATGCGGAAGAATCCGTAACCAGCCGCCGCGCCGGAGAAGTTGAAGGGCCGGTAGACCTCCCAGTTTCCGCAAGTGCCGGGATAGCCGCTCTGCGCGCAGTTTCCCGTGCTGCCAAGCCAGAAGCCCCAGAGCGCACCGGTTGAATCCTCGCCGAGCACCAGTTGCCTCGGGCAGTGCGCCTGACTCAGATAGGTCGCGCAGCTGTCGCCGTACGCCCCCGCGTCCGCCGGCATCACGCCGAACTGCCTGCCCGCGAAGTCGTTCGCGTAGCACTCGTTCGCCTGCGCGAGCTCGGCGAGCTTGTACTGCGAGTCGAGCCCGCCGCCGCCGCGCATCGGCATGGTGACGGCGACGCAGGTCAGCACCGCGCAGGCGCCCGCGCCAAAGAGAACATCGACACGGGAAACGCCGCGGCCGGCTCTGGTGATGGATCTCGGGTTCATGGTGTGCTCCTCGATCGACGAGTGATCCTGTGGGGCATGGGACGCGAAGGTCCCTCCATGATCTCATACGCAACCGTCGCGACGCAATCAAACATCGCGCGCTGCGGCGGTTGAATATGGCGATTCAGCCGCAAATCGCGGAAAGAAGCGCAGGTATCGGCGCCAGCGAATCGAGGATGACATCGGGCGCGGGGTCGAGCGACTCGACGGAGCGTCCATGGTTGTAACCACCGCGCACCACGAGGCTTGGCATCTTCGCCGCGCGCGCGGCCCCGACATCGTTCGCGCTGTCGCCCACCATCCACGCGTGGCGCGCGTCGAGCTGGCGCAGCGCCTCGAAGAGCGGCGCCGGATCGGGCTTGCGCACGGGCAGCGAATCGCCGCCGATCACGCAGGCGACGAACGGACGCCAGCCGAGCGCGTCGACGATGCGCGTGGTCGGCGCGAGCGGCTTGTTGGTGACGATCGCGACGCCGAGCCCGCGCGCGTGCGCGGCCGCGAGCGCCTCGCGCGCGCCTTCGAGCGGCTTCGTGTGGTCGACGCAGATCTCCTGGTAGATCGCGCGGAAGCGAGGCATCGCCGCATCGGCCGCGGCGTGGCGCGCGAGCGCATCCGGCATTCCCGCGAAACCGTCGAAGCGGCCGCTCATCGCGCGCTCGACGAGCACCCGCGCGCCGTTCCCGACCCACATCGTGACTTCCTCGCGCGTGCGTTCGGCGATGCCGAGCTCGCGCAGGAGCGCGTTCACCGCGACGAAGATGTCCTCGACCGAGTCGACGAGCGTGCCGTCGAGGTCGAAGAGCACGGCATCAGGCGCGGGGTACGCGCGGAGCGCCCCGAGATGCGATGCAAGCGATGGTTCCGAAAGCGGCGACAAGTCCGCAGGATAGGCGAGGCTCAGTTCGCCAGTTCGAACGCAAGTTGCGCCCGCGGGAAGAACCGGCCCGGGCTCGCGACCTCGACGAGGTCGGAGTGCAGGATCACCGCGCTGTCGGGGATGCCGCAGGTCTGCTGCAGGTCCTTCACGAGCGCGACGAGCGTCTTCATCTGCGCGTCGGTGAATTCGCGGCGCTCGCCGTTGCCGACGAGGCAGATGCCGATCGCGTTCTGGTTGAACCACGCAGCGTCGGGCGTGGCGCCCGCGGCGCGCGCGGCCACATGGGCGCCTGCGTCCTGCGAATGCCAGCGCGGTCCGATGGCGAGCGAGCCGTCGGGCTCGCCGTTGCCGTTGCCGATGACGAAGTGGTAGCCGAGCGAGGGCAGGCCCCACGCCGCGTGCTGGCGCGTGATCTCGTCGACCGTTCCGGCCGCGCTCGCGCTGTGGTGGATCACGATGGCCTGCCAGCGACCGGGCTCGATCGCGACCGGCGACTGCGCGGCGCTCTGCTCGGTGACGCGCACGGCGGGGATCCCCTGCCAGCCGTCACCCAGCATCAGGACGCCGCCCGCGAAGGTCATCGCGCCGACGAAGACGCCCCACACGATGCCCGTGCGCTTCGGGTGCACCTTGCGCGTGGACTTCGCGCTAGAGGCGGAACGCGAGTTCGACTTCGACTGGGACTTCCGTGCCAAGGCGCGATTCCTTCGGATGCGGTCTCGAGGGTGGGGAACGATATCGCAAATCGGCCGAAGCACCGAAACCTCTGCAGGATTTCGAAGACGCATCGCGCGATCGTCTCGTCGACGCTCGTTCGATCGGTTCGCGAGCGGTGGATCGCTCCGTCAGTTCTGCTGGCCAAGACGCGCGCGCAGCGCCGGCTGCGGAGTGCCGAACACATCGGGCTCCTCGAGCGGGACATAGCGCTGGCGCATCTTGTCGTAGGTCTCGAACTGCGTGCGCGGGAGATCGGCGGGGAACAGCGCTCGCTGGCAGCCCGTCAGTCCCGAGAGCGCACAGAAGAGCGCGCCGAGCAAGCCGACCGTCGCGGCCGTTCGGCCGGTGGAGCGGGCTGCAGATCGTGTCGAGGGCGCGGAGATCATGGCGTGATCCTACCGCGAAGGATCCGCAGCGGCGGCCGCCGGCTTCGCGGGAACGACGGGCACCGTGCCGAGGAAGGCGTAGGTCTTGCCCGTCACGCCGTCGACGAACTCGCCGGCCACCGAGAGGCCGCGGGCCGACTCGGCGCCGTCCCATTCGACGGGCAGTTCGACCGTGTAGTGGGTGCCCATGAAGCCGCTTCGGTAGCAGTCGCGGAGCGCCTTGGGGGCGAGGGTCACCGCGCCGGCGGCGGCAGGCGGGCGGCCCGGGACGAGCGCCGCGACGCTCGCGCGGACGGTGCCCGTCATCTGGATGAAGCGGCCGAGCCCGTCGGTCGGGACGAGCACGATCGCGAGTTCCGCCTTGGTCGGCGCGGTCAGGCGCGCGGTCGAGAGCGACGAAAGCGAGACGGACGCGAGCGCGGGGAGCGCTTCGGCGACCTCGGGGTCCATGCGCGCGTTGCGCTCGGCGGCCAGCGCGAGCATCTTCGCGTCGAGTTCCGCCGCCCGCGCCCTGGCCTCGTCGCGTTCCTTGGTTCGGACCGCGAGTTCCGACCGGAGCGCGTCGCCGGCGCTCGGGGCGAGCACCTTGCCGCCGCAGCCGGCGAGCGCCGTGGCCGCGGCGAGCGCGGCGAGGGCGAGGCGGAGAGATGAGGTGGTCGTTCCGTCCATGGTGGGTCGAGTGTACGGCACATCCGACGGGGTCCTACCCGCGGGTCGGAGCCTCGGCGTCGTCTGGTCCTTCATCGGCTTCCTCCTCGTCCTCGCCTTCAGCATCCGTTCCGAAGGCGATCTGGAAGGCGATCTGCTCGAGCGCGACGGTGAAGTCGACGCTCATGATGGCGATGCCCTCGCGGACCTCGATCCGGCGGGGCGCGAAGTTCAGGATGCCCTTCACCCCAGCGGCCACCAGGGCGTCGGCGACCTGCTGGGCCGCCTCGCGCGGGACCGCGATGACCCCGATCGTGATCCCGAGTTCGGCGACGACCGAGGGCAGGTCGGACATCTTGCGGATCTTGAGACCCCCGCCGACATCCTTTCCGGCGGCGGCCGGATCGGCGTCGAACACCGCGGCGATGCGGAAACCCTCGCGGCGGAAGCGGTCGTAGCTGATGAGCGCGCGGCCGATGTTGCCGGCGCCCACGAGGCAGGCGCGCCACTCGCGGTCGCGGCCCATGATGCGCCGCAGCGACACCACGAGATCGTTGACCGCGTACCCGCGGCCGGGGTGCCCGAACTGCCCGAAGAGCGCGAGGTCCTTGCGCACCTGCGCGTCGGTGAGCCCGAGCGACCGGCCCAGCGCCTTCGAGCTGACCGTCTCCTCACCCGCCTCGAGGCGGCTGGCGAGCTCGCGCAGGTAGAGGCTCAGGCGGCGCGCGGCCGGCTTGGGAATGTTGCGGCGATTGGGCACGGAAACCGCATGGTACGCCCTCGCGCCGCTCGGCTACCCTCTCCCCATGCACATTGCGGATGTCCTCGCCCGAGACGCGACCTCGCTCAGCTTCGAGTTCTTCCCACCGAAGACCGACGCAGGCTGGGAGTCGCTCTATCGGTCGATCGCCGAGTTCGAGCCGCTGGCGCCGAGCTTCGTCTCGGTGACCTACGGCGCGGGCGGCTCGACGCGCGACAACACCCATGCGCTCGTCGTGCGGTTGCGGCGCGAGACCAAGCTCGAGCCCGTCCCGCACCTCACCTGCTTCGGCCACACCAAGGACGAGATCCGCGCGATCCTCGAGCTCTACGCCGCGAACGGCGTCGGCACCGTGCTCGCGCTGCGCGGCGACCCGCCGGCGGGCGCGCGCATCCTGTCGCTCGGCGACTTCCGCCACGCCGCCGACCTCGTCCGCTTCATCAAGAGGGAAGGCCAGCGCCTCGGCGTGAACGGCGGGCGCGGGTTCGGTATCGGCGTCGCCGGCTTCCCAGAGGGTCACCCCGAGACGCCGAACACGCTCGTCCAGCTCGAGCACCTGAAGGCCAAGTGCGACGAGGGCGCCGACTACATCGTCACGCAGCTCTTCTTCGACAACAACGCGTTCCACGACTGGCGCGCGCGCTGCGAACTCGCCGGCATCAAGATCCCGATCGTGGCGGGCATCATGCCCGTGACGAGCGGCAGCGGCCTCAAGCGCATGGCCGACCTCGCCGCGGGCACGCGCTTCCCAGCGCCGCTCCTCAAGGCGATCGCGCGCTGCAAGGGCAACGCCGAGGCGATCGAGAACGCCGGCATCCACTGGGCGACCGAGCAGTGCCGCGATCTCCTCGACAACGATGTCGCGGGCATCCACTTCTACACGCTGAACAAGAGCGACGCGACGAAGCGGATCTACCGGACGCTCGGCGTGCAGGCGTCGCATCGTTGAGCGCTCGCGGGCGAGTTTCTCACGGAGTCACGAAGCGCAAGGAGATCAGGGGACGCCGCACGCTCACGCGCGGATGTCGAGATGCACCTCGCCGTCGCCTTCGCTGCGCGGCTTCGGAGTCTCGAACGGCTGATCGCGGCGCGGGTCGCGCGGCCGGCGATGCTTCCACTCCTCGACCGCGTCGGGCTTCGGATCGATCTCCTCGCTCTTCACGGGGTCGGAGATGCGCACCTCGTCCTTGATCGTCGAGCGAGGCCGGTCCGCTTCCTGCGGCTTCGTCTTCTCGCGGGCGCGAGGTCCGCTCGCCTGCTGGGCGATGAACGACGCCTGGATCGAGCCAGGCATCTGCGGAATCGGGTTGGGACCGAAGCTCGTCACTCCAACATCATCGGATTGCCAAAGGCGATGTCCACCAAAATCGCCTTCTTTCGAGGCCGAGGCGAGGGTATCGGTCGGTCCATCGGCCCTATCTGACCGCTTCGGTCGCAGGCGCCTCGGCCAGCGAGAGCGCCTCGATGCGGCGGATTCCCGAGGCCTTGGCGAGGGTCGCAAGCGCGGCCGGCGGCACCTTCGCCACCAGCAGCCCCCGCGACGCGTCCTCGGCCGAGACAACGCCTCCGGCCGCGCGAAGTGCATCGACGGCTGCCGCCGAAAGCCTGCCATCGGTCGCATCGACCTTCATGGCGACGAACAGCATGCCGTTCTCCACCGCGAGGTCGAGTTCCGAGGCGAGCGCCGCGATGCGGGTTTCCTCGCCGAGGAGCGACGCGAGCGCGAGGATCAGAAGCCGTCGGTCGAGGACGCGGACGAGCGTGTCGCGCGTGGCCGCATCGACGAGCGGAGCCCGCTGCACCGCGGCCGACTCGGCTTGATTCGGAGCCGCGTCCGTCGGGGCGCCTGCCGCTGCGTCTGCCGAGGCGCCCGCGCCGTTCGATGCAGGCTCGCGCACGACCGCCGCTGACGCGGCGATTCCGCCTCCGCCGCCCCCGCCTGCGGATCCGATGATGCCGCCCGTACTTCGCCTCGGCGGTGCGATCTGCGCGCCACCGGGCGCGCGCTTTCCGGGCATACCGCCGAACTGGCCCTGTCCGGCCTTCGCCTTCGCATCGGGTGCGCCCGGTGCGCGACGGCCCGCGAGGGCATCGGCGCTTGCGCCCGCCTCGCGGCGAAGCACTTCGCGCTGCTCTGCCCCACCGGGCTTGATGCGCGCGCCGGGCGGCGGCATCGAAACGGCCGGTGCGGGCGCGGCGGCCGCGGCCGGCGGCGCCGAGGCCGCGGCCGGCGGCGCTGAGGCCGTGGCCGGCGGCGCTGAGGCCGTGGGCAGCGGCGCCGAACCCATCGAAGGTGCGGGCGCGGCGAGCAGCACTTCCTTCATCGCATCGCCCCTGGAACCCGGCGCGTTCTCCGGCACCGCGGCTTCGGCCTCGCTCACGAGCCCGCGATCGACCGCAAGGCGGGCAAACTCGCGGCCGAACGACTCGACCGCGCCAGCGCCGCGTCTCACGCCGCGCATCTCGGCGGCCATCACATCCGCGACGCCCGCGCCTTCCCCGAAGAAGCCGTTCCAGTTCGTGCCCGACGGCAGTTCGACCGGAACCGACACGAGCATCGGCTTGCCGCCGACCACGACGCGGCTCTTCTCGACCGCGACAAAGCTCGTGTACGGAGTCGTGATGTGGAACGCCTCGCCGAGGCGGATCACCGCGCGCTGCGTCGCGGCGTCGAGCGCATCGCTCTCGACCGCGGCCATCTTGGGAAGCAGCAGTTCGTCGACCTTCGCGCGCGCCCACAACGCGGGCACGACATCGTGCTGCGCCTCGCGCTCGGGAAGTTCGACCGACACCGTGCGTTCCCACGGGCCTGCGCCGGTGCGGCCGCGCAGCGTGATCGAACCGCGCGCGGCGCGGTCGAAGCGACCGAGCAGGACAAGCGGCTCGACATCGTAGAGATCGGGCAGGCGTGCGCCCGCGGGCAGAAGCTCGTGGATGCCGAGCGCCGGGTCGACCGCGATCTCGAGGTCGGTGAGGACGGGCGCGTCGATGCGGCGCACGAGTCGGTCGACGACGGCGTTCGCCTCTTCGGCGAGCGTCACGACCTCGCACGCGCCGCGGCCCGCGCGCGCCATCTCCTCGAGGAGGAAGCGGTTGACGGAGCTGCCGATCCCGAAGCTGAACACGCGCGAGGCGCGGGCGTTGTCGTACACCGCCTCGACGACGGCCTGGTCGTTGCCGATGTAGCCGTCGGTCAGGAAGAAGACGAAGCGCGTGCGCGCGTCGGCGTCCTCGAAGCGCGCGGTGCGCGCGACGAACACGCGCTCGCTGTCCTTCGTGGTCCACGAACCTTCGAGGAGCACGGCGAGACGCTTGGGATTCTCGGGAAGGACCACGGGGATCTCGGCCTGCACGCTGCGTCGCGTGCCGTCGGCCGCGGCTCCGGCATCGATCTTCCACCGCGCGCCATCGACCGCCATCGTGCCGGCGGGCACCGCAACCGTGAGCGCGCGGCCGTCGGCGGGCAGCGCCAGCAGCTTCGCGGGTTCGACGCCGCTGCGCCCCGGCTGCACGAGCGCGGCGTTGATCGCGGCCATCATCTCGGTGCCGCCGCCGCTCGAGGTGCCGGCGATGAAGCGGTCGGCCGCCGCGATGTTCTCCGCGGTCGCCGGCTTCGGCTCGGGCCACAGCACCGCGGTGTTGCCCGCGAAGGTGACGATGTTGAAGGTGTCGTTCGGCCGCATGCGCGCGATCGCCTTGCGCGCGAGCTCCTTCGACTTCTCGATCGGGAAGCCGTCCATCGAGCCCGAGACATCGAGCACGAACACGAGTTCGCGCGGGCGGATCTCGGCGGGCGCGATGCGCGCGGGCGGCTCGAGCATGAGCGCGAAGAAGCCGCCCTTTGCGTCGGCGTCGCGCGAGTCGGAGGTGTGCGCGAAGAACGCGGGCTCGACGCCCGCGGCGCGCGTCTCCCAGCGCAGCATGAAGTCGCGGTTCGGGATCGTCTTCTGGTCGACGAGCGAGACCACGCGCTCGCCGGTCGCGTTCGAGTCGACGCGGACTTCGTGCTGCAAGCTCTCGATCGCGCCGAGCGGCGCGCCGCCCGAATCGATCGTGACCTTCACCGAGATGTCGTGGCCCGCGCGCGTCTCCGGACGCGTCGGCATGGGCGTGATGCGGTCGGCATCGGGAACCTGGTCGGTCGGGGTGGCGAAGCCGGTGCCGCCGACGGCGCCTTGCGCGGCCTGCGTGACGAAGAAGAAGCGGCCGTTGATCTCGCCGATCGACACGGTCGGCGAGAACATGCCGCGCTCGGCGCTGCCGTTCGCGTACTTCGCGACGAACGGAATCGCGTCGGCGTACGCGAGCATTGCGTCGATCGCGGCGTTGTCGGTCGCCTTCACGGGAATCGCCTCGCCGAGCATGCGCTCGAGGCGCGGGCCCGCGATCGCGGCGCCGGGGTCGGTCTCGACGCGCGCGGGTCCGCGGAGAACGAGGCCCTCGCGCACCGTCCAGCCATCGGGCAGCTTCGGAAGCGAGGTGCCCGCAAGCGTGCTCCTTCCCGGGATGTAGCGCGGGCCGACGACCATCGGGAACGCGTACTGCGACACGCCGTCCTTGCGCTCGACCATCTCGATCGTGGCGATGCGCACCTTCACGGTCGCGCCCGGCTCGATGTTCGCGACCGACTGCGTGAAGATGTTGGGGCGCTCCTGCTCGAGCAGGCTCGCGACATAGCCCGATTCGCGGGCATCTTCATAGATCGCCCGCGCGATCGCGCGTTCCTTCACTTCGCCCTCGACGATCTTCTCGCCCGACGGGCCTTGCACGACCATCGTCATGCGGTCGACCGCCGCGCGGTTCGAGAGCGGGAAGGTGTAGACGGCCTCGATCGTGCGCGGGAACGGATTGGTGTAGGTCTGCTCGACCACCGTGCGCGCGAACGGGCCGGAGATCTCGACCTCGACGGCGGTGTGGCGCAGCGGGCACGCACCGAGCGGATTGCCTTCCTTGTCGACCGCCTCGAGCGCGCCGCCTTCCGCGACCTGCATGATGCCGGGGTCTGCGACGGCCTCGCGCTGGCCCGGTCCGATGAAGAGCGAGACGATGAGCGCGGACGCGACGACGAAGAGCGCTGCAGCCGCGAGGCGCGTGAATCCGATGCGCGCGATCACCTCGACGAACGCGGGACGGCGGCGGCGCGCCGCTTCCTGCGCGGCGAGGCGGCGCATGATGGCGTCGCGCGACGCCCGGGCCGCGCTCGAGTTCTCGTCATGCCAGGCGCGCAGCAGCGAGTCGAGCCGGTCTCCGCGCGGGATCTCTGGCGTGTCGTCGCGGTCGCGGTCGTTGTTGCTTTCATTCGTCATGACTGGAAGTCCTCGCGCGTCAGGCGCGTGGCGATCAGGTTTCGTGCCTCGGCGACGAGGCGGTAGAACTGCGCGCGGGAGATGCCGAGCGCGTCCTTCGCGACCGAGACGGGGTCGCGTTCTATGTAGAAGATGTGGAGCGCGAGGCGGAGGTCCTCGGGCAGCGCGTCGATCGCGCGGCCGAGGTTCGCGAGCGCCTCGCGCTCCTCGAGCGGCGCAGACGGCGCGCCCGCGCCTTGCCGTGCGAGCAGTTCGTTGGCTGTGTGGTCGGCCATGCGTTCAGCTCCTCCGCGCGCGACGCCTGCCGAGGAGCCGCGCGATGCTCCGAGTCCGTAGCCGACATCGCGGCGCTCCTTCGCGCGTGCAGTGCGGCGTTCCTTGCAGACGAGCCGCGCGATGGCGCACAACCAAGGGCGAAAACCCGTGCAGTCGGTCAGACGCTCACGCATACGGAAGGCGCGCAGGAAGGTCTCCTGCACGGCGTCCTCTGCGTCTTCTCGCGCCCGGATTCCGACTTCCTCGCGGCAGAGCGCGAAGACGAGCGGAGCGTGGCGGTCGTAGAGTCGTCTGCCCGCATCCGGGTCGCCCGCATCGAGCGCCGCGAGATCGGAGCAGTCGTCGTTCAAGCCGCCGCCGATGGCTTCCATGCGGGCGTTGTCTCAGATTTCGGGTGGAATCGCGGGCAATTCATCCGCGATCGGATGTGTTTCTCGGCACTGGCGGCACGGACTACACTCGGCGCCATGGCCTCGTACCACACCGACGGATCCCTGCTCGAGCGCTGCCGCGCCGGCGATCCGGCGGCGTGGGACCTGCTCGTCGCGCGCTACCGGCGGCTGGTGTGGTCGGTGATCCTGAAGCACCGCCTGCGCGACGAAACCCGCGAGGACATCTTCCAGCAGGCGTTTTCCGCGCTCGTCGAACACCTCGATTCCGTGCGGGAAGAGGGCGCCCTTGCGGCATGGCTGACGACGACGACCAAGCGCCTGTGCTGGCAGGCGAGCGAACGCGGCCGCCGCGACGCGGCGCGCGAGACGGCGCTCGAGCGCGACGACGGGACGCGCACCGACCCGGCCGACACCCGCCAGGACGACGCCGACTTCGCGCGCCTGACCGAGCGGCAGCTGGTCCGCGACGGCCTCGAGCGGCTCGGCGGCAAGTGCCGAGAACTGCTGGAGGCGCTTTTCGGATCGGCCGGCGAGCCGAACTACGCCCTGCTGGCCGAACGGCTGGGGATCCGGGTGGGCTCGATCGGGCCGACGCGGGCGCGCTGCCTGGAAAAGCTTGCGGGGGTGCTGGAGGGCCTCGGGTTCGGGGCGGGCGTGGCGGCCCGCGAGAAATCGCCCGAACCCAAATGATGGCCGTATCTGAGGGCCCCCCACCCCCTCCCGTGGGGCACGGGACGCTGCGTCCCGACACCACTTCGTCGAACCGAACGCCTCGATGACCGACCCGACCCGCCAGCCCCAGCCCCGCCCATCGATCGCCGAGATCGAGGCGCTGCTGCGCGGCGACGCGGGGTTCGAGCCGCCCTCATCCGCCCTGTCGGGGGCGCTCGGCCTGCGGTCGCGCATCGCGGCGCGGCGTGCCGATGCGCCGTCGCTCGCGGCCAAGGTCGGCGACCTGATGGACCTCGCCGGCGCGCGGTTCGTCGAGTGGCTCGGCCTTTCGCCCGACACCGCGCTCGCGGGCGTGCGCGACGACCGCGGTGCGGAGATCGTCGACGCCGCCATTCCGGGAAGCGACCTCGTGCTCGTCGCCGAACGCAGCGAGGGCGAGGATGCGCTCGTGCGGCTCGTCGGCGAGTTCCGCCACGCGTCCGGCACCGCGGTGCGCGGGCGGATCGCCGTGCTCGACGCCGACAACCGGGTGCTCGCCGACGGCGAGCTCGATGCGTTCGGCATGTTCTCGCTCACGCTCGCCGGCAACGCCCGCCGCGTCGTGTTCATGCAGCGCGGCGCCGAAGTGAACGGCGCCGTGGTGATCGACCTCGCCGGCGCGTCGCGAGGTGGCGCGTGAGCCTGCCGCGACCGCTCGACCTCGCTCTCTTCGCCGAACTCGCCGACGATGCCCGCGCTGCGGCGGTCGCGGCCGATCCCCGCGGCGTCGCCGCCACGACCGTCGCGCTCGGAGACGAGTGCGAGCGCCTGGCGGCGGGAAGTCCCGCGCGCGCGCTCGAACTCGGCGAATCGCTGCACGCGGTCGCCCTTGCGCTCGGCGCGGCCGCGGCGGGCGCGCGTGCGCTCCGCGCCACGATTCCGGCCATCGCGTTCCTCGGCAGGCTCGAGCAGTCGCTCGTGCGCGCCGCGGAGGCGCGCGCGCTCGCGCAGCAGGCGGGCGACGCGGTCGAGGCCGCGCGCGCGGATGTCGCGTCGCTCCACGCGCTCACCAAGCTCGGCCGCACCGACGAGGCGATCGTCCGCGGCGGCGGCGCGCGCGATGCGCTCGTCGCCGCGGGCCGCGCCGATCTCGCCGCGCGCGCGGAACTCAACATCGCCAATGTCCACAAGGTGCGCGGCGAGCACGAGCCGTCGATGCGCGCGCTCGAGCGTGCGCTTGCAGGCGTGCCCGCCGCCGATCGCGTGGCGCGCGGCACGATCCTCAACACGCTCGGCGAGGCATTCGTGCAGCTCGACCGCTTCGACGATGCGCAGCGCGCGTTCGACGAAGCGGAGGCGCTGCTTGCGGGACTCGGGCTCGCGCAGGCGATCGTCGCCGGAAACAAGGCCGATCTCCTCGCGCGCCAAGGCCGGCTCGGCGAATCGATCCGCGCGTTCGCGCACGCCGCGGCGATGGCGGCGCCCATCGCGTCCGGACATCACGCGCGCCTGCTGATCGACGAAGCCGAGGCGCTCGCCGTGCTCGGCGCCCATCGCGAGGCGCAGGCGTCGATCGATGCGGCGCTGCTTTCCGCGCGCGAGAAGGGCCTGAAGGCCGAGGTGGCGCGCGCCCTTCTCGTGCGCGCCCGCATGCGCGCGGCGGCCAATGCGCACGCCGACGCCGATGTCGACGCAGACGGCGCGCTCGCGATCGCCACCGAGATGTCGGACGCGCGCACCGCGCGCATCGCGGCGCTGGTGCGCGGCGAGACCGCGCTCCGTGCGGGCGACCCGGCGCGCGCGAAGGCGTTCGCGACGCGCGCGCGCCAGGGCGCGAGCGCGCTCGAGGAGGCGCAGGCCGATGCGCTCGCGGCGGCTGCGACGCTTCAGGCAGGCGATGCGCAGGCCGCGCACGCCGAGGCTGTTCGCGCGACGGCGGCGGCCCGCCGGCTCGGCGTGCGTACGGTCGAGATCGACTGCATCGCCGTGCAGGCCGCGTGCGAGCGCGCGCTCGGCAATGTGGACGGCGCGGTCGCGCAGCTCGCGCGGGCCGTCGAACTTGCCGAGGAGACGCGCGGCGCGCTCGTAGCGGAGCGCCATCGCGCTGCGTTCGCGTCGAAGCGCCTCTGGGTGTACGAAGAGCTCGCGCTCGAACTGCTGGCGCGCAACGACCGCGCATCGCTCGAACAGGCGTTCGCCGCGGTCGAGCGCGCGCGCAGCCGGCTGCTTCTCGATGCCATGCTCCGCGCCGTCGAGCGAAGTCCGTCCGACGCCGCGGGCGCTCGGCCCGAGATCGCGGAACTGCGCGCGAAGCTTTCGGCGCTGCACGCGCGCGGGCTTCAGGACGGACTCGGCGGCCCCGACTCGAAGGGCGAACGCCGAGGCATTCCGCCGCAGCTTCTCTCCGAGATGCGCGAGACCGAGCAGGCGATCGATGCGCTCGTCGCGCGGCTTCAGTCGGGCGACGCGCCGGTGGCCGGGCTCGGCTCGCTCTTCGCCAGGCCGCTCGGCATCGACGCGATCGCGGCCCGTCTCGAGCCGACCGATGCGCTCGTCGCGTACTTCCAGGCGGGAGACGAGGTCCTTGCGTTCTCGTACTTCGAGGGCGAGCTCGCGTGCGCACGCGCGATCGCGAGCGCGGAGGATGTCGCGGACCTCGTCGACAAGCTCCTCTTCCAGCTGCGCGCGGGCGTTCGCGCCGAAAGCGCCGCGAAGCCATCGGTCGCGCTCGAGGCGCTCGCGCGCGCGCTGCATGCGCGCGTCATGGCGCCGGTGCTCGAATCGCACCCGGCGATCGCCACGCGCGCGACGCGGCTCGTGCTCGTTCCGTTCGGCGCGCTGCACGCGCTGCCGTTCGCCCTTCTCGACAACGGCCGGGAGAAGCTCATCGAGAAGTTCGAGCTGCATCTCGCGCCGAGCGCGTCGATCGCGTGCATGCCCGCGTCCGAGCGGCTGCGCGGCGAGGCGCTCGTCGTCGGCGTGGCCGATGCCGATGCGCCGCTGATCGACGAAGAGGTCGGCGCGATCGCCGCACGCCACGGCGCGCGGGTGATCGCGGGCGACGACGCATCGATCGCTGCGTTCCGCACCGCGGCGCGGCGCGCGCGCGTCGTGCACCTTGCCTGCCACGGGCGCTTCGTGCCGTCGCTTCCGAGTGCATCGGGCGTGCGCCTGGCCGACGGCTGGATGCCGCTCCGCGACATCGTCGAGCTCGGACTCGACGCGGATCTCGTGTTCCTCTCGGGCTGCGAGACCGGCCGCCACGCCGTCGACATCGGCGACGAACTCGCGGGCATCGCGCGCGCGTTCCTCGCGGGAGGCGCGCGGCGGCTCGTCACCACGCTGTGGTCCGTCCGAGATGCTGCGGCGATCGAGGTCGCCACGCGCTTCCACGAGGGTTTTTCACGCGGACTTCGGCCGTCTGCCGCGCTTCGCGCCGCCATGCTTGCTTCGCTCAGGAATCGGGTCCATCCTTCGTGGTGGGCTCCCTTCGTCACGACAGGGGTTCTGTGATGTCCTTGAACCGCAACGCCGCCATTCTCCTTGCCGCATCGCTCGCTGTGCCCGCGGTCGCAGGCGACGGCACCGATCCGCTCGTGCCCGGCGAGCTCATGCTGCGCGCAGAGACGCCGAAGGCGCTCTCGTCGGCGCTTGCCACGCTGTCGGCGAGCTTCACCGGCGTCGGCGTCGTGCAGCAGATCGAGGGCCGCCCGATCTACCTCGTCAGCTACGAACTCAACGCGACGCAGGTGCCCGACGATGTCAACCTCGTCATCGACGCGATGGTCGCGCAGGGCCGCATCACCTGGGGCGAACTCAACTACGCGGGGCAGACCGGCGAAGGCCGCACCGACAGCCTCTGGCTCTCGGGCTTCGGCATCACGGGCGCGCAGTTCAGCGGCCAGTACGCCGCCCCGCTCCTCGGGCTCGATCTCGCGCACGGCGGTTCGCGCGGCGCGGGCGTGGTGATCGCGGTGCTCGACACGGGCATCGACGGCATGCATCCGGCGCTGTCGGGCGCGGTGTCGCCGCAAGGCGTCAGCTTCGTTCCCGGTTCGGCGCAGTGGAGCGACATCGGCGACGGACTCGACAGCGATGGCGACGGACTCGTCGACGAGCAGGTCGGTCACGGAACCTTCGTCGCGGGGCTCATCCGCCTCGTCGCGCCCGACTCGATGCTGCTTCCCGTGCGCGTCCTCGATTCGGACGGCATCGCGAACAACTTCCAGATCGCGCGCGCGGTCGCGTGGTCGATCGACCGCGGCGCGCATGTCGTCAACATGAGCCTCGGCGAAGATTACGAGTCGATCACGATCATGGATGTGGTCGCCGAGGCGAAGTCGAAGGGCGTCGTCGTGGTCGGCGCAGCGGGCAACCGCGCCACCGACGACCCGAAGGAGTACCCGGCGAGCGACCTCAACGCGATCGGCGTCACGGCGCTCGACTGGAGCGACGCGCGCGCGCCGTTTGCGAACTTTGGCAACCAGCTCGATCTCGCGGCACCGGGCGATTCGCTCGTCATGGGCCCCGGCGCCGACCTCGCGAAGTCGATCATCGGCCCGATTCCCGGCGGCGGATACGGCATCTGGGAAGGCACCTCGTTCGCGACGGCGTTCGTGTCGGGCACCGCGGCGCTCGTGCGCGCCCAGCACCCGACCTGGCCGAACAAGGCGGTTCCCGCCGGCCTGATCGTCGACACGGTGCTTGCGACGCTTGCCGACACCGGCGTCAACACCGACGCGCAGAATCCGGGGTTCGAAGGGACGCTCGGCGATGCGCGCATCTCGGCCGCAGGCGCCGTGGCGGCCGGACCTGCGGCGCCCCGCCGCGGCGACATCAATCTCGACGGATTCGTCGGCGCGCCCGACCTTGCGGCGCTGCTGAACGCGTGGGGACCCGCGACGGGCGCCGTGCGCGCCGATCTCAACGCCAGTGGCGGCGTCGATGCGCAGGACCTCGCGATCCTGCTCTCACTCTGGTGATCCGCGCTACATTCGCGGCATGCACGATCCGCAACGCGCCCTCAAGTGGGACCGCCGCTTCCTCACCCTGAGCGACACCATCGCGGCATGGTCGAAGGACCCGTCGCGCGGCGTCGGCGCGGTGATCGTGAGCCCCGCGCGCCAGATCGTCGCGACGGGATTCAACGGCCTTCCGCGCGGCATCGAGGACCGGCCCGAAAGACTCGAGCGGCCCGTGAAGTACGACCTCATCTGCCACGCGGAGATGAACGCGATCATCCAGTGCGCGCGCAACGGCGTGACGCCGGTCGGCTCGACGATCTACACGAGCTTCGCGCCGTGCGTCCACTGCACGCTGTCGATCATCCAGTCGGGCATCGTGCGCGTCGTCACCTACAAGGCCGGCAAGGGCGACGAGCACTGGGAGGCGAACTTCGCGAAGTCGCGCGAGCTGCTCGCCGAATCGGGCGTCGAGTTCGTGGAGCTCGAGAAGGCGTGAGCGCGTGACAGAGTCGGGGCGGGGCGCGGCGCACGCCATATGCGTCCTTCACGCCAGAGCGAGCCGCCGCAGCGGCGAGCGCTCAAGGATGCAGCCCGAGTTCCTTTGAGGTGAACGGCCGGTTGCGGCCCTTCGTCTCCTCGCGGATCTTCGCGACGAGCACCGCGTCGACGGGTTCGCCCGTGTTGCCCCATGCGCTGCGCACATAGGTGAGGACCGCCGCGATCTCGTCGTCGGTCCGCAGCGGCGCGGCGGGCATCACCTGGTTGTACCGCTGCCCGTCGACCATGATCGGGCCCTCGAGGCCGTGCATCACGATCTTCACGAGCGTCGCGGCGTCGCCGTGCACGATCTCGCTTCCGCGCAGCGGCGGGTAGACCGGCGGCAGGCCGCGACCGTTGGCCTGGTGGCAGCTCATGCAGTTCGAGTAGAGGCGCTTGCCGAAGTCGGCGAGGCTCTGCTCCGCGGCGCGCGCGATCTTCGGCGCGATGAACGACACATCCTCGCGGCCCGGCCAGAAGAGGTTGCGGTCGATCGGCGTCGCGATCGCGAGTTCAGCGGGAATGCGGTCGAGCATCGCGAACCAGCCCTGCGGCTCGGTCGCGGCGACCAGCTGGCGCGGTTCCTTGGCGTTGAGGTTCTGCTTCGCGCCGATTCGCTCGAGCATGACTCTGGCGAGCCACGGCCGGTCGGCCGCGATCGCCGCCGCGGTCGACAGGGCGTCGCGGAGCGTCGTGGGCGACGGAAGGCCCGAGCCGTCGTCGAGGAGCGCATCGGTGAACTCCGCCGCGAACGCGCGCGCGGCCACGCTGTCGTCCGCAAGCACGCCGCCGGCCACGATCGCCTCGAGCACATCGTGTTCGGCGCCGACGAGCGATGCGATCACCGCGCTCCGCATCCCGCGCGAGCCGATGTCGCGGCGGAGCGCAGGCTCGAGCACGGCGACGCGGAGCGCGGGGTCGAGCCTCCATGCGGTCAGCACCGCCTGCACGCGCACGCCTTCGTCCGGGTCCTCGATCGCGCGCGCAAGGAGCGACGCGAGCAGCACGCTGTCGAAGCCGCGTTCGGCGACGCGCAGCGCGTGGGTGCGCACCATCGGCGTCAAGGACGCGAACGCCCGCTCGACCACATTGCGGTCGGCCGCGCCGGCGCCCTCGAGCGCCCACAAGCGCTCGAGCGTAAACGCGATCTCGTCGTCGGTCGCCGCAGCCAAGATGCCGTCGTCGAACGCGTTGCGCACGAGCGCGACGGTGCGGGCATCGCGCCGCTCGACGATGCGCTGCCGCGCGAGCGAACGCACGGCCTTCTCAGGATGCGCAAGCAGCGACGCGAGTTCCTCGGGCGTGGCGCCTGCGATGTTCGGCATCGCGCCGCGCGGCGCATCCGCCGGCACGATGCGCCAGATGCGGCCGCGGTCGAGCGGCTGCTCGAGCTTGCGCGCCTCGACCTGCTTGCGCAGGAAGGTCGTCATGAAGTTCCGGTGCTGGATCACGCCGCGGTACATGTCGGCGAGATAGATCGCGCCATCGGGCCCGCTCGCGCAGAACACCGGGCGGAAGCGCTCGTCGGTCGAGGTGAGGAACGACCGCTCGCCATCGGCCGGCGTCGCGACGATTCTGCCGTCCTTCTCGGAAATCCGATAGCGGTGGACGAGATTGCCGGCGACCTCGCACACGAGCGCCATGCCATCCATGTCGGCGCCCATCGCGCGGCCGTCATGCACATGCGGGCTGCACGCGCCTGTGAAGTTCGCGAGACGGCCATCCTTGAGCACGCCCTTCTGGTAGCCGCGGTTCACGCCGGGCGTGAGCCGCGACGGGAAGACGCGCGTGTCGGTCGCCGCGCGCGCGGGCACGCCTTCGAAGCTCTTCTGCGACGGATTGCGCGCGGCGTACTGCTTCGGCAGGAGATCGACGAGCAGTGGATCGGAGTTCGGCGAGTAGTACAGCCGCCCGTGCGGGTCCTCGCTCACGCCCCACTGTCCGTGCGGCGCGACGGGTTCGGCGCGCAGCGTGCTCCCATCGGGTACGAAGCGGAACGGGTGCTGCGAGCAGACGAACGCGTTGTCGAGGGAGAAGAAGAGGCCGTTGCCTGCGTGCTCGGGGTTGTCCTTGCCGGCGAACCCGCTCGCGAGGACCTGCGACGAGTCCGCACGGCCGTCGCCGTCGGTGTCGCGCGCGAAGAAGAGATGCGGCGGCTCGATCACGAGGACGCCGTCGCGCCAGAGCGCGATGCCGCGCGGCATCACGAGTCCATCGAGGAACACCGAGGCTTCGTCCATCTGGCCGTCGCCATTGGTGTCGCGCAGCACCTTGATGCGCCCGAGTCGCTCGGTCTCGCCCGCGCCTTCGGCGTCGCGCATGTACCCGCGCATCTCGACCACCCACAGCCGCCCGTCGGGACCGAACTCGAACGCGACGGGCGCCTCGATCAGAGGCTCCGACGCGACCAGTTCAATGCGGTATCCGTCCGCCACCCTGAAGGACGCAAGCGCCTCTTCGGGCGAGAGAACGGGTGCGTCGGCCACGCGCCAGGACTCGGGGATCTCTCCCTGCGTCTCCCCGGCGCGGTCGCCTTGCTGCGCGATCGCGCTGCCAGCGAGGGCCGCCGTGGCGACGAGGGCCACGGCTGCCGGAAGAACCGTCGGACGCATGCCTGCCGAAACGCGCAAAAAGAACGCCATGCGCGGAGTGTAGAGAACGATGCGCGAATCGCGAAGCGGTTCGGCGCCCCGATTGGGGATTGCCCGCAATTCGCTGCGTTCGCGTAGGCTACCGCGAAGCAATCGCCCGAGAGACCTCAACTCGATGAACCGATTCGCCCGACCAACATGCCTGAGACAAGCCGTGGTCGCCTTCGCGGCGGCGGCCTGCATCGTCGGCTGCGACCTCCCGCAGCAGGAGATGCCGCGCGCCGAGGTCGCGCCGCTCTCGATGCAGACGGTGCAGCTCGATGCAGGGCCGATGCTCGGCGCGGTGACGCAGACGGGCGCGCGCATCTGGGTCCATGTGGCGAACATCGCGTCGGCGCCACGCGCGTCCGAGGCGATCCGCCTCGTCATCGAAGACCCGAACGCGACCGATGTGCGCGCCTTCGAGGCGACTGCGGATGCGGAGTCCGGCGGATCGGCGACCTTCCGCATCGAAGGCCTGCGTCCGGGCACGAACTACAACTACCGCATCGTGTCCTCCCGCACCGACGCCGTGCTCGCGAGCGGGCGCTTCCGCACGCAGCCGACGCGCGCACCCGAGGCGCGCCTCGCGTTCGGCTCGTGCGCCGACATCGACGCCTCGACCGCACGCACCTGGAAGGCGATCGAGGACGAGCATCCCGACGCGCTGGTCCTCCTCGGCGACACGCCGTACATCGACAGCACCGGCCTCGCGACGCAGCGCGAGCGCTACCTCCAGTTCGCGCAGGCTCCGGCGTTCGCGTCGCTCGTCTCGAAGACGCCGCTCTACTCGGTCTGGGACGACCACGACTTCGGTGCGAACAACACCGACGGAAGGCTTGCGGGCAAGACGAACAGCCGGCGCGCGTTCCTCGAGAGCCGTCCGAACCCGAGCTACGGCGAGGGCGCCGCCGGGATCTACACATCGTTCCGGCACGGCGAGATCGAGGTGTTCCTGCTCGATACGCGCTGGTTCGCGGCCACCGAGCAGTCGAAGCAGGACCCGACCAGGCAGACGCTCCTCGGCGAAGCACAGTGGCGCTGGCTCGAACAGGGGCTTTCGCGAAGCAAGGCCGCATTCAAGATCGTCGCGTGCGGCATGGTGTGGAACGGCCTCGTCACGCCCGACAAGAGCGACTGCTGGGGCCGCTATCCCCACGAGTTCGAGCGGTTCGTGCGCCTGGTCGGCTCGACCAAGTCGACGGGCGTCGTGCTGGTCTCGGGCGATGTGCATCGCTCGCGCGTCGTGCGTCATGCGACCGCCGCGATGATCGGGTACGACCTGACCGAGCTCGTGACGAGCCCGCTGAACGGACGCGTGCTCGCCGAGTTCGATGTGCGTGAGAAGAAGGCGGAGAACGACGGAGCGGAGGACGGCGACCGGAAGGACGGCGACCGGAAGAACGGCATCGCCGCGACGGTCGCGTTCGACCGAGGCGAGCCGATGGCGTTCCTGCTCGTCGACGCGGAGACGCCCGCGCCCGGCCAAGGCACGCTGACCGCGCGCTTCGTGAACGCCGCAGGCGAGCGCTTCCACTCCGTGCAGCTGCCGCTCGACTCGCTGCGCCGCCCGCGCTGAGCCCGTGCCTACTTCGACAGCTTCCTGAAGTACGCGTGCGCCTGCTCGGGCAGGATCTTGCGCTGTCCGAGCTCGCCGATCGCCCACTGCCCGTCGTCGCTGACGAGGAAGCGGAGGAACTGCATCGCCGCAGGATTCGGCCGCTTGGGATCGCGGAGGAAGTAGATGCGCAGCGAACGGCTGAGCGGATAGCGGCCCGAGCGGACGGCTTCATCGGTCGGCCCGACGAATCCGCTTCCGTCGGTCGCCTCGAGCATGAGCGCGCGCACGCGCGGAGTGCGCTCCACGAAGTACGCGCTGCTGTATCCGATCGCCTCCATGTTGGTGGCGACGGCCTGCACCACGCTCGAGGACACCGGCTCCTCGTTCACGCTGCTGCGGAACGCGCCGCCCTTCAGCACGATCTCCTGCATGATGCCGTGCGAACCCGTCTTCGCACCCATCCCGAAGAGGAGAAGCTTGCTGCCCGCGAGCGGCTGCGTGGCGATGCCGAGGTCGCTCCACGCGACGGCCGGCGCACCGCCCCGTCGCCTCTCGCGCCCGAAGATGCGGTCGAGTTCGGCCATCGAGAGCTGCGTCAGGGGATTCTGACGATGCACGCAGACCGCGATCGCATCGATCGCGATGTCGATGAACTCGACCTTGCAGCCGCGGGCCTTCTCGACCATCGTGATCTCTTCGGGCTTCATCGCGCGGCTCATGGGCGCGAGGTCCGATTCGCCGCTCGCGAGCATCTTCGGCGCCTCGCCCGAGCCGGACGAGACGATCTCAAGCTCGATGTCGGGCTCGGCGGAATTGAAGTCCTTGCGGATCGCGTTGAGGATGAGGCCGACGGCGGAACTTCCGACGCAGCGGACCGTGCCCTTGATCGAAGGGTCGGCAACGAACCTCGGATAGGGGCTCTGGTCGATGTCGATCGCATCGGTATCGGCGTGAACGGCTGGCTCCGCCGGCGCCTCGGCCGCGGGTGCTCGCGGCGGCTCCTGCACGGTGAGGCAGCCCGCCGCGAGCGCGACGCCCGCGAGGCACAGCGCGCGAAGGGCGTGCATCGTCGATCGATCCGACAGGTTCTTGAATCGGTTCATGCGGACGGCCCTCCGCCGAGGCGGCGATAGGCGGTGGCGAGCACGAAGGCGAGCACGAGCAGGCCTGCGGCGATGCCGCCGACGAGCCAGACTATGCGCGACAGCGTGGTCTCGAGGCTGTTGATGCGTTCCTCGGTGGCGTGGGTCACTTTCTCGATGATGCCCTTGATCGCGGGCGAACCGGCGAGCGATTCGCCTCGGTCGAGCGCCTTGTTCGCTTCGACGAGCGCGGCGGTCGCATCGGCGAGCGCGCCGCGGTACTCGGCGATGTCGAAGGGCTTCGCGTTCGGATCGGGCGGCCCGGACATCTCCGCGACCTTGCCGAGCAGGCGCTCGGAGGTCGCCGCGAGCCGCTCGACCGCGGCGAGCGTCGGCTGCGCGGCATCGAGCGTCGTCTGCACTTCCTTGAGCGTGGGCGCGACGCCGTCGAGCGTCTTCTGCACATTGTCGGTCGCGACGCGCGCCTCTTCGGCGATCGTCTTCACGCTCGCGAGCGCGCCGTCGATGTCCTTCTGGCGGCGGTCGAGCTCCGCGAAGATCGCCTCGCGCTCGTGCTGGATGATGTTCGGCACATCGGTCGCGAGCTGCTGCACGGTGGCGCCGAGCGTGTCGACCGACGCGGTCACGGTGTCGAGGTTCTCGAGCGCGTTGATCGTCTCTTCCTTCGAGAGCACCTGATCGATCACCGACTGCGTCTGCCAGTTCAGGAGCGTCGGCGCGCGCTTCGCGAGGAAGAAGATGCGCTCGAGCACCTTGCGGTACTCGACCGCCTCGTCGACGGCCTGGTTGAGCGGGGCGAAGAGTCCGCCGCCCTCCTTCGCCTCCGCGATGAGCGCGCTGCCGCGCGAATCCGCGAAGTCGTCGAAGCGAACGAAGCTGACATCCTGCACATCCGCGTTGTCGCGGCGCCAGCTTGCGATCATGAAGTCGAGCGCCGAGAGCTGGTCGGGCAGCAGCACGCGCGCCGCGATCGCCCACGCCTCCTCGCGCGCCTGGCGCAGCGCGTCGATGAGGATCTGCCCGCGCGCCTCGCCGAACTCGCGCGAGGCGCGGTCGTTGTCGATCCACACCTGGCTCGTCAGCGTGATCATGATCGTGAGGTCGAGCACCTGCGAGAACGGCTCGCCGCTCGTCGCGATGTCGTAGGCGCTCGTCGTGCTTTCCACGAGGAACCGGTTCGCAAGCGCGCGCTGCCGCGCGTCGGCGTTGCCCGTAATGATCTCGCTGATCGCATCCTCCATGAGCGTGCGGTAGCGGTCGGCGAAGGCATTCGTCAGCTGGTTGAGCTCCTCGGAATCGATCTTCTCGAGGACGGCGCCTCGGCTGAAGTCGGTGGAACTCGTCACCGCCTTGTTGACGCGGGGCGCGGAGCTGCGCGACACGACGCAGCCCCCCGCGAGCGCCGTCGCGGCGGCGAGCGTGAGCGTGGTCCGGACCCAGTGTGGATGCATCGGCATGGGAATCGACTCAGAACATGAACTGGAACTGCGAGCGGACGACCCACTGTCCGTCGTTCGACTCGCCGCCCGAGGCGGTGGAGTCGGGCAGGTAGTTGGCGCCCGACGCCGCGAAGTCGACGACCGGTTCGAAGCTGTAGCCGAAGTCGGTGGTCCACTTCACCTGCTTGTTCTTCGACCCGGCGAGCCACCAGTTCATGCCGATGGTGACCACGCTCAGGTCCTCGCCGGACGCAAGAAGCGCCGTCGCCTGCGTGCGGTACCGGTCGGTGTCGGTGTTGCCGATCTCGTAGCGCGCGAACGCCTCGATGTCGTCGGTGACGAAGTAGCCGCCCTGGATCACGGCGCCCCACTGGTCGAGCTCGTCGCCCGTGCCGCCCGCGCGCACCGCCTGCGGCGACTGGAGCGACACATTGCGGACGACGCCGTAGGCGAAGAGATGCGCGCCACCGAAGTCGATCGACGCGTCGGCCGTCGCGCTGAGGATCACATCGGGCGTCGCGCCGTTGGCCGAGAGCACCGAATCGACCTGCTCGGCGTAGCCGGCGAGGCCGAGCATGAAGCCCTGCCCTTCGCCGCGGTAGCTCTGCATGTCCCTGAACTGCTTCCACTCGCCGAGCGGCTTCCACTCGATGCGCGTGGCGAAAGCGTAGTCGCTCTGGTTCGCGTTGAATCCCGTGTTCTGCGACGCCGCGACTCCGAGCGCGCCGCCCGCGTTCAGCGGACCGGTGGCGCCTGAGGTGACGGCGTACGGCGCGGTCGCGTTCGCGCGCAGCGCGTCGCCGTAGAAGGCCTCGACCTTGAACTGCTCGTTCTGCCAGCCGAGCCGAAGGCCCTGCGCGCGTCCGGCCGAGAACGCGTCGTTGACGAGCGAGCGTTCGACCGCGAGCTGCGACACGGCGCTCACGAGCTCCTCGCGCAGGAACGGCGGCTTGAACTGCCCGATGCGCAGCGACCAGCCGTCGCCGAGGTCCTTGCCGATGAAGGCGTCGTCGAGGAAACCGTTGTTGCTTACGGTCGCGTTGCGGTTGTACGCCATCTTGATCTCGTAGGTCCACGACGGATCGACGACATTGCCGAAGAAGGTGAGGCGCACGCGGCGGAACTCGAAGCCCCACGCGTCGTCGGCCGTCGTGTTCGCGGGCGAACCCTGCGCGGCGGCGGCGCTGCCGATGCTGCGGCTGTTGTAGGCCCAGCGCAGCTGCATGTCGCCCTTCATCGAGAGCGTGTAGTTGCCATCGGCGCTCGCGAGAAAGAAGCCCTTCGACTTGTCGTAGCCGGCCGTCGCGCCGTCGCCGGCTAGCGACTCGCGCGCGGCGCTGTCGGCGAGCACATCGCCAACGATCGCGCGGATCTCCCGCGCGCGCTCCTCGGTCAGCCACGCACCATCGGCGACCACGCGCTCCTCGAGCAGGCCGACCTTCGCGGCGATCTCGGCGTTCTGCGCGGCGAGCGCCTCGTTCTGGCGTCGCAGCAGCTCGATCTGGTCGAGCGCGCGGCGGAGGTCGTCTCCCGCGGCAGGCGCCGCCTGCACCGCAAGCGCAGGCGAGCACAGGATCCCCGAGGCAAGCGACAGCACCGTGACCACATTCGTCGTCATATCCATCCATCTCCTGCCGCGCGAACGGCTGCGGCCCCCGCAATGTAGCGGAACCCGCCGAATCAGTGTGTTTTGCGCGGGCCGACCTCGTCGCGCACGACATACGGCTTGATGCCGCCGATCGCGTTGTTCGCGTCGCTCAGGAGCTCGAGCACGAAGCCCATCGCGAGGAAGAAGAGCGCAGCCAGGAAGAACATGATCGCCACCAGGAACGGCGGGCGGGTGCCCATGTCGACGCCGAGCGCGAACTTCTCGTAGAGAAGCCACGGCATCACGATGCAGTCGACGAAGAGCAGCGCCACGCCGATGCGGCCGAAGAGGTAGAGCGGACGCGCCTTGAAGCTCGACTGGAAGCCGAGCATCAGGATGTCGAAGATCACATCGAACGAGCGCGAGATGCCGTAGTGGCTCTTGCCCGCGAAGCGCTCATGGGCCTCGACGAACACCTCCGAGGTCGATCCGCCGCGCATGTGGACGAGCGCGGGCAGCAGGCGATGGTGGCCGGGCCGCAGCCGGAACGATCGCGCCATGTCGCCGTCCATCGCCTTGAATCCGCCCATGTCGCGGATGTCGCAGCCCGTGACCGCGCGCAGCAGCTTGTTGGCGATGCGGCTCGGCAGGCGCTTCGAGAGCTTCTCGTGGCTGCGGTCGCGGCGCGAGCCCGACACCAGGGTGACGCCCTTGTCCATCTCGGCGATGAGGAGATGGATGTCCTCGGGCCGGTGCTGGAGGTCGCCGTCGGCCACCACCACCACCTTGCCGCGCGAGGCCTGGATGCCCGCGTAGAGCGCGCTGCACTGGCCGACATTGCGCGCGAGGAACAGCGCGCGCAGCGAAGGGTAGCGCGCGGTCGCCGCGCGCAGCATCTCCTCGGTGCGGTCGGTCGAGCCGTCGGAGACGATCACGATCTCATGCGGACGCCCGATGGCGCGCAGGGCCGCGTCGGTGCGGCGCAGGAACTCCTCGACGCACAGCTCCTCGTTGTGCATCGGCGTCACGACCGAGATCGCGACCGTGTCGGCGGATGCGGCGTCGGAACCGGTGTTCGAGTCGTTCGTCATGATCGGGATGGGCCGGGATCAGGGTGCGTCGGAGGAAACCGTCTCGAAGTTCACGAGCTTCCAGCGGTTGCGCGCCGCGGTCTCCCGCCACGATCCGTCGCGAAGGCTGCGGAACTCCGGCGTCCACAGCTCGTGGACGCGCATCCTACCGAACGACGCCGGAAGCGCAGGATC
>JBKCZS010000188.1:0-38118 GCA_046337925.1 bacterium | reverse complement strand
TCGCGGCGTTCGACGAACGAATCCTGCGCTCGCTTTCACTTCTTTGGAGAACACATGAGCTACAAGTCAATCACCGTCCCGTTCGCACTTGCCCTCACCGCGATTGCCGGCGTTTCGCTTGGCGCCGCCCAGGCCCCGCAGTCCGCCCCCGCCTCGACCACGGCCACGGCGGCTGGAACGACCTACAAGATCGATGATGTCCATTCCTGCGCCTTGTTCAGGGTCCATCACCTCGGCGCCGGCCAGTTCTGGGGTCGATTCAACGCCGTCTCCGGCACCATGACCTTCGGCGAGTCCGGCCAGCCGACGGGCTTCGATGTCTCCATCGCGACCGACAGCGTCGACACCGCGGAACCCAAGCTCGACGCACACCTCAAGAGCCCCGACTTCTTCAACACGAAGGAGTTCCCTGCGATGACCTTCAAGTCGGACTCGGTGAGCAAGAAGTCCGACGGGACCCTCGAGGTCACGGGCATGCTCTCGATGCACGGTGTCACCAAGTCGGTCACCGCAGCGCTCGAGGTGACCGGCGTGAAGGAGATGGGGATGGGTGCACGAGCGGGCATCGAGGCTGTCTTCACCGTCAAGCGCAGCGACTTCGGAATGAACTACGGCGTCGAGAAGGGGACCCTCGGTGACCAGGTCCGTGTCGTGGTCAGCCTCGAGGGGATCCGCGGCTAAGCGCGATCTGGCGACGGCGGGGTCGGCTCATGCTGCGGCCGTCGAGAATTGTTCCGTTGTGCTGGAACCGACGGCGACGCTGCGCCGAACAGACTGTTGTCACGAAGTTTGACACCCGAAGGCTCGCCCGATTCCGCACGGCCCCGCGGACTCCGGCGAGCCTCGCGGTTTTTAGATGGGTCGCCGCGGCGGCGTGGGGGATCGGGCGCTTCGATTGCTGCCGCCCAGCTTCGCCGACCGCCTGCGTGGCTTCGCGAAATCTGACCCGTAGACTCTTGCTTCCTGCGAGGGGCTGCCTACGATCGCGATTCACGGGGCAGGTGAACGCCCCGCGACAAGATTGTGAATCGAAGTGCACTGGGCGCCGGCTTGATGGCTCAGTGCGATTGGGACCGAATGGATTGCTGCACGCGCATGCTTGATGCGCGAGCGGTGGTGGTGCGTGTACGCACGACTTTCTGAAGAGGCACGGTGGAAGAGGCTTGAACGACGATCAAACCGAAGGAGGATCCATGGACGACGGGTCTGGTGGGTGGGATCGCGCCGATCTCGAGCGCGATGAGTCGAGCGGCTCGAGCCCGCAAGATGCGGGCGACAGTCCGGTTCCTGCGTCGAGTTCGGTCCCGGGCGCATCCGGGATGCCTGACAATCCAGATCCATCGCCCGAGGGGCGCAGGAATCCGGAGGAGTCCGCCGCAGGTCCCGAAGGATCGGAAGATGAGGTCGTCCCCGATGACCCGGCGACTCCGACTCCGCCTGCAGTGCGCGATGCAGCTCCCGACGCGCAACCGCGGAATCCGGAGCCAGGTTCATCGGAACCGAATCAGCATCCATCGCAACGAGCGTCCCAACCGCAATCGCGGCACGCGCAGCGTCCTCGTCGTGCGCGGAATCAGGACGACGGTCGACACACAGGCGGCGCACCTCTCTTCCAGGTGCACAGTCTCAGCAACTTCCTCAGCACCACGCGCATCCCGCAGCAACTCGACACGCTCGTCGCGCGCTGCCTCGAGCGCGACACCCGTCTCGAGAATGTGTTGATCCACGGCGCGATCGGGAGTGGGACGAACCTCCTCGCTCTCGCGCTCATCAACGACTACGCACCGCGCCGGGTCGTCGAGATCGATGCGACGCTTGGGTGCGACGCCGAACTGCTCCGCCGGAGCATCGATGAAGTCGGACCACGCGGTGTCCTCTACATCCGGCACATCGACGCCCTTGAAGCCGAATGCGATCAGATGCTCGCCGAAGCCCTGGCAGGCCGACCGGCGCGGGGACGGAGGCCCCGCGGATTCGTCGATCCGACCGAGTCGGACCTCGACCGCGCGATCTCCGCTTCAGCGACCGCTCGGGGCCAGACGAGCGACGCGAAGTCGCACGACTTCACCCTCGTCGCCACCGCCCACATGATGACGCAGGTCGGATACCCGGTGCGGATCCGCATGGAGCACATGTTCCATCTGCGTGACGACCCGAAGGCGCTGCGCAACGCCGTCCTCCGCGCACTTCGTCGTCACGGCTCCATCAGCGTCGCCGCGGCGGCCCTTCCTCAGCTCGAGCGCGTGCTCAAGTCCCTCGTGGACTCCGCAGAGCCGATCACGCGGGCCGCGCTGCTGCGCACGACTTGCGATGACACGCGCGTGATCGACGAAGACCTCATGCGCTCGATCCTTGAGGAAGATCTCTCCGCTCGGCTTCCCGACGAGGCCTACTCATCCTCGCTCCGCCGCCATCTGGCGGGACGCAAGGTCGAGCAGGTGACTCCCGAGGAGGTCGAGCGCATCTCTTCGGAGACGGGCTGGGGCAGCCTTGCCGCCGAAGCCGCTCTTTGCATGATGCTTCGCGAGGAGTGCCGAAGGCGCCCGACCTGATCGCGGAGAGTGGCGGCAGGGCGGCTCAACCATCGCTGCCATGCGCGTCGGCCTCCATCGCTTCATCTTCGCGCCCGCCGCGCCTGGAAGCGGAGGCTTCGTCATCCTCGACGACGCACTCCGCGATCCAGAGCAGTTCGCCCTTGGCGAAGTCGGGCCACTCTTCGAGGAGCTGCTCGCAGAAGGTGCGGCGGCGCTCTTCGTGATGATCGGCGCCCGAGCCGTGCTCGCGCACATCGCGAGATTCGCTGGGGATCATCTCCACGAGCTCGTAGGGCTCGCTCGACGACAATCCGTATCCATCCGACGCTGGTTCGGTCCCGGACCACGCACAGCCGAGATCCCCCTCGAATGGATGTTCCAGCGGGGGCTCCTGTGAGACGAGCGGCCCGAAGCGGGCATCGACCGCCGCACGGATCGCCGGATCCCTCATGCACTGTTTCCACGCGATCGACAGGAGTTGCGACTCCGCGTTGTCGCGCGAGCGATGCGCCGAGAGATCGACGCCGAAGCGGTGCTGGTATGCGGCGATGTAGACGACGGGTGGCGGCGGACTCGGCTCACGGTCGCGGCTTGCCACGCGGTCGGCGATCGCGTCGATCATGCCGTGATAGAGGCTCAGCGACCGCGCCTCGTCTTCATCGCCCAGCCGGCACTTGCGCGCGAGCGTCTCGATCTTCCCGTCCCTCTCGAACTGCTTCGAACTGATGTCGTATGACATGCGACAGCCTCTTCCGTCCCTTGGGTTTCTCACGGATGCACTGGACGCCGAGCCCAGCGCGTCGATGGGCATGAACCTACCGCAGGATTCGCGGGGTCCTCGAAGTTCCGTATGTTTTGCAGGAACAATTTCCCGCCGAGCGCATCATGCGCCTTCGCCGCGCGACCGGAATCCGAGCAGCGCTTCGGCGCGCTGTGCGAGCAGATGACGCTCTTCGTCCGCCCCCCGCAGAAAGAGCACCTGCTCGCCGGTGATCCGATGAAGGGAGAAGACGCGAGGCCGCAGCACCAGCTGCGTCACGGGTCCCATGATCGAGTCGGAAGAGGAGAGTCTCGCGATCGACGTCTTTGCGATCTGCCGCGTCTTTCCCCTCGCGACGACGATCACCCCGCCGGGATGGACGATCCAGCGGCCGCTTTGGGAAGTGGCGGAGTCCATCTCCGTGCGCAGCGGGAGAATCGACCAGATGATGAATCCAAAGATCGGGAAAACGAGCGACATGTCCCTGAGCATGGCCATGTCCCAGCGCAGGATCGCGGACACGCTCACGATCGCCGGGACACCAAGAAGCGCGACAAGCAGAAGCACGAAGGCTCCACGCGTGCCGAAAGGTCGGGGCACGAAGCCTTCGAGGACGAGCGCGTCGGAGAGCCCGACGGCGCCGCACTCCGGGCAGCGGGCATCATGCGCGATGCCCATGCGTGAGTACCCGCACGCGGGGCAGGGGGTCGTCGGAACGGTGGCTTCCTCGGTTGTCATGGGGCACCTCGCGACAACGATTCGCATCGGTCGATACGGCCCACCTGAGGCGCGGTTTCCATAACTTCACCCGTTCTTCGTCGGCGCGCCCGGCGTCGTCCACACGAGCCCGCCGATCGGCTGCGAGCGTCGCGAGAGGACAAAGAGCAGTACGCCCGCCGCGATCATCAGCAGCGACAGCATCATCGGCAGGGTCAGCCCGCCGAGCATCGCGACGCCGAGGTCAGGCTCGCGGAACTGTTCGGTCGTATAGCGGAGGACGCCGTAGCCTGCGAAGAACACGGCGCTCACGACACCCGCCTTGCGGGGGGAAAGCCATGCGAGCGCCATCAGCAGGAGAAGCGCCGGACCCTCGGCGAGCGCCTGGAAGAACTGGCTCGGGTAGTAGGCGGTCAGGACGGGTTCGATCGTCTTCACGACCTGCGCATGCACCGCGCCGGAGGGTTCGTACGCTGCTGCGATCACCCAGTCGATGAAGCGCGGATCGTTCATTCGATCCGCTGCGGGCGCGAGGTCGCGCAGCGGTTCAAGTGCGGCGGGGACCTTCTCGAAGAGAACGAGTTCCTTCGGATACTTGACGCTCCACCAGGGCGCGCTCGCCTGCAGTTCCTGCGGCAGCGCGCGGCCCCAGAGTTCGCCGTTCACCCAGTTCGCAAGGCGGCCGAACATGAGTCCCCACGGGACGACGAACGCGACCGCGTCGCCCACGGCGAGGATCGGGATCCTCTGCTGTCGGGCGAAGAGGATGATCGTCAGCGCGACGCCGATCACGCCGCCGTGGCTCGACATGCCGCCCTTGTGGATCGCAAGCAGGCTCCAGAACGGAAAATCGCCGCTGAACTCCACGAGCATGTGCGGCTCGTAGAAGAGGACATGGCCGAGCCTTCCGCCGATCATGACGCCTGCGAAGACCAGGGTCACAAGGTCGCCGACCTGCTGAAGCGAAAGCGGAATGCGCCCCGACTTCGCCAGCAGGCGAAGGACGATCCAGCCGACGACGAAACCCGTGAGATACGCCGCGCCGTACCAGCGCGGGCCGACGCCCGAGGAGATCTCGAACACGAACGGGTCGAGCGTATGCACGATGGCGTCGGCGAGGATGGAGGGTGGAACCGTCATTGCGAGTTCGAAGCGGAGGGGATGCTACGGCATGCGCGGGAAGGATGCGGCATACGGATCCCGCGCCTTCGCTACGCTAATGGAATGCCACACCAAGGACCGCCCGAGTTCGCCCGACCGACCCGACCTGGTGACCTCACTCCTTATCTCAAGATGCTTCTCGCCGGCCGGCCGCTCGACGAGGCGGCTGCGCACGCCGCGTTCGAGGCCATCGCCTCGGGCCACTCGACCGAGGCGGAGATGGGTGCCTTCCTGGCGCTGATGGCGACCCGCATGCCGACCGTCGATGAGATCGTCGGCGCTGCGAAGGTCATGCGGGCGAATGTATCGCGGGTTCCATGCAAGACCGATCCTCGCGAGGTCGTCGATACCGCGGGCACCGGAGGCGCACCGAAGACCTTCAATGTGTCGACGCTTGCGGGCGTCGTCGCGGCGGCGAGCGGAGCGAAGGTCGCCAAGCACGGCAACCGGTCGCGGACCGGGCGCGGATCCGCCGAGGTGCTCGAGAAGCTCGGGGTCGATGTGAATGCACCGGTCGAGGTGCAGGCGCGGTGCCTCGATGAGGCGAACATGTGCTTCTGCTTCGCGATCCACCACCATCCTGCCGCGCGCCATGTGCTGCCCGTCCGCCGTGCGCTCGGCGTGCCGACCCTCTTCAACCTGCTTGGACCGCTCACGAACCCGGCCGGCGCGGGGCGTCAGGTGATGGGCGTGTATGCAGGTCACTTCGTGCGGCCGATCGCTGAGGCCCTCGTCCGCCTCGGCTCGATGCATGCGCTCGTCCTTCACTCCGACGACGGGCTCGACGAGATCTCGATCGCCGCACCGACGCGCGTCGCGGAAGTTCGCAACGGAAGCGTGACAGAGTGGTCGATCGATCCGCGAAAGCTCGGGCTTGAGCGGGCCGACCCGGCGGAGCTGGCGCCGCAGTCCCTCGACGAGGCTGCGACGCTGTTCACGAACATCCTCACCGGCGAGGAGCGGGGCGCGCGCCGCGCGATGGTGCTTGTGAACGCCGCTGCCGCGCTCTATGTCGGCGGCATCGCGGACTCGATCGAGACCGGCATCGGCATCGCCGCCGAGTCGATCGACTTCGGCAAGGCGCTTGCCACCTTCGAGCTTCTGCGCGAGAAGTCGAACGGGCGTTGATCGCTCGGGAAATCGTTCCGTAAAAACTACTGAACCTGCGGGCACGCCTTCCGTGCGCGGTAGGTTGTCGCGTCGACGGACGGATTGAGACCGGCGAAAGATGCCTCGGGACGACGCACATCCTCATGGGCCAGGCGATCCCATGCCCTCGCGCAGCGACATCGATGCAGAGCAGTGCATCGACTCGGGTGACATCGTGCCCATGGCGACCTGCGTGTTCGCGGCCGCACTCTGGGTCGGGTGTGCCTTGGCCAGCGGCTCGCGCTGGTCGGGCATCGCGTGGGCGGGCTGCGCGGAGATCATGCGGGATGCATGCGTTCCCGCTGCGGCCATCGGCTCGCTCGGTGCGGCGGTGACTGCGCTGCGAGCGTGGCGCCATCGCATCCGCACAGCCGCCGGCCTCAGCTGTGCGCTCGCGCTCCTCGCCGGATCCGCGCTGCTGCTCGGCGTCGCGCTGCGGTTCGAGCAGACGGTCGAGGCATCGTGTCGTCCGCGTCTCGATCTCCCGTCCGATGGACGGCTCGTGCGCTTCGAGGCGACCCTCGCAGCGCCGTTCGCCGAACGCGGATTCGCGGTCGATCTCCTCTCGCATCACCTCGAGCGGCCATCGCGATTCGCTGGGCTCGTCGTCGATGTCGAGCTGATCGACGAACGGGGGATTCGCCATCCGCTTGGCGATCCATCCGCGGTGCTGTCCGTCTCGGTCCTCGGTGCAGCTCCCGAGTGCCGCGTGGCCGAGCGCATCACCTTCGTCGGAGTGGCGCGATCGATGTCGTCGCGCGGGCTTCCGGGCGATGCGCGGATGATCGAGGCCTCGCTACGGCGCGGGATCGTCGGATCGGTCGCGGTCGACTCGCCCGAGCTGGTCAGGATCGTCGAGGCGCGCGACTGGGGGTCGCCGCTCTCGAGAGCGGCTGCGCAGCTGCGTGAGTCGGTACGCGAGAGAGTCCGCGCGGCGCTTCTCGAGGGAGTTCCGGCCGACGGCGATGTCGCGATACGCGCGATGCTCGTGGCGCTCGTGCTCGGCGACGCCGAGGATGGCTACCGCACGATCGAGAACTCCTTTCGAGCGGTCGGCCTGTCGCACATCCTCGCGATCTCGGGCTTCAACCTCGCCGTGCTCGGATGGATCGTCGGTCTCGTGGCGCGAGCCGTGTCGACCGACCCGAAGGTGCACGCGCTCGCGTGCGGCGTCGCGGCGGTCGGCGCACTCATCCTGATGGCGCCCGCCGCGAGCGCCACGCGTGCAGCGTTGATGGCCGCCGTCGGCGCATCGGGCCACTCGCTCGGCCGTGATTGGAACGGTGACGCCGTGCTTGCGCTTGCGGCGGTCGCCATGCTTGTCGCATCGCCTTCCGACGCCGTCGGGCCCGGGTTCCAGCTGAGCTTCGCCTGCGTGATCGCGTTGCGTCATCTCGCGGGTCCGATCCAGCGCCGCTGGCTCTTCTGGATGCCGAGCGACGACCCGAGGCGCGGGCATCCCGCGTGGCTCGGACTCGCAGGCGAGTTCGTGGCGCGCGCGACCGCATCGGGTCTCGCGGCGTTCGTCGCGAGCGTCCCGATCGTGCTTTGTCACTTCGGCACGCTGCAGCCGTATGGAACCGCTCTGACCCTTCTGTGTGCGCCGCTCTCCACCGCGACGCTCGCCATCGCCTATCCGAAGGCGATCCTCGCTGCAGCCTGGCCACCGCTGCTCGGATTCCTCGGCTGGCCGCTGCATCTTGCGGCGTGGCTTCAGGTCGAACTCGTCGAGTTCGCCATCCGCTGCGGCGCGGGATCGCTCGCGGTCGGCGGCATCCACTGGTCGATCGGCGCTGCAACCGGATTGGCGAGCGTCGTGGCGCTCCGTGCGCCGAGGCGAGTCATGCGGACCGCCGCGTGGCTTGCGCTTGCGGTGCTTCTGGCCCTGCCGCCCATCGTCCGCGGCATCGATCGGGAAGTCCCGCACTTCGAGGCCACGATGTTCGCAATCGGCGATGGGACCGCGATCGCCATCGAGTCGGGCTCGTCCCTCGTGCTCTTCGATGGCGGCTCGAGCTCGATCGGAAATGTCGCTTCGCGTGCGCTTCTGCCGTGGATCGACGAGCGCGGCGGAGTGGTCGAGGCCGTGATCATCTCCCACCCGGATCTCGATCACCTGAGCGCGCTGGCGGATGTCGCGCGGTATGCACGCGTCGGCTGCGCGTACCTGCATGAATCCATGCTGGTGGCAGAGCGCTCGAACCCGGCCGTGAGGGAGCTGCTCGCGTCGTTCCGGGCCCGAGGGACACGGATCGAGACGCTCGCAGCCGGCGACTCGCTGCGCATCGGACATGCGGCATGGACGGTGCTCTGGCCTCGGGCGGAGTTCCGCTCGAGACGCGACAACGACATGTCGCTGGTCGTGTCCGTCGAAGTCGATGCATCGGAGGGTGTGCAGCGACCGCGTCTCCTGCTTTGTGGCGACATCGAGACGGAACCTGCGGCGCGGCTCTCGGCGATGCATGAGCGCGGAGAAGTCGATCTCTCCTGCGATGTGCTGGAACTACCGCACCACGGAAGCTGGCGCGAGGCTGTCGCCGGCGCCCTCGCGCTTGCACAGCCGCAGCTCATCCTGCAGTCGACCGCTGCGAGGCGCTTCTCGCAGGATCGGTTCGAACCACACCTGCCCGAGGGATCGATGCGCCTTGCGACTTGCCGCGACGGCACGATCCGTGTGTCGTTCTTTCCGGATGGCGTGATCCGCGCGAGCGTCGTCGATGAATCGGCGGCGGGGGGCATGCGACCGGTCGGCAGGATGTCGGTGCGCCGAAGGCCACGGCGGTTTCGCATCCGCTGGCCGCGCTCAGCGCTGCCTGACGAAGCATGCGCGGTGCACCACGATCCGATCGCCGCCGATGCCGTTGCCGCCATCCTCGACGACGATCTGCAGACGAGCATCGCCTTCGACCCGACAGCCGAGTCGAACGGATCTTCGCCGTGTGCCCGAGTCGAGGACGAGCGTCTCGACCGCCGCTTCGCCGAGTCGCAGCGTGACCGAGACACGCGCATCCGTCGGTGCGGGTTCGGCGAGCGCGATCTCGGCTGTGAATGCGACCTCCGCGCCCGCCAGCGCCGTCGGCAGCCTGAACACGGCGTGCACAGGGCCATCGAACTCAACCGAGCCAAGCCCAAGCAGCGACTGCTCCGCTGGCTCGATGCGGGTTTCCGGGCGAGTCGAATAGCGATACGACGACTCGGTCGGTCGATACTCGGGCGCTCCGCACGACACAAGCGGCGTCATCGCCTCCCGGTCGAAGAGGAACGCCGTTGGCCGTGCCACCGCGCCTGTGAACGGCTTTGGGTCGCCCTGCGGAGCAAGATTCGGATCCGCGAGGAAGAACCGCCATCCGGACTCGGAGTCGAACGCGACACTCTTCGCGCGAACGATCGTTCCATCGGCGGTCCAGAGAAGCGCATCTGCGGCCCGAGGTTGTTCAAGGGCGGCGAACGCGATGGCGGCGACTCGATCGAGTTGGATGCGCCGGAGAGCGGATGCCTCTGGCGCCGCATCGGCTCCGCCTTGAACGGTGGACGGCTTCGAGGATGCCTGATCCGTCTCGGCCTCACCGCCCGAAGGCTCGAGGAGAACCTCCTCGCCGATGGACTCGATGAAGCCGAAGACGACATCGCCGTTCTGAAGAAGGACGGAATCGGAGTCGGGACGCGCCGGTGCGCGTCGGGTCGCCACGAGCCTGAGCTCGGAGATCAGGTCGGTCTTGATCGGAACCGCGCCAATCCAGCGATGCTCCCAACGGGGCTGCCGGAGATCCGGCCGAAGCGTGCCCGGAAGCAACTGGCCATCCCCGAATACGAGCGTGCCAGCGCTCATCTGCGTGAGGAATGCCATGGACCTGTAGGCATCGGGGCCGACGAGGCATGCGACGACCTCGTCGGACTTGATCTCGCCGGCAGCGGGATCCGTTGCGGTGCTCGCGCGCGTCAGCGAGAAGCGATCGATACCGATCCGATCCACTTGGCCGTCGATCCACCGGCCGTCGCGAAGAAGCATCTGCAGCCGAACGCCGCCGGGCGCGTCCGAGGCTTGGGACGCAGCGCCCGCAGGAACGGAAACCGTCGATCCAAGCAGCGCCGCAAGCGCGAGCGCGGCCGTTCGGCGAGGAAGGTCGATGAGGTCGGTCAACATTCGCATCGAAGGTACCGCGTCGTGCTAGCGCTGGAAGATCGGCAGGTAGCGCTTTGGCATCTGAAGCACGATGAGGGCCATCGCGGTGCCGTAGGAGTCGCCCTGGGGATCCGACCAAGAGCCGTCGGGATTCTGCTTCGCAAGCAACTCGTCGCGAATGGCCGGCCACCAGCTCTTCCAACGATCGCCGCCCGCGAGGTACATCGCCTGCACCGCGTAGTAGTGACCGTAGAAGTAGTGGGGCTGCGAGAAGCCGCCGGCAAAGCCGCCGCCGCCTCTCGGGAAGGCCGTCTGCTTGAGATAGTCGAGGCCGCGCTCGATCGACTGATCCTCGTAGACGCCGGCGTAGAACAGACTCGCGACACCCGCGGCCGTGCGCGGCCACGCCGAACCTCCAAGGTCCTTCATGTAGCGGAATCCGCCGTCGGAGTTCTGGCAGGCACGGACATAGCGGATCGCATCGTCGATCGTCGACTTCGGCACCTTGATGCCGGCATTCCTCGCGCTGCGAAGCGCCATGACCTGGCAGATGGTGACCGACACATCCGCGTCGTCGGGGACCGGGTTGTATCGCCAGCCGCCTTCGTCGTTCTGGCTGCTGACGATCAGTTGCACCGCACGCACAAGCGCGTCGCGAACCCGATCATCCTCCTGGTTCATGCCGTAGATCTCGCCAAGGAAGAGCGTCGCGAATCCGTGACCGTACATCGGGCCGTGCGTCTCATCCGAGACCAGCAGGCCGGTCTCGGTCGAATGGTCGAGGACGAAGTCGAGCGCCTTCTGCACGCACTCGCCGAACTCACCGCGGCCAGGAAGGTTGCCATCCGCCATGAACGCGATCGCGCCGAGGCTCGTCACGCCGACATGCTGGCCGAATCGGCCTTGACCAAACGAACCATCGGGCTTCTGCTGGCGACGCAGGTACTCGAATCCCTTGCGGACAGCCTCCTCAAGACGCGGCGTGATCTCCGCCTCGCTCGGAGCGTTCTCCGCGCCCATCTGAGGAGGTCGAGCCGGCGCGGCAACCGCGGGCTGACCTGGGTTCGGGGTCACTGGAGGCGTACCCGTCGCGGGCGGAGTCGACTGAACGGCGTCGGCGGGAAGCGGGTTGCCAAAGGACGACGTGGCCACAGTCGCTCGCAGAGCCTTGAGACTCGGAAGCAGCAGGTCGGCGTCGTCGTCAAGCTCACCCTGACGATCATCGAGATCCGGCTGAAGAGCGGCGGGGCTCGGCGCGCCGATGACGATCGTTCCTCCGTAGAAGGTCGGCCGAAGGGATCGTCCTTCCCGATCTGGCTGATCCGCATGGCCCGCGCTCCGCCCTGTTGGAGAGGCGGAGGAAGCGAGGCAGAGCGTTGGCGCGATGAGCGTCGCCAGCGTGCAGAAGCCGAACGCTGCACTCAATATCCGACGATGGTTCACTTCGAGGCCTCCTCTGCGAGCCGACGGTAGTACTCCCGCGTAAGCCGTTCGTAGATCGTCGAGACCCGATCGCGGCGACCTTGAAGAACAAGCTCGCGTACTCGCTCAGGCAGCCTTCCCCATTCGATCCGCGCTTCATCAAGTTCGGTCCCATCCGCCGCGGACTGGTCGGGAGGACGCTGGCCCTCGGTGCTTTCATCGCCCGACGCCTTGCCGCGCTCCGTCCGACCGTCCTGTTGTTCGGGCTTTCCCGACTGCTGGCCATTGTTCTCACGCGGATCGGACTGCTGATCCTGCGGTTTGCCAGACTGTCTGCGGGAACTGCTGGAGGACGGCTGCCGCTTCTGCTGCTTCTCAGCCTCCTCAAGCAGTCGGTCGAGCGTCTTGATGACATCCTCCTGGATGCGCTGCGTGCCGATGCCGGGATCCTTCGCCTCGCCAAGCCGCTCAGAAGCCGACTTCATCCCATCAACAGCTCGCTTCACGAGATCGTCGAGGGTTGCACCATCAAGCGATCGCTCGAGCCGCTTCGCCTGCTCCCTCTCGGCTGCATCGTCGGCACTTGACTTTCCTGCGCCGGAATCCTGCTGCCTTGGCACACCAAGGAGGTCATCGAGCGATTTCGGTGCGTCGGGCTTCGGCGGAGTCGCGGCGGGCGCCTGCGACGGGGGATTCGAAGGGGAAGCGGGAGCAGGAGGGGTGCTCGGAGTGCCTGTTGCCTTGTTCGTCTCCTGAGACGCGGCCGTTGCGAGCCCACCGAACATCCAGCATGCTGCGATAAGGATCGCGGTGCAAGGACGCACGACGCGCAGAGCCGATCCACGAACGGCATCCTGCGTACCGACGAGTCGAAGCGAGCAGCGGTGAGAGGGTTCGAAACTCATGGGCTCTTCTCCTGGTTTCCGCTTTCCGGTCGTTCACCATCTCCATCGGGTTCGATAGTGGGTGCTCCGGACGGGCTGGGTGTCCCGCCGCTGATCTTGTCCGCGAGCTTCGAACCGAGTTCCAAGATTCGCGCCTGCCTTGCTGCGATCTCCCCGAGCAACTGTGCCTTCTGCACGGGATCGATCGAGCCCGAAGATTCATCGAGCTCGCGTGTGCGCCGGGCGATCGACTGCTGCATCGACCGCAGCAGCTTCACTTCTGCGGCCGGCGGTACGACTCCTGCGGGGGCCTGACCGCTCCCGCCTTGCTCGGAGCCGCCTCCCTGCTGCTCGGCAAACATGTCTTCCTCGCCCTGCGACTCGCCTTCATCAAGCGCCGCGACGATCGCGGCAAGCGCCTCGATCGCATCGTTCGCCGGAGGCAGCGCATCGGCGGGCTTTCCTTCGCCGAGCCTCGCCTTCGAATCAGAAAGCGCTTGATCGACGATGTCGTGCATGTCGACGAGTGCATCGGATCCCTTGACTTCGTCCTGGGAATCGAGCAGTTCACGAACCGCCTCACGCAGTTCTTCCTGCGCGGTCGCGAGGCGCCGGCTCTCGACCAGCTCGCGTCGGCCGAGATTCTTGCCTTCGGAAGGAACGATCTTGCCCGCAGCGTCGCGCAGCGTCGTCTCGCGCTCGAGGAACTCGCGGTAGCGCTCCAGCAGTTCCTGACGCTTCTCCTGCTCGGCGCGCTGTTCCGCTCGGTCAGCCGCCTCACGAGCCAGCTTGAGCGCTTCATCGAGGTGCTCGAGGGCCGCCTCTGCGGCAGCAGATGCGTCCTCCCGAACGACCCGTTCCGAGCGCAGTGCGGCCGCGACCGCCGCCATGCTCGTCGCAGCTGAATCCAACGACCGCGCTGGGCGCGTCGCCTCGCGGCTGCGGCTCCGGGCATCGGACGCGACTCCGCGGGTGTTCTGGGAAAGCAGGCCAAATCCAGCGGCAACGGGGTCTCGGGAGATGCGCTCGGGTTGGCCTTCGCCGTAAGGGATGGTCGCGAGTTCGTCGCGGCGGGTCTCCGTCTCCTTGATGAGACGCTCGATCGATGCGACGAGATCCTCGAGCACGCGCGCGAGCTCCTTCGCGCGGACCTTGCGATCCTCCTCGAGCGCCTGCACGGCACGCTCGAGCGCCTGAAGCGCACGATCCTGCGCCGCCTTCGACTGCTCGAGCTTGTTCTGCGCGCTGTCGCGCGAAGCCTGCTCCATCTCCTCGCGGACCCGACCCTCCTCAGCGGCCTCCGCAGCAGCTTCCAGCGACCGCGATTGCTGAGGATCGCTCTGCTGGAGCGAGTTCGCGCGCTCCTTCAACTCCGCAAGAGCCTTCTCGGTCTCCTCCGCAACCTTGGCCTGGCGTTCCGACAGCGAGTCGATCTCCGCACGCGCATCGGGTGACAGCTGCTCGCGTTCCTCTCCGTTCGAGCGCTGGGCGGCCTGCTGGGTCTCGCGCGCAAGCTGGCGAATGCGGTTGGTCAGGCCCTCGAGCCTGCGCTTCGCGGCCCATGCATCCTCGTCGCGGTCGAGCAGTCCGACGAGATCCTCGAGCTCGGCCCGAACCTCATCCTGTCGTGCCGCCGCTTCCTTCGCGTCCTTCGCGCGCTGCTCGCGCTCTTCGGGGGTCTGCGCTTCATCGCGCGCCCGCTCGATCGCTTCGCTCGCCTCCGAACTGCGAGCCTCGGCCGCCGCAGCGATGTCCTGGGCCTGCCTCGCGATGTCGCCGAGCGATCCGTCGTCTCGGCCGTTCCGTGCAAGGCGCTCACCGACCTGCTCGGCTGCCTCGCGCATGCGCGTGATGCCATCGGTGATGGCTGCCTGCGCCTGCTCGAGGCCCGACTCGCTCGGATCCCGCTCGATCTGCTCGCGGGCCTTCGCCTGCCGCTCGTCGATCCGCATCGCATCACGGCGCACGCCCGCGAGCGAAGACCGGATCTGACGCTCGAACTCCTCCTCGCCGACGATTCGGATGATGCGCGGCGCGCTCCGTGCACGGCCATGGCTCGTCTCGGGAGCTCCGAGCCCGTCGAAGTGATCTTCCGCGAACGACCGGAGCACCACAGAGTCGCCGGGCTCGAGCCGGAGTCTCGCGATATCGAGCGTCCGCTCGACGCTCGCGGCGGACTGCGACTCCTTCAGATCCGCCCGCTCCTCGAACACGAGGCTCTCGGCATCGGACTTCCCGAGGCGCGTCGCGACTTCGACTCCCGCTGCCTTCAGCTCGAGATCATCGCGCTGATCGGCGCGCATCGCCACCCTGGCATCGGCGACCACCGACTCGTCTTGCGCGGGCTCGATCATCGCCGCCGTCGGCGCACGGTCCGCGATCGTGTCGAATGCGTACACGCTCGCCTCGGACTGACGGATCCCGTCCGCATCGACAAGCTGGGCCTCGATGCGCGCAGGCCCTCGGGCGACGAACTCGATCACCCAACGGGTCGGGTCGTTCGGATCGGCTGCGGGGGTGATCGCCTTGCGTGCGCCGTCGGCATCCGCCTTCGACTCACCGGCCGCGGTACCGACCTCGGCGTCGCCAGCTCCGGATGCCTCCGCCAGCGCCGCCTCGGGCTTGCGCGCTGCTGCTTCCGACGCGACGGACGGAGCGTCGCCGATCATCCAGACCATCGGGTTCGCCGCGTCGATCTCGATCGCCCTGGAAAGCCGCAGCACGAGCCGAACCCTGCTTCCCTCGAGCAACGGATCGCGCGGCGTCGCGCGCGCATCCATCCCGTTTCCAAGTTCCTCGTTGCGGGTCTGCAGAACCCGACTCGCGTAGCCAGGCGGATCCGCGGTCACGATCGCGCCTTCGATGGCCGGCGGCTCGACAAGCCGGATCGAACCGACCGTGGTCTCCGCATCGCGCGTGAGGAACACGAACTCGATGCGCTCACCATCGGCCTCGACGAGCCTCGAGAAGTCCCCGCTCGGCTGCCTTGACAGCGCGACCTCGGTCCACGCAGAAGGCTCGCCGGCATCGGCTCCGATCGTGCGGTACCGCGCGAACACGCGCTCCTTCGCACCATCGCCCTTCGTCAGGCGCGCCTGCAGTTCGATGGGCGCACCCTTCGGCGCGACGGCCTTGCCCGCCATGAGGCTCTCGACCGCCGTGCGCGCCGGCCACGCCGCATCGCTCCACGGCATGAGCACGCGCTTCACCGCGATCGTCGCATGGTCCGGCTGCATCGCCGCGAACACCGACGCCAGCGCGACGCACGCGATGGCACCGAAGACGCGGACCACCGTCGGACGGAGCCTGAGCACGCGGCGGAGGTCCATTCCCTTCGCCCGCTCCTCGAGGTTGCGCACCGCGAACGCCGCAAGCTCGTTGGTCTTCGAGACCCCCGTCAACTCGAAGTCGACCGCTGCCGCAAGATGCCCTGCGAGCTCCGGACGCTGCTTCTCGATCCTCTGGGCGATCTCGATCGGCCTCGGCCTGAACCGCAGCGAGGGAATCAGGAACTTCCGCACATCGATCGCGACGAGCGCGACGATCACGCACAGGAAGACCGCCCGCAGCACGGCGGGGAAGCGCACCAGCGCATCGATCGCCGCCGTCAGCGACACCGACACCACGACGAGCACCACGAGCGCAGCGAAAGCGGCCACGATGCGAAGCACGCGTGCCTGCACCGCGATCCGCTCGACGGAACGCACCGCATCGCTGCGCTGCGACTGGCTTGCCGAAGTTGTGTCGTGATCCTGACTCATGATGTCCTTGCGACGCCAAGACCGGTTCACACCAGCCTCAGCAACCTCCTCCCCGTCCACTCCGCCGCGAGCAGCACAAGCAGGATGGCGAATGCCGCCGGCGTATCCCAGATCGACCTGAGCACGCTTTCATCGATCTCCCTCGCGCGCAGCGGAAGCAGCGCCGGCAGCTCCCGCAGCCCCTCGCCGTCGAGCGCACGACCTCCCGACCGCTCCGAAAGCCTGGCGAGCGTCTCGTGGTCGGCGTCGCCGCGACGCATCTCGTCGTCGGCCCGGACGACCTCGAAGGGCGCCTCGCTCGAACCGAACGCCGGATCGTTCGCAACCGCACGGAACGATCCAAGGCGATCCGCCGGAAAGACAGCCGTCGCCTCCGCACCTTCGCGCGCGAGCTCGATGCGCGAGACCGCAGCGCCCGATCCATCCCTGATCTCGACCGGCACCATCGCGGGCGCCATCGACGCCGTCTCCTCGTCGCGGAAACGCACCGAAACGAGCACCGACTCGCCTGGTGCGACGCGCGCGGGAGCGACGGAGAGCACCGCTCGCGCATCGTCGTTCGCGAGCGCCTCGCGCGCGAGCAACCGCACGAGCGGAACCCAGAACCGCTCGGGGTAGCGTTCGCCCTGCCCGTAGCGCCAGCGCCAGATCTCGTCGGTCGCGACATAGACGATCTCGCCCGCGCCGAACCGCATGCGCATCACCGCAGCGCTCGGCTCCTGCGCCGCCGCGCCGACGCCGCTCACTTCCGCAAGCGTCTCCGCCGTCGGCTTGAGCCGCGCCCGCGGCACGAGCTGCACGAACCGCAGCTGCGGCCAGCCAAGCGAACGATCGTTCAGGACCGCCGGCCAGCCCTCGGGTTCATCCGACAGCCGCAGCACGCCGAGCCGCTCCGCGGCCTCCGTCGGCTTCATCAGGCTGCCACCCGTGCGCGCCTCGACGGCGAGCGGTGGCCGGAACGGCATGAGATCCGCAAGCACCGTGCCTTCCCACGATGCCGGCGTCGATCGATCGCCGCCGATCCAAAGCAGTCCCGCGCCGCGCTCGCTCACCTCGGCGCGGATGATCGCCAGCTGCTCGGGCGAGAAGTAGCCGCTCGGAACATCGCCGATGATGAACAGGTCGTACCGCCCGAACTCCTCCTTCGTGCGAGGAATGCGCGAGATCGGCATGTTGCCTTCCTGCGCGAAGTCCCGGTCGGCCGACAGCAGCATGATCGAGCTCTCGACATCGCGCTCGCGCAGCAGAAGGTTCTTGAGGTAGCGGTACTCCCACCGCGAGGTTCCCTCGATGTACAGCAGCCGGATCGGACGATCGACAAGCTCGACCGTCAGCGAGCGCGCGTTGTTCTCGCGCACGAGGTCCGGCCGCTCCGAGACCAGCTCCGCACGCACGGCCCGCGCACCGACCGTCTCGGTCACCAGGTCGAGGATCACCACCGACTCCGCCGCTCCGGTGTCCTCGACTGGCCGCGACTCGATCTCGGCGCCCGTCGCGGCATCGACGAGACGAACCGAAAGCTTCCCCTCGGTTCCGCCGCGATCGACGCGAACCTCGATCGGAACACGGTCGCGCACGAACGCGCGCGCAGGCGCGGTCGCCGACACGATCGCCGCATCGCCGACGGGATCCTTCGATCCAAGCGCGACCGTGAACACCTTGATCGAATCGCGCTCGAGCCGACGCATCGTCTCGGCCGCGACAGGAACGATCGAACGACCATCGGACACCACGAGCACGCCGCTCACCGGGCGGCCGGCCGCGCGCGACAGCCCCTGCCGGATCGCACCGTCGAGATCGGTCCGGTCGCCGCTCGCATCGCCAAGCTGCGGGACCACGCCGGCCTCCACCGCTCCATCGCCGCCTCGCGCAAGCGAGAACACGCCTCCCGCGAAGCCGACGAAGTCGATCTCCTTGTCCTTCGCGATGGCCGCGAGCGCCGGTTCCGCCGTCTCGAGCAGCCCGACGAGCTGTTGCGCACGGCTCTTCCCGCCCGGAGCGTCCTCGATGAGGAGCGACTGGCTTCGGTCGAGCAGCACGATGAGCCGGTCACGCTCGACGCGCGTCCGCTCGAACCGAACCGATGGACCCGCGATCAGCACCGCGAGGAGCATGATCGCGCACGCGCGAAGCACCGCGAGCCCGCCGCGCGCGACGCGGGACGACGACGAACGGCCCGCCGACAACCGCCTGTAGCTCCACCAGCCGATCGTGCACGCCCCGACGACGATGAGGAACCACACCCATGTCGGCACCGGGCGCTCGAACACGAACACCATCGCCTGCGCGTCTTCGGGCACGCGCTCGCCGAGAATCCACTCGACCACCGAACGCACGATCGGCGACTGCGAGTTCATCGGCCACCTCCGACCGGAACACGGTCGCTCGACGAAGGCCGCGACGCAGGGCCGCCGCGCGGACGCACCCGACCGACCGTCGCAACGACCCCGTCGGACCGGCCCGCGCGCTCGAGCGAGGCATGCGAGAACAGCCGGCTCAGGACTCCCTCGAAGAGCAACGCCGCGAGCGCGACGACAAGCAGCAGGAACGCGATGCGCGCGGTCTGGTTCGCGCCCGCGCGTGCCTCGCGCTCGCGCGCCGACTCGGCGACGGCGCCCGCATCGGCCGCTTCGGCCACTTCGGCGATCCGCACGCTCCCGACTCCTCGGAGCGCGGCGCGCACCGCGTCTTCGCCGAGCGGCGCAAGCGCGAGGCTCGACGCGGGCTGGTTGACGGCGACCACCGTTCCACCGTCGCCGCGAAGCACGCCGGCCGCTCGGACCGGTTCGACCGACACGCCGTCCTTCTCGACGACGACGATCGAGCCATCGCCCGCCGCGAGCCGAGTGCCCGGTTCGCCGCGTACGCGCGCACCGACCGCGATCTCGTCGCCCGCCGCGGACAACTGGAGCGCCGTGCGCACCGTCTCCTGGAACAGCGGAACCATCAGCGGCTTCACGGGCAGGTTCGACCACGCGAGTTCGGGCGCTGCGGCGAAGAGCACGACGAGCCCGCCGGCCTGCCGGTCCTCGGTCGCTGCGGCTTGCGCGACGACGAACGGCGCGCCGTCGGCGAACGCAAGCACCACATCGCCTGCCGCCGCACCTTCGATTGCCACCGAACGGTCGACCGTGACCGGCGCGGCGAGCGATGCAAGTTCAGGACGGATCGAGGCGAGCAACCGGTTCGGCGGCTGCTCTTCCGCAAGCAGCCTCGGTTCCGCCGCATCGACCGCTTCCGCCGCGATCGCAAGCGTCACGCCGAGCCGGGGAAGGAGCATGGTGCCCCACGACTGCGCGCGCGACTCGCCCGCGGGAAGCACGACCGCGACGCCGCCTGCGCGCACGAACGCACCAAGCGCATCGGCGGCCGCCTGCGACAGGAGGTCGGGCCGCGCGATCACGACCGCATCGAGTCCGACGAGTTCGCGCGCATCGCATGCGGCGGGGTCGATGTCGCGCACGCGCATGCCCGACCCGACCGACGGCGACAGCGCGCGCGACACCCAGAGCGACGCGGGAATGCGGTCGAGGTCCGACGCATCGAGCGCGCCGCGGCGCCCGATGATGCCGACCTCGATCTCATCGCGCACATCGACGACCGTCCACGCCGCGTTGCCCGGCGCGAGCGCGTCCTCGTCGAGCCTCACCTCGATCGCCGCACGACGCGACTCCGCTGCTCCCGCGGCGAGCGGCGCAAGCTGGAACTCGACGGTCGCCTCGGTCTGGCCGCGTTCCCATGCGACGGTGCGCGGCTGAACCGCCGCGAATCCATCGCCGCCCACGCGCACCTCGGTCCGTCCCGTCTCGAGCGACGCGCCCTGCCGGGTGAGCACCGTGCGCACCGACACGGTTCCACCGACGGGCGCGAGCCGCGCCTCGACCTCGGAGACATGTACATCGCTCGGGACATCGCGCGCCGGGGGCAGCGCGACGACCTCGATCTTCGGCCCGCGTTCGGCGGGTTCGCCAGCAGCGGCCGCAGCGCCTGCATCGCCGCCGTCGTTCAGCGCCTCGGCGTTTCCAACCGAGCCCGCGCGGAACGCGCTCGCAAGCACGATCTGTGCCGGACGCGAACCCGATCCCGCCGCCGCCTCCGCGAGAATCGCGTCGCGCGCAAGCGACAGCGCACCGCGCAGGTCGCTCGGCGACTCGCTGGGCACGATCGCGCGCAGTTCCCGCTCGACGACCGTTCCGTCGCCTGTCGGCGCAAGCAGCACCTTCGGCGGCGTCGACGCCAGCACGATGCCGACGCGGTCGCGCGTGCCGCGCTCCGCGATCAGCTTGAACGCCTCGTCGCGCACGCGACCGAGTTCCGTCTCCGAACCGCTCTGCAGTCCGCTCGTCGTTCCATCGTCGACGACGACCATCCAGACGCGCGGTTCGTCGCCGAGCACTCCGCCCTGGCCGATGAACGGAACCGACAGTCCGAGACCGACGCACAGCACCGCAAGCGCACGCAGCGCGAGGACCAGCCACTGCTCGACCTTGAGCCGGCGGTTGGTGCGGCGCACCGCTTCGCGCAGGAGCTCCATCGCGGCCCAGTCGACCGGAATGCGCCGGCGACGGAACAGCAGGTGGATGATGATCGGAAGCGCGACCGCTCCGACGGCTGCAAGCGCGATGCCGGGGTGCAGGAAGTTCATCCGCCGCGCCTCCCCGCGAAGCTCATGCGGCGGTCGAGGAGCGCGGCGATGACCGGCCCGACCGATTCATGCGTGTCGCACACGACCGCGTCGGCGCCGAAGCCGCGCGCGATGCGGTCGACTCCCTCGACATGCGCGCGCAGGAGCTCGAGGTACGCCGAACGGACTGCGCGCGGATCGGCCTCGACCGCCGCTTCGCCCTCGAGCCCGTCGAACAGCGCGGGCGTGTCGATCTCGAAGCGCAGCTCCTGGCGGTCGAGCACCTGGACGAGCATCGCGTCGTGCCCGCGGTGCGACAGCCGCGCGAGCGCGCCGCGCAGGTCGTCGAGCGGCATGAGGAAGTCCGACACGATGACGAAGAGCGCGCGGTTCTGGACGCGCGCCACCATCTGGTCGACCGAACGCCCGATCTGCGCGCGCCCCTTCACGGGTTCGCCGCTCAGCGCGCCGACGATCGCACGCCACTGGTCGCGCTGACTCGAGCGCTTCACCTGCGACCGCAGCTCCTCGTCGAAGAGCGCGAGACCGACGCGGTCGCCCTGGTGCAGGCAGAGGTACGCGAGCGCCGCGGCCGTCGCCGTGGCGTGGTCGAACTTCGTCCACAACCCGCGCGCGCGGCTCGGGTCCGTGCCGCCCCAGCCCTTCTTCACCGGAAGCGTGCCGAAGCGCATCGAGCTCGAGCGGTCGACGAGCACCATCACATCGAGGTTCGTCTCCTGCACATAGCGCTTCACATACATCTTGTCGGTGCGCGCGAACACCTTCCAGTCGATCTGGCGGATGCTGTCGCCGGGCGCGTACTGACGGTGCTCGGCGAACTCGACCGCGAGGCTCTGGTACGGCGAGCGGTGCATGCCGCTCATCACGCCCTCGACGATCATCCGCGCACGCAGCTCGAACGGCGCAAGCGTGCCGAGCGTCTCGGGCGCGAGATACTGCTCGGCGCGGAGCGCTCGCTCGCTTGGCCGTTCACGCGAACGACCGTCGTTCATGTCGCGGTTCGAATCCAAACGCTGCTTGCTCCCGGCGACGGCCGCCGCCATGGTCCATCACGCCGTGATCAGCGAACGACGCTCTCGAACTCGCGCGAGGCGCTTCCGCCACGCACGCTCTCGAGGATGAGCTTCACGACATCGTCGGCCTTCACGCCGTCGGCCTCCGCGTTGAAGTTGGTCACGATGCGGTGACGCATCACCGGCAGCGCGATCGACTCGAGATGCGCGATCGTCGGCTTCTCGGCTCCCTCGACGAGCGCGCGCGCCTTCGCCGCGAGCACGAGGAACTGGCTCGCGCGCGGACCTGCGCCCCACGCGAGGTAGTCGCGGCAGACCTTGATCGCCTCGCCTTCCTCGCGCACGCGCGTGGCGCGCACGATGCGGATCGCATGGCGAAGCACATCTTCCGAAACGGGGATCTGGCGCACGAGCGCCTGCATGCGCACGATGTCGTCGGCCGAGAGCACCGGCGACGGATCGGAGAGGCCCGTCGAGGTGGTGCGCGAGACGATCTCGAGCTCCTCGGCCTCTGTCGGGTAGTTCACGCGGATGTTCAGCATGAAGCGGTCGAGCTGCGCCTCGGGCAGCGGGTAGGTGCCCTCCTGCTCGATCGGGTTCTGCGTCGCGAGGACGAAGAACGGGTTCGGAAGGCGGTACTGCACGCCGTTCACCGTGACCTGCCGCTCCTGCATCGCCTCGAGCAGCGCCGACTGCGTCTTGGGCGGCGTGCGGTTGATCTCGTCGGCGAGCACGATGTTCGCGAAGATCGGACCCTTCACGAAGCGGAGCGCGCGCGAGCCGGTCGCCTTGTCCTCCTGGATGACCTCCGTGCCGGTCATGTCGCTCGGCATCAGGTCGGGCGTGAACTGCACGCGCGAGAACTGGAGGCTGAGCGTCTTCGCGAGGCTCGAGACGAGCAGCGTCTTCGCGAGGCCCGGCACGCCCTCGACCACGGCGTGTCCGCCGCAGAGGATCGCGAGCATCGCCTGCTCGACCACCTCGTCCTGGCCGACGATCGACTTGTGCACCTCGCGGCGGACGCGCTCGATGGCACGCCGCACTTCGGCGACGCCGGCGACGAGGTCCGGCCAGGTCGGCGAGAAGGCTGGTTCTGCGATCGCCCACTGGTTGGAGGGCGTCGCGTTGGGGTGGTGGTGGCTGTTCGTTGGATCCGACATGGTGGAGTTGCCTTCCCTCTCCCCTTTGTTTCGGCTTTGGCGAACCCCTCGGGATACGCCCTTCCTGGAGAAAACCGAAGGTTCTCCCGATCGGCTCGGCGCAGGCGCCAGATTTCAGCCGACGGGTCTGTTTCCAGCCCGACCAACCGCCGCCGAAAGGCCGCGTTGCGCGTAGCCTGCGAGTATAGGGTCGCCCCACTCGAACCATGCCCGAACTGCCCGAAGTTGAGCACCTCCGACGATCCCTCGACCCTTGGGTCGCGGGCGGTCGAATTGGGCGTGTCTCGGTGCGTCGCCGCGGCGTCGTGTCCTATGCATCCGACGCACTCCGCGGTGACATCGACGCTGCGCTGCTCGCCAACTCGACCATCGTCGCGACGCATCGGCACGGGAAGCAGATGGCGCTCGAGGCATCGAGTGGTCGCGTGCTGGTGATCCAGCTCGGAATGACCGGCTCCGTCACCATCGAGCGCGGTGGCTACCCACGCGGAATGGACGCCAAGCACCGCCATGTGATCTGGGAGTTCTGGCCGGCCGAGTCGACGGTTCGGGCCGCAGGCATCGAGGTGACACAGCCGTGGCGCCTTGCCTTCCGAGATCCGCGCCGGTTCGGCGGGCTTACCGCCTATGCCTCCCGCGCGGCGCTACAACAAGTCTGGATGACTCTTGGACACGACGCAGCCAAACCATCCGGGCCGCTTCTTTGGGCGGTTCTGGAGAAGTCCAAGCGACCGATCAAGTCAGCATTACTCGATCAGGCCACGATCGCCGGACTCGGGAACATCTACGCCGACGAATCCCTCTTCGGCGCGCGCATTCACCCGCTGCGTCCGTGCAATTCCCTGACCAAGCAAGAGTGCAATCGACTCACTCAGAACATCCATCGGATCATCACTTCCGCGATCCAGGCGGGAGGCTCGACCCTCCGCGACTACCGCGACGCCTTCGGGCAGCCTGGAGACGCCGTCCAGACCCATCAGGTCTACGGCCGTGCCGGTCTGCCCTGCCTGCGCTGCGGCACGATCCTGGAGGGGTTCCAACTCGGCGGACGCACGACGGTCGCGTGCCCGCGCTGCCAAGACTTATCCACAAGCCACAATTGTGGATCGAGCTAGCCGCGCATCGCGATATCCACAATTCTCGCTGCCGCACGGATTGGGGTTCCGCATCCGAGAACGGGAAGGATCCCGAGGAACGGTTCCCCGTTTGGGGCCCGAACACCATCCTCAATAACTCTCTCTACCTACCTAGTAAAAGGGCCTGTTGGTATCCGCATAAGTCTGACTATCCACAACGGAAGTTGATGTAGATCATATACTTACGATCAAAGTGCACATCGGGGAACCTGACAACTGGCTGTCGATTGGGATCGACCCCAGTCGGTTCGAAGGGCCGGATGCGATCCTTCGAACCGGCGAGAGTCCGTTTCAGGTTGTCCACATGTCGATCGCGTCGGCGTTGGGGACAGTATCCAACAGGATGTCCACAGACCCTAGGAGTCAGCGTGACGCGCGCTGCAGGAGGTCCTGCTCGATGCGGTCGACCTCTGCCTGCAGCTTCTGGTCGAGGCCGGCCTTCTGCTCGATCGTCCGGACCGCGTGCATGACGGTCGTATGGTCGCGTCCGCCGAAGTAGCCGCCGATCTCCTCGAGGGAGAAGCGGGTGTGCTTGCGGGCGAGGTACATGCAGACCTGGCGGGGCATGGCGATCGACTTGTGACGCCGCTTGGACAGCAGATCGACCAGCTTCACATCGTAGAAGCGGGTGACGCTCTCGATGATTGACTGAAGGCTGGGGGCGTTGCCGCCGCGCGTCTCGAGGTCGCCGTCGATCGCCTGCTTGGCGATCTCGAGCGTGATGGGCTGGTTGTTGGCCATCGCCAGGCCACGGATGCGGGTGAGCGCGCCCTCGAGCTCGCGGATGTTGGTGTCGACCTTGGCCGCGATGTACGGCGGCACATCGTCCGGCAGATCGAGGCCGTGCATCGACGCCTTCGCCTTCACGATGGCGACGCGGGTCTCGAAGCAGGGGCGCTCGATGCGCGCCACCATGCCGGCGGCGAAGCGGCTCGTGAGGCGCTCCTCGAGATCGGGGATCTCGTTCGGCGCTGCGTCCGAGCTCAGGATGATCTGCTTGCCCGCCTGGTACAGCGCGTTGAAGGTGTGGAAGAACTCTTCCTGCGTCTGCTCATGCTTCGACAGGAAGTGGATGTCGTCGATGACGAGCACATCCGCCGTGCGGAAGCGGTTCCGGAAGTCGGTCATGCGGCCGGCCTTCACGGCCTCGTGGAAGAGATCCATGAAGGAGTTGCACGAGATGTAGCAGAGGCGGAGGTTCGGCTGCGCCTTGAGTAGCGACTGGCAGATCGCGTGGAGGAGGTGCGTCTTGCCGAGGCCGACGCCGCCGTGGATGAAGTACGGGTTGTAGGCGCGCGCGGGCTTCGCCGCGACGGCGAGCGCCGCAGCATGGGGAAGGCGGTTGCTCGGCCCGACGATGAACGAATCGAAGGTGTAGTCGGGGCTCAGGAGCATCTGCTCGTCGAGCCACGCCGGACGCTCCGCCGCATCGTCCTCGACGACGGCGGCTCCGCCGTGCTGGCGGCCCGCCTCGAGCTTGGCCTCGTCGTTCGGGCTGACGAAACGCACCACCAGCAGCCGGCCGGTCACATTCTGCGCCGCTTCGGTGAAGTGGGTGCCGCAGCAGCGCTGCAGGTAGCGCAGCTGCACGGGCTCGCGCACCACGAGCCGGAGCACGCCGTCGCGGATCTCGGAAGGCTCGATGTCGTCGAACCAGTGCCTGCAGATATCCGGGTGATTCTTCCGCAGGTAGTCGACGAGCGACTCGCGGAAACCAGGCTCGATTCTCTGCATGCATCCTCCTGCCGCACTCGACGCGAGGGCGGCGCATCCGCCCATCGCACGGCGATGGAACGGCGAAAGTTCGTTCGTTCGTTCGTCGACTTCCTGTCGACATGGATTCCTGGCGTCCCACCGCCATGAATCGACCACGGGGCGCAGACGATAGACCGTCCCGCCGAGCCCGTCAATCCGCTTGCGCTTCGTCCGGAGCGGGGTTCGCCGGGCTGGAAGGGGTGGCGGGCTTCTGCGCGGCCTGGGTATCCGCGAGCTGCCGTTCGTAGCGATTGCGGTTCGCGCGGTGATCCATCAGCAGGTGGATGCGCGACGCGTCGGCGCCCGCGAGGGCCTCGATCCGCTCGCGCGCGTAGTGGATGGTGGTGCGGCGCGACGCGTGCACGAGCACGATCGCCTCCGCCTTCCACACCGGAAGCATGCGGATGATGTCGTCGATGTGAAGATGCATCCCGGTGCGCGCGCGATCGGCGTGCTCGGGCTCGAAGAAGGTGCACTCGCTGATGACGATCTTCGCCTCTGCGAACTCGTCGCGCACCAGGAACTCGCCGGGCGCGGTGTCGCCGGTGTAGGCGACGAGCGGGATGTCGAGCTGGCGCGTGATCTCGACGCCGCGCGCGCGCAGTTCGCGCAGCTTCTCCTGGGGAAGGTCGCGGAACTCCTCCTTCAGCTTGCTGCGCTGCTCGAGCACCGCGAACCCGAGGCTCGTGACGGTGTGGCGCGTCGCGATCGCGCGCATGCGGATGCTGTTCTTGATCTCGATCTCCTCTTCAGGAGCGAGCGGTACGATCTCGAACGGGGTGCGCTGGCGCTCGAGCGGTTCCCACGCGCGCATCATGGCGCGCAGGTGCGGCTCGAGCTCCGGATGGCACACGCAGCGGCCGACGGGTGGCTTCGGCTTGCCGTCGGCGCGGTCGGGCATGTGCGTCTCGCCGCCGATCTTCTGGAAGTAGCGCTGGCTGAACCAGTACGGCAGGCCGCCGAGATGGTCCATGTGCGCATGCGACAGCGCGATCGTCGGCACGCTCAGCACCGCGCGGGTGCAGAGACCGATGTCGAACGCGAGGTCGAGTTCGGGGATCTGGATGCAGGTCTGCTCGCCGGCGACGCTGATTCCCTGCACGCGGTACGGCGGGAGATAGAGAAAGCCGAGCTGGCCCTCGCGGGCGGGGGGGCTTGGTAGCACAGTGAGAACTCCTTCGTCCGCGCTTTCGCGCAGGCGTGGCCTTGGAACGCCCGCACGGTAGACGCCTCGGCGCGGGGCGTCAAACCCCTCCGTGGCGGCGGCGCCGATCGAACGGATCGTTCCGTCTGTTCCATATGTTCCGTCTGTGCCGCCTGTGCCGCCTGCGGGCGGACGATCGGAGTCCGACGGGGCGAAGTCTTGGTCCGACCGTGACGATGATTCGGCCATGCGGGAAGAAGGAAACCCATCGGGACCGGAAGGCGGCGAGCCGCTGCGGAGTCCACTGGAGAACGACCCCGAGATGCGGTCGCTCGTGCTGTGGTTCCTTGGCGACCTCGAGCGCCGCGTGGACGCGATCCGCACCGCGCTCGATGCCCACGACGCCGACCGACTGAGGATCCTCGCGCACCAGCTCGCCGGATCGGCGAATGGCTACGGCTTCCAGCAGATCGGCGACGCCGCGCGCAAGGTCGAGAGCGAGATCCGCTACATCAACATGCACCGCGAGGCGATTCCCCATGTCGACGACGGCATGGAGGACGAACTGCATCTCTCCGCCCTGACCGAGAAGACCGAGGATCTCATCTGGCTCTGCCGCCGGGCGATCGACGGGAAGCGGGGTGCGGCGTGACGACCGAATCCGCACCGAACACCGACTACGGGCCGCGTACGCCGCGCATCCTCTCGATCGACGACTCGGAGCTCATGCACCGGCTGCTGCGCGCACGGCTGCAGCTCGAGCAGATCGAGATCTGCTGCGCCGCGACCGGCGAAGAAGGCCTGCGCCTCGCGCATGAACTCAAGCCCGATGTGATCCTGCTCGACATCGAGCTCGAGGGCATCGACGGCTTCGAGGTGCTGCAGCGCCTGAAGGAAGATGCGCGCACGCGCGACATCGCCGTCATCTTCATCAGCGCGAGCACCGAGACCATGGACCGCGTGCGCTGCCTCGACCTCGGCGCCGTCGACTTCATCTCGAAGCCGTTCGACATGGCGGAGCTGAAGGCGCGGCTGCGCTCGGCGATCCGCGTGCAGCAGCTCCTCCGCATGCTCTCGCAGCGCGCGCAGCTCGACGGCCTGACGGCGCTCTGGAACCGCGCGTTCTTCGACCAGCGTCTCGCGACCGAGGTGCAGCAGGCAAGGCGGCTCGGCCACCCGATCTCGCTCATCCTCACCGACATCGACCACTTCAAGTCGGTCAACGACCGCTTCGGCCATCCGTTCGGCGACGAGGTGCTCGCGTTCTTCGCGACCGTGCTCTCGAACCGCCGCAGCAACGACATCGCGTGCCGGTACGGCGGCGAGGAGTTTGCGATCATCCTGCCCGAAGTCGCGGCCGAGGCCGCGGTCGAGGTGGCGGAGGACATGCGGCAGCGCTTCGAGCAGCACCGCTGGCGCAGGAATCCGGACCTCGTGCTGACCGCGAGCTTCGGCATCGCCGATCTCACCATGATCGGCGCCGGCGGAACGCCCGCGGATCTCCTCGCCCGCGCCGACCTGGCGCTCTACGCGGCGAAGCGTGGCGGACGCAACCGCGTCTCGCTCGAAGGCATGCCGCTCGCGGCGTGAGCGAGCGGATCGGCGGCGAACGGCTTCCCCAAGCGGGCCGCGCCGTGTCACAATCCTCCGGTGCCGAATCTCGTCGATCAAGCCATCTGCATCCGCCAGTGGGACTGGTCGGAGACCTCGCAGACGGTGAGCCTCTTCTGCCGCGGCCACGGCGTGCTCCGCGGCCTGGCGAAGGGCGCGCGACGCGAGCGGGGAAGCTTCTCGGGCGGCATCGACATGCTCGCGTGCGGCGAGGTGGTGGCGGTGGTCAAGCCCGACCGCGACCTGCAGACACTCACGCAGTGGACGCTGCTCCAGATGTTCCGTAGGCCGCACGACGAACTCGAGACGAATCTCTACGGGCTCGGCATGGCCGAGCTCGTGCACCGCATGCTTCCGCCCGCCGTGCCGCACGAGCGGCTCTACGACGCGATGCTCGCGACGCTCGAGCACATCGAGGAGGGCGACCGGCCCGCGCCGCACTTCCTCCGCTTCTTCCTGCTGCTCCTGCGCGAGACGGGCCACGAGCCGCGCTTCGAGGTCGGCGCGATCCCCGCGCCGCGCCTCGCATTCGATCCCGCGGAGGGTGCCATCGTCGACTTCGCCGATCACCCGAAGGGCTGGCGCATGCGCCCCGAGACGGCGTTCGCGCTGCAGCAGACCGCGGTCGGCGAGCCGCCCGAGAATCTCGAGCCGGACTCGGTGGACCGTGCGATCCGGCTCCTCTCCGCCTATGCGCGGACGCTGGTCGGCGATGCGCTCCTGACCCTCCATCTCGCGCTCGAGCCGAGAAGATCGCGCAATATCGGCAGAGGTTGACCTCGACAAGTGGCCCTGTCGGGGTACCGCGCACGGAAACACTCATGTCCTCCAACGGTCGTGGATTGATGTCCTCACCGAGCCGATGACCATGGTGGATCGGGATGGACCTGCGAAGGGTCCGGCCGCGGTCTGCTTGGGGCTGAGCCTGTTCCGGATCGTTCCGGACGGCCCAGCGAAGGGTGAAGGGCGTTGCATGCAGAACGCGGCGATCGAACGAGTCCTTGCCATTCCGAACCTGCCGACGATGCCGGCGGTGGCGGTGCGCGTGCTCGAGCTCACCTCGAGCCGCGACGCTTCGGTGCGCGAGATCGCCTCGGTGATCGAGAACGACCCGGCGCTCGCCTCGAAGGTGCTGCGCACCGTCAACTCCAGCTTCTTCGGCCTCTCGCGGCGCTGCGGATCGATCCAGCAGGCGCTCGTCTTCCTCGGCCTTCACTCGCTGAAGGCGCTCGTGCTCGGCTTCACGCTGCTGCGCAGCTCGACCACCAACGGCGAGGAGGAGGTCGGCTTCGACTTCCTCTCGTACTGGCGCCGCTCCATCTATTCCGCCGCCGCCGCACGCGAGATCGCGCAGCGCCACCGCCGCTGCGACCCGGACGAGGCCTTCCTCACCGCGCTCGTGCGCGACATCGGCATGATCGCGCTGTGGCGCGCGTTCGGCGACCGCTATCTCCAGGTGATCGATCTCTCGAAGGGCGATCACGACAAGCTGTGCGCGATCGAGCAGCGCACGCTCGACACCGACCATGCCGAGATCTCGGCCGAACTGACGGCGCGCTGGCGGTTCCCCATCGCGTTCGCGCAGGCGATCCGCTTCCACCACCGCATCGACGAGGTGGGCGGAGAGGTGCAGCCGCTCGCCCGCACGATCGGACTCGCCGCGACGGTCGCAGCCGTGCTTGCGCCGAAGTGCAGCCCCGAGGTGCTCGACCGCTTCTATGCGAATGCGCGCGAATGGTTCGGCATCCAGAAGTCCGAGGCCGAGGCGCTGCTCTCCGACATCGTGAAGCTCGCGCGCGATCTCTCCGAGACCTTCGATCTCGAGACCGGCGAGGCGCCCGATGTCGACGCGATCCTGGCGGCGGCGGAGCGCATCCGCGAGGAGCAGCAGCTGACGGAGCCCGGCATTCCGATGGCGGCAGGCGATTCGGTCGAGAAGGAGCTCCTCGAGCTCGAGACGATTCCCGAGTCGCATGTCTTCAGCGAGGATCTTGCGCGGCAGTTCACCGTCGCACGCGTCGCGTCGCAGGGCCGCGTCGGAATCATGCTCATCGGCGTCGACCGCGCCCGCGCGCTCCAGCAGGCCTACGGCATGCATGGTGTCGAGGCCGCGCTGCGGCACACGCTGCGGCGCATGCAGATGGTCCTCCCGCGCAACGCGTCCGTGTACCGGTTCGTCGGCGCGGAACTCGCGGTGATGATCCCGTCGGTCGATCCCGACGAACTGTCGCGCATCGCGGAGTTCATCCGCCGCGCGGCCTGCGAGTCGAGCGTCGAGTTCGCCGGCGCGAACGGCGGATCGTTCCCCATCTCCGTCAGCATCGGCGTCAACCTGTACGACCGCGATCCTGCGTCGGTGAGCCGTTCGGGCGTCGGCACGCCCGACCAGCTGGTCAGCGGCGCGATGTTCGCGCTGGCGATGGGCCGACGCGGCAGCGACCGGGTGGTCGTCTTCCGCCGCGAACTCAAGGCCGAATACGAAGGCGCGTGACCGGCGCGGCTACTTTGCGGCCGCGCCCTCTTCGGGAAGCACCGCGATTCGCACCGTCGGCTCGAGCGGGAAGTCGCGCGCGCATGCGCGCAGGTCGTCGAGCGTGATGCGCGAGATGCGCTCGACCTCCTGGTCGAGCGGCGTGTAGGGCGCACCGTAGCCCCACAGCGTGCCGAGTCGGAACATGCGGCCCGCCGGGCGTTCGGACGCGACGGCGGCGCCGGTCGCGATGCGGCTCCGCGCGCGCACGAGATCGTCTTCATCGAGCGACGCGACGAGCGATGCGAGCTCGCGCCGCAGCACGCCTTCGATCTCGCCGACCTTGTCGGGGTCGCACACGGCGAACAGCGTGGAGTCGCCCGTGCCGTCGTGGCCGTCGTAGCTCGAGCTCGCTTCCTCGGCGAGTCCCGTCTCGACGAGCGCCCAGTGGAGCCGCGAGCCATCGCCGCCGCCGAGGATGTGCATCAGGATTCCGGCGGAATAGCGCCGGTCGTCCTGGATCGCGGGCGCAGGCATCGCAAGCAGCAGGTAGGCGCGCGCCGTGTTCTTGAGGCGCAGGTCTGCGCTCGCGCGTCCCGGCTTCCACGCCGGGTGCTCGCGCGCGGGACGCGCGGCGCTCCAATGCCCGCAGAGCCGCGTCGCGTCGGCGACGAACGCGTCGAAGTCGAGGCGGCCCGCGGCGACCAGCACCGTGTTGTCGGCGGAGTAGCGCGATGCGAAGTAGCGCGCCATCTGCTCGCGCGACAGCGCGCGCACGGTGTCGGCGGTGCCGAGCACGCGGTGGGCGAGCGGGTGATCCGCGTAGAGCCGCTCCATCATCGCCTCGTAGCCGACCCAGAACGGCTGGTCGGCGTACATCGCGATCTCCTCGATGATCACGCCCTTCTCCTCGTCGAAGTCCTTGTCGCGCAGCGCGGGCCGCAGGATGTCCGAGAGGATGTCGAGCGCCGCCGGCAGGCGTTCGGGCAGCACATGCGCGTGGTAGGCCGTGAGTTCGTTCGTGGTGAAGGCGTTCTGGCTCGCGCCGATTTCGTCGAAGTCGCGGTTGACATCCTCCGCCGTCCTGCGGTCGCTTCCCTTGAACAGCATGTGCTCGAGGAAGTGCGAGACGCCCATAAGTTCGGTGGGCTCGTCGCGCGCGCCCGTCTTCACGAAGAAGCCGAGCGCCGCGGTGTGCGCGTCCGGATCGATCTCGGCCTGGATCTCGAGGCCGTTGGGAAGACGCGCGGTACGGTGCTGGAGGGCGGGGGCGGCTACGGACATGGGCCGCAAGTGTAGTGCGATCGAGCGCCGCGGTCGCTGCGTCGCGCGTGTCGCGTGGAGGGGATGGCTTCGCCTACACTCTCGATCCCCGAAAGTCCCGATCAGATGCCCGACGCCCCGAAGCCCGACGCCCCCGCAGCCGCGACGCCGTCTCCCGACGCGATCGCGCGCACGATCGCGCGCCATCCACGGCCGCTCGGCGGCGACACGCAGCGCACGGCCGGCGCGTCGAAGCTCAGCCTGACCGGCGAGGTCATCAACAACCGCGAGGCCGAGGCGCACCACCTGCGCATCCAGCGCAAGCCCGAGTGGCTGCGCGCGCGCGTGCCGGGCGGCGAGGGCTACGAGCGCCTCAAGAAGATCATCGACGAGCACCGCCTGCACACCGTCTGCCAGGAAGCCTCGTGCCCGAACATGGGCGAGTGCTGGGGCCGCGGCACCGCGACGATCATGATCCTCGGCGACACCTGCACGCGTGCGTGCGGGTTCTGCAATGTCAAGACGGGCAAGCCGCCCGTCTACGACCTCGACGAGCCGCGCCGCGTGGCTGCGTCGCTTGCGCTCATGAAGCTCAAGCATGTCGTCATCACGAGCGTCAACCGCGACGAACTGCCCGACGGCGGCGCCGCGATCTGGGCCGAGACGATCCAGCGCGTGCACGAGTCGTGCCCCGAGATGTCGGTCGAGATCCTCGTCGGCGATTTCCAGGGCGACGAGAAGGCGATCCAGGTGGTGTGCGACGCGCGCCCCGAGATCATCTCGCACAACATGGAGACGGTGCGCCGCATGCATCCTGCGGTTCGCCCGCAGGCGAAGTACGAGCGCTCGCTCGCGGTGCTGCGGCAGTTCAAGGCGAGCGGCCTCGTGACGAAGACCGGCATCATGGCCGGCATCGGCGAGCACGACGACGAGGTCCTCGAGCTCTTCGACGATGTGCGCGCCGCGAGCGACGCCGACATCATCACCGTCGGTCAGTACCTGCAGCCGACGCGCAACCACCTGCCGATCGACCGCTGGGTGCATCCGGACCAGTTCGCGATGTATCGCCGCGAGGCGCTTGCGCGCGGATTCAAGGTGTGCGAGAGCGGTCCGCTCGTGCGCTCGAGCTATCACGCCGAAGAACAGGCCGCGATGCTCTCGGGCGCCGCCAAGGAAACCCACGAGGCGATGTCGAAGCTGATCGATGAGGGGCGCGGAAAGCGCGCCTGAGCCGAGCCGGACCATCGTTGAGGGGGCCGGCGCGTGCGGCGTTCAGTCAGTGCTTGCCGCCGCCTTGCGAATCGTCCTTCTTTGCGTCGGCGTGGCCTGCATCCTTCGCGGCGGCGTCCTTGGCAGCCGCGTCCTTGGCCGCGTCCTTGGCCGCAGCCTCGGCTTCGGCCTGCTGCTCCTCGAGCATCGAGAAGTCGATTGGCCCGATTCCCTGCGTGGTCACCGCTCGGTGCGCAAACACCCACGCGACGGGCGCCGAGAAGAGCATCGTGAGCGCGACGGCACTGACCGCAAGCCGGGCGGACTCCGGAACGAGCTTCATCGGGAACGCCAGGATGCGCAGGATCAGCGGCTGCGGGAAGTCGGGAACTTCGGCCGGTGCCGCGGGCGCCTCCTTGGGAGGAGCCTCCGCCTTCGGCTTTTCAGCCGGCTTCGGCGCGGGTGCAGGTGCGGGTGCAGGTGCGGCGGCGGCGGGCGCGGGTGCGGGCGCGGGTGCCGGCGGCGCTTCCGCGACGGGCTCCGGCTGCGGCGGCTTCTCGACGGTCGGCTTCGCCTCCTCGATCGTGACGACGGGCTCCGACTCCGGTGGCGCCTCTTCGATGCGGGTCGTGAACGCGCCCGTGTCGCCCTTGGGTGCCTCGCCGAACTTGATTTCCCCGGGGGCTTCTTCCTCGGGCTTCGGAAGCGCTTCGCGCGGACCGCTCGCGACCTTGGGCGCCGCAGCGGTCTTGAGACCCGTCTTCGAGAGGTCCGCGGTCATGGGCCGCGAGATGCCCGCGAAGCGCGGCGCCGGATTGGTGACAGGAGCCTTGACCGGAGCTGCAGCCGCCCCGGCCTTTCCCTTCGCAAGCGCCTGCGCGAGCGCCTTGTCGATCTTCTGGTGCTTGTTCGCGAGGATCTTCGGATCGAAGATCGACTCGAGCGTCTTGCCGAGCAGGCCGTTGGTGGCGTTGAGGAGCGAGTTCGTCTCGTGCGCGAGCAGTTCGTTGATCTCCCGGAGAAGGAGATCGACCTGGCTCACGCCGCCATCGTCGCCCGACCCCGGTCGCTCGGACCGCGCGGTGGACATCAGGTTGTCGATGTCGCGTTCGAGCGACGCGATGTCAACCCGTTGCTCCGACGACTCGTCGGGAGCCGCGTCTTCGGCGGGGTTGTCTGCCTGATCGTCCATATGCCCGTTATCGGCAGGAATTCAGCGGGACTCAAGCGAAACTCGTCTCGGACCGGCGGGTGGCGCCCGCAGCCCACGATGGGGCAACGGCCGCAAAACGCGCGACTTTCTCCGCCCATGCTCAAGGGCCGCGTCGTTTGTGCCGTTGTTATGGAACAGGGGTCCTCAAGCATGTCGTCGCACCGTTCGACCAGCCGCCAACCGTCCGATCGCCGCCGTCTCGAATCGGCGTCCATTCCGGCGCTTCCGGCGGAGGGTTCGGCCAGCGGTCGCGAGCGCCGCGTCGCCAGACGCGTGCACCTTCGGGCTCCGCTCGCGGTGCGGTGGGCAGGGCACTCCGAGACCGTGCGCATCCGCATCCTCGATCTGTCGAGGTCTGGATTCCGCTTCGAATGCCACAAGGTGTACTCCCTCGAGGACCACGGTCACGCCGAGAGCATCAAGCCCGAAGGCACGCACATCGGGTCGGACTTCGTGATCGTCTGGGCGCGTGAGGTGAAGCCCGGCACCTACCAGTACGGCGCGCGCTTCGTGAAGCACGGCGCGGCGCGGCGCAGCGCCTGACGAACCTGCACCGTTGCAGCATCGCGACGGCGAGGCGACAATCCCCGCCATGGGTCTGTCGCAGCTCGTGCTTTCCATCGGATTGCTGGTCTTGCCGGCCGGAGCCGCGCCGCAGCGCGCGCCTTCCGACGGTCTCGATGCGCGCATCGAGGACGCGCTGAAGAAGGCCGGTGGCAACCGCGAGGAGATCAAGAGGTTCCTCGACCGCTACGAGTCGGGCCAGGACGGCGAGAAGCGCCGCGCCGCGCGCTGGCTCGTCGCCAACATGGATGGCCACGGCTACGCGGTGCTCGAGCTCGTCGATGCGAAGGGAGAGCCGATCGCGTTCGACGCGCTCGATCACCCGAACCTCGCGAAGGCGAAGGAGGCGCTCGACGCGATCGAGCGCGAGCATCCGGGTGCCGAGTTCACGCGGGTGCGCTTCGACAGCGACCTCGAGCACGCGAACGCGGACTTCCTCTCGACGCATCTCGAGCAGGCGTTCGACGCGTGGCGCACGCTTCCGTGGGCGAAGTCGATCAAGTTCGAGACCTTCCGCGACTTCATCCTTCCGTATCGCGGAAGCAACGAGCCGTTGTCGCTCTGGCGCGCGCCCGCCTTCGAGCGGCTCGCTCCGCAGCGCCTCGAGAGCGCAAGCGCGAGCGATGTGCGCGAGGTCGGCGAGCGGATCCGCGCCACGGTGCATCCGTGGGTCGGCTTCAGCGACCTCTTCTACCTCCATCCGACCGACCAGAGCTACGAGGAGATGACGGCGCGCAAGCTCGGCCGCTGCGAGGACATCACGAACATGGTCTCCTTCGGCATGCGTTCGGTCGCCACGCTGTGCGCGAGCGACTACACGCCGTGGTGGGCCGACCGCGACAACAACCACGCGTGGGAGGTCGTGCTCGACAGCGAGGGCCGCGGCCGCGCGGGGCTCTCGAACCGCTGCGCGAAGGTGTACCGCAAGACCTTCGCGATCCAGCCGTGCAGCCTCGCGAAGCAGAAGCGCGAGGACGAGAAGGTCCCGCGCTGGCTCTCGAGCTCGCACTACATCGATGTCACCGACCAGTACCTGCCCGTCACCGACGCCGTGGTCGACCTCGCCGCACCGCCGAAGGGCGCGCGCTTCGCATATCTCGCGGTGTTCAACGGCGGAGAGTGGCGGCCGATCCAGTGGGGCCGGATCGACGGCACGCGCGCGGTGTTTCCGAAGATGGGCCGCGACATCTGCTACCTGCCGATGTTCCATGTCGCGGGCCGCGATCTTCCCGCGGGCACGCCGTTCATCCTCGACAAGGACGGCCGCACGCGTCCGCTCGCAGGTGCGAGCATGCACCGCGAGTCGCTCATGGCGACCTCGACGCGTCCGGCCACGCCCGACGCCGACACGCGCGCGACGATTCCGGGCGCGGTCGTGAAGGCGGGCGCCGCATACGAGCTCTTCCGCTGGTCGGACGGCGGATGGAGGAGCGTCGGCCGCATCGAGGCCGGCATGCAGGACCATCTCTTCGAGAATCTCCCGGACGACGCGCTCTACTGGCTCGTCGAGGACGGCTCCGAGCGCCTCGAGCGCATCTTCACGATCGAGGAGGGCCGCCAGGTCTTCTGGTAGTCATCCTGTTGCGCGCACCGCTCCGCCTCATCATCAATGTCGACGACCTCGGCCTGCATCCGGCGGTGCGCCGCGCCATCGAGGAGTGCGCCGCGCTCGGCACGGTGACGAGCGCGAGCGTGCTTGCAAACGGACCCGACATCGACGCGGTGAAGCCGATCGCAGGCGTGTCGTTCGGCGCGCATCTCAACATCCTCCGCGGCAAGCCGCTGTCGCCTGCGCACGAGGTGCGCTCGCTCGTCGGCGACGACGGGCTCTTCGTCGGCAGCGCCGCGAAGCTGGCCGCGCGCGTGATGCGCCGCGCGGTGAAGCGCGACGAAGTGCGGCTCGAGTGGTCGCGGCAGGTCGCCGCGCTGCGCGATCGCGGCCTCGCGCTCTCGCATGTCGACGGCGAGAAGCACACGCACTGCCTGCCCGGCCTCTTCGCGGTGGCGTGCGAGGTCGCGGCCGAGCACGGCATCCGCTGGGTGCGCCGCAGCGACGAGCGCTTCGGCAACATGCGTTTCGGTTCGCCCGCGATGCGCCGCGCGATCCTGCGCGCGCTGTGCGTGTCGGCGCACACGAACCCGTCGACCGAGTCGACCGACGCGGTCTGGGGGATCGCCGAGCAGGGTGCGGCCTTCACGGCCGAGGCGTGCGAGCGCGCGCTGAAGGGGATCGGCCCGCGCACCGTCGAGGTCGTGTGTCATCCCGGCAACCGCGTCGAGGGCGATCCTGCGCTTCCGGCGTCGTTCGGTAGGATGCGCGTCCACGAGCTGTGGACGCCGGAGTTCCGCAGCCTTCGCGACGGATCGTGGCGGGAGACCGCGGCGCGCAACCGCTGGAAGCTCGTGAACTTCGAGACGGTTTCC
>JBKCZS010000187.1:0-6894 GCA_046337925.1 bacterium | reverse complement strand
GCCACGTACTCGTCCTCGAGCGCCCGGCCGACGAAGACGTACTCGCCCTTGAGCTTGAGGTGGCCGTTGCCCTGGATCCTGCGCTTCTCCCACCAGTCGGGGTAGTCGAATTCCCTCGGCCGCTCGACGTACTCGCGCGCGCTCGGCGCGTACGCCTCCGACGGCATGCGGCCGCCGAGCGCGTCGTGCGGGCGCTCGTCGTTCAGCCACCTCGCCGACTCGTCGAGCCTCCTCTGCTGCGCGGCGAGCCCCCGCTCGGGAGGCCTCGCGGCCTTGGCGCGAAGGTCGCGGTGCATGCGCTCGTGGCGCGGGTTGTCCTCGGGATGCCCGGGGCGCGAGCGGGTCACCTCGATGTCCTGCTTCATCCACCAGACGCTCAGCGCGGAGAGCCTGCCGAGGCCGTTCGAGGCGAAGGGCCCGCCGTTGTCGGTGTGGATCCTGGCGGGAAGGCCGGACCTGCGGAAAAGCGCGAGGAATTCGCGCTTCGCCGACTCGGCGTCGGCCCGCGCGTGGCCTGCGGCGGCGAGGAGCTTCCGCGAGTGCGCGTCCTGGACGGTGAGCACGTTGCAGCTTCCTCCGCCGCGCATCGCGAAGCGGCCCATGTAGTCGGCGGTCCAGACGTCGTTCGGCGCGGCGGCGTCCCCGAGCGGGGCGAAGGCGGAGCGGACGGTCCTGCATCTTCCCGGCCGCCTCGGCGGGACGAGCCCTTCCCTGCGGAGGATGCGCGCGACGGTGCTCTCGGAGGGGAGCTCCGCGCGCGGATGCCTGCGGCCGGCGACGGCGATGAGCTTGCGCGGGCCGAAGAGCGGCTGCTCCCTGCGGATCTCCAGGATGATCTTGGCGATGCGGGGATCGACGGCTTGCGGATGCTCGTGCGGTCGGCGCGAGCGGTCCTTGAGCGCGTCTGGCTCGCCGGAGTCGTGCCTCGCGAGCCACTTGTACGCGGTCTTGCGCGAGACGCCGAAGGTGGCGGCGGCGTCGGCGACCGTGGTGCGGTGGCGCCGCACGGCCTCGATGAATCGGATGCGTGAATGCATGGGGTCGTGGTCCGTCCAAGGCATAGGTGGATCGTCGGACCGCGCCGGCGATCTGTCACCTATGTCGTGACACAGATGTCACCCATGCATTGACGCATACGAGAAGTAGTGGCACCCATGAAAGGCTGTCGCAGTCGAGCGGTTCCGTGCTCGCGCTGCGCGCTCGCCGAGGGCGAAGCCTGAGCGACCCGCGGTCTGCGCCGAGGGCGAAGCCCGAGCGACTGGCGCGCGAGTCGACAGCCAAAATGGGTGCCACCACTTCAAGTGGTGGTTTCGCGCGCGGAACGGCTCGGCGCGCGTTCCCGGGCACATCGACTCCGCACCGCTGGAAGCGGTGGCACCCATGAAAGGCTGTCGCAGTCGGGCGGTTCCGTGCTCGCGCTGCGCGCTCGTCGAGATCTATCGCCCGCGCTTCGCCAGCGCCGCGCGGATCAGCGTCAGCGCCCGCGCCCGCGCCTCGCCTTCGACGGGCTGCCGCGGCGCGCGCACGCGCTCGTCGCCGGTGCCGGTTTCGGCCATGACGAGCTTGATGAGCTGCACGAACTCGGGCACGGTGTCGAGCCGGAGGAGCGGCAGGAACCACGCATACAGCTCGTCGCACGCGGCGATGTCCTCGGCGCGCGTCGACTGCGCAAGCGTGAAGAGCCGCACGCTCTCCTCAGGAAGCGCGTTCGCAAGGCCCGCGATCCAACCGACGCAGCCCATGCGCGCACCCTCGACCGCGCAGTCGTCGAGACCGACCAGCGCGCCGACCTTGCGCGTGCGGCCGCGATTCCCCGCGATGAGCGCGGTCAGCTTGCGCGCGTCGCCCGTCGAATCCTTCACGGCCACGAGGTTCGCGTGCCTCTCGGCGAGGTCGAACACCTGCTCGGCGCTCACATCGACGATGTACGCGGGAGGGTTGTTGTAGAGCATCATCGGCAGGGGAGCGGCCGACAGCATCGCCTCGAAATGCGCGCGGTACTCGTGCCACGACCCCTTGTGCACGTAGGGCGGCAGGATCATGCAGCCGCGCATTCCGATCTCCGCGGCCTTCTCGACCTGCAACACGGCCTCGCGCGTCGATGCCGCGGAGATCGTGGCGAATGCACTGCCGCGCCCCTCGCTTGCCGCAGCGATCGCCTTCCAGCCCTCGACGCGCTCGTCGAACGAGAGCGTCTGCCCTTCGCCGAGCGAGCCCGGCCACACCGTGCCCGTGCAGCCGCCCGCGAGCATGCGCCGCGCGAGGTCGCCCAGCTTCGTCGTGTGCAGCGAGCCGTCGTCGCGAAACGGGGAAACAATCGCGGGAATCACGCCGCGGAATGGCGAGCCGACGTCTGCGGGAGCCTGCATTCACGCAGCGTAGCGCGTGTCTGCGGGCGCTGCGCTGTATCCTCCCTGCGTGAAGATCGAGCGTTTCGTCGACAGCCATACCGAAGGCGAGCCGACCCGCGTCCTGCTTGGGCCGGATGGCGGCCTCTTCCAGCTCACGCTGCCGGAGTTGCTCGAGCGCTGGACGGTTGGCGGGACGTTGACCGTTCCGGCAGAGTGCCTCGCGCTCGCGGCGAACCCCCGCGCCGCCGACGCGACCGTCTGTGCGCTGGCGTGCCGTCCGTCGAAGCCCGGTGCTGCGTGCGGCGTCCTCTTCTGGAACGCGAGCGCGCCGCTCGGGATGTGCGGACACGCGACGATCGGACTTGCGCGCACGCTGCGTCACATCGGCTTCGACCTTGCGCCGCGCGCGGTGCTCGAGACGCGCGTCGGCGACGTGACGGTGACCTCGCGCGACGATGGCCGCTTCGCCTTCGACAACGTGCCGTCGCACGTGCATGCGCGCGACGTCGAGGTGGTGCTCGCACACGGCGGCGTGGCGCGCGGCGACATCGCGTGGGGCGGGAACTGGTTCTTCATCGTGCGTCACGATGGCCGCCCGGGCGCCGCGCCCGGGGCCAAGGCGGGCCGCGCCATGCGTTCGCTCGGCGAGGAGCTCGCCTACGCCGACTCGATCCTGCACGGGATCCGTCGCGCAGGGATCGCGGGCGGCCGCGAGAACGGCGGGCTCATCGATCACGTGCTGCTCTTGTTCCTCCCGTCGCGGCGCGAGGCCTCCGCGAGGAACTTCGTCCTCTGCCCGAACGGCACCTTCGATCGCTCGCCTTGCGGAACGGGCACAAGCGCGCTGCTCGCGTCGCTTGCGGCGCGGGGCGAACTCGCCGAAGGCGCGACGTGGACGCAGGAATCGGCGATCGGAAGCGTGTTCGACGCCCGCTATGCCGCGCTCGCGGGAGTCGGCGTGCGGCCCACGATCGCCGGTCGCGCATTCATCGTCGCCGAAGGAGCGCTGGTGTTCGACTCATCCGACCCCGCCCGGACGGGCGATTGGCGCGAGCCGGGCTGAGCGGTTTCAATACGGCTCGCATGCGCAAGGACGCCCACGAGATCATCTACAACCCGCGCCTGAACAAAGGCACCGCGTTCAGCGAGGCCGAGCGCGAGCTGCTGGGCCTGACAGGGCTCTTTCCCGATGCGGTCGAGGACAGCGCCACGCAGCAGCGGCGCGCGCTTGTCCAGCTTGCGCACCGCGCGAACGACCTCGAGCGCTACGTCTATCTCTCCGAGCTGCAGGACCGCAACGAGCGGCTCTTCTACCAGTTGATCCGCGCCGATCCGCCGCGGCACATGCCGATCGACAACACGCCGACCGTCGGCGAGGCCTGCCAGAAGTTCGGCCACATCATGCGGCGCCCGAAGGGGCTGTACGTCTCGCTCAAGCATCGCGGGCGCGTGGCGGAAATCCTGCGCAACTGGCCCGAGATGGATGTGCGCATCATCTGCGTGACCGACGGCGAGCGCATCCTCGGGCTCGGCGATCTCGGTGTCTGCGGCATGGCGATTCCGGTCGGGAAACTGGCGCTCTACACGGCGATCGGCGGCGTGCCGCCCGCGCGCTGCATGCCGGTCGTCCTCGACGTCGGCACGAACAACCAGGCGTTCCTCGACGATCCGCTCTACCCCGGGCTTCGGCAGGAGCGCCTGCGCGGCGCGGAGTACGACTCCTTCGTCGAGGAGTTCGTGATGGCGGTGCAGCAGGTCTACCCGCGGTCCTGCATCCAGTTCGAGGACTTCCACAACACGACGGCGATTCCGCTGCTCGCACGCTACCGCGACCGCGTGTCGTGCTTCAACGACGACATCCAGGGCACCGCGTCGATCGCGGTGGCGGGGCTCTTCGCGGCGTGCCGCGCCCTCGGCAACGAGCTGGTCGATCACCGCTATCTCTTCTTTGGCGCAGGCAGCGCGGCCACCGGCATCGCCGACCTCATCGTCCAGGCCATGATGCCGCGCGGCGTGTCCGAGCGCGATGCGCGCGCGCAGATCTGGCTCATGAACTCGAAGGGCGTCGTGGTGAAGGACAACCCGGGCATCCAGCCGCATCAGTTGCCGTTCGTGCGCGATGGCGAGCTGCACCGGACCCTGCCCGAGTGCGTGCGCGCGCTCAAGCCGACCGTCCTCATCGGGACAAGCACGCAGCCGCAGACCTTCACGAAGGAGGTCGTCGAGGCGATGCGCGCGTACTGCGAGCGCCCCGTGATTTTCCCGTACTCGAACCCGACCTCGAAGTCGGAGTGCACTGCGGAGCAGGCATGGACGTGGACCGATGGCGCGGCGATCTTCGCGTCGGGCTCGCCGTTCCAGCCGGTCGAGCTCAACGGACGCATGCTCGTTCCGGGGCAAGGGAACAACGTCTACATCTATCCCGCGGTCGGCATGGCGGTGTACGCCACGGAGGCCACGCACGTGACCGACGAGATGTTCCTGAAGGCCGCCGAGGCCCTTTCGGCGCGCACCTCCGACGCCGAGCTTTCCGTCGGCCTGATCTACCCGCCGCTCGACCGGATTCACGAGTCTGCGATCGAGGTCGCGATCGAGGTCGCCGAGCTCATCTTCGACCGCGGCTTCGCCCGCGTCGATAGGCCGGCGGACATCCACGCGTGGCTGCGCGGCAAGGTCTACGACCCTCGGTAGTGAGAGCGATCCGCCGCGTCACATCGCGAGCGGGTCGGACTTCGCCTTCTTGCGCACGAAGATGAGGCCGATGCCGCCGACCAAGAGGAACACGATGCCGCAGATCGCGCCGCATCCGCCGAGGCCGCCGGTGACGGCGCCGAGCGCGGCCTTGCCAAGCGCCTCGAGGTCTTCTTGTGTCGCAGGCGCCGCGAGGATCGCAGCAGGGGTCGAGCCGTCGGAGGCCTGGACGTCGATGGTGTACGTGCCGTCGGCTGGAATCTGGCAGAACCCGAAGAAGTAGAAGGGCTCGTTTCCCTGTCGTGGCGCCTGGTTCGGCTCGACGCGGATGGGCTGGTCGTTCGCATCGCGCACCGCGATGGGGTAGGTGACCCGGCCCGGAGGAGTCGGGATGGTCTTGTCGCCGACCTTGCCATCCGGCGAGAGGAAGAAGGCGGCGCCGCCGGCCTTCAGATCGACCTCGAAGGTGCCCGGCGCCTCGATCGCGGAGGAATCGCGCGCGATCTGCTCGAACTTCGCCACCGCATCGCTGACGGCGGTCGTCGGCGACGAGACGAAGAAGGTGATCGTGCCTCCGATGAGGAGGACGACTCCGAGGATCAGGACTCCGAGAAGCGTCAGAAAGAGGCAGTTGCCACGACGGGGCGAGGTGGGTCGGCGCATGGCGGGAAGACTACCCGATTGCGCGGTCGCGGTGGCCGGGTGCGCACCGGCGGACGGGAGTCTGGCGCTTCGGGCGTTCGCGGGTCGCGCACCGGAGCCCACCGTGCAGAGTCATGGCCCTGTCCGGCTCCTGCCGATAGACGGGTGCGGCCGCGGAGCGGCCATGCGACCGTGGGGGACTGCGCCCGTGGGGGATCCACGATGTCAACAACGCATTGCAGTAGTGAACAAAACAGCATGGATCGCCCCCGCCTGCAAAGCGGACTCGCCCGCCTTGCCGCGCTCGCCGCGGCGTGCTTCGTTGCGGTCGGCTGCGCCACCGTTCCGGAGACCGGTCGGCGTCAGTTCGTCATGATCTCGCCTGCGGAAGAAGCCCAACTGGGCGAGGCGGCGTTCGCCGAGATGCTCGGCGGCGCCAAGACGCTCACATCCGGACCCGACTTCGAGCGCGTCCAGCGCGTCGGAAAGCGCATCGCGGAGGCTTCGGTGCGCCGCTATCCGCAGGCGGCCGGCGGCTTCGAGTGGCAGTTCGCCGTGATCGACACCCCGGAGGTGAACGCGTGGATGCTTCCTGGCGGGAAAAGCGGCGTGAACACCGGCCTGCTGCGCATCGCGACGAGCGATGACGAACTCGCGGTCGTGATGGGGCATGAAGCCGCCCACGCGATCGCCCGGCATGGCGCGGAACGGATGTCGCGCGCGATGGTGGCGCAGATCGCGGCGGAAGCGGCCAGCTCCTCCGGCGAGGTCAGCAGCGAGGTCATCGAGGGCGTGCTGGTCGGCTACGGCGCGCTCGGCGAGACCGCGTTCAGCCGGAGCGAGGAGAGCGAGGCGGACCAGATCGGCCTCGTCATCGCCGCCGACGCCGGCTACGACCCGCGCGCGGCAATCGGCTTCTGGCGGAAGATGGGCTCGCTCAGCGGTGCATCGCAGCTGGAGTTCCTCTCGACCCACCCGAGCGACGAGACGCGCGCGACGCGGCTCGAGGCGCTCATGCCGCAGGCGCTCGCGATCTACGAGAACGCAAGGCGGGCAGGTCGCTGAATGAGCGAGTCGCCCCGGGAAACACCGTCTCGCGTGACGGTCGCCGTCGATGGCGCGGCGACGCGCATCACCCCGGAGGGCGCGCTCGACGCCGATTCGATCGGGCCGATGCGCGCCGAACTCGCCCGCCGGCTGCCGGCGCGGC
>JBKCZS010000186.1:0-14674 GCA_046337925.1 bacterium | reverse complement strand
GAGTCGAGCAGGAACGGCTCGGCCTCGGCGGGCTTCCCCTGTCGCGCGAGGAGGATGCCCATGTTGCCGAGCGAGACGAGCGTGTGCGGGTGCTCCTCGCTGAGCACGCGTCTGCGCTTCTCGAGGGCCTCGCGGTAGAGGGGCTCCGCCTCGGCGAGTCTGCCCGCGTCCCGAAGCAGCGTGCCGAGGTTGCCGACCGAGACCAGCGTGTCCACGCTGTCGTCGCCGAGCGTGCGGCGGCGGATCTCGAGGACCTCGCGCAGATGCGGCTCCGCGTCGGCGAACTTTTGCTGGTCGAGCAGCAGCATGCCGAGGTTGCTGATGGAGATCAGCGTGTCCGGGTGCTCGTTGCCGAGCGTGCGCCGGCGGATCGCGACGGCTTCGACGATATAGGGCTCCGCCTCGGCGAGTCTGCCTTGGTCGAGGAGCAGTGCGCCGATGTTGCTGAGCGCGAGGAGCGTGTCGGGGTGTTCCTCGCCGAGCGTGCGCCGCGACTTCTCGAGGGCTTCGCGGAGATGGAGCTCGGCCTCCACGACCTTCCCCTGGCTGAAGAGAAGGAAGGCCATGTTGTTGAGCGAGGTGATCGTCAGCGGATGCTCCTCGCCGAGCGTGCGCCGGCACTGCTCGAGCCCCTCGAGGTAGAGGGGCTCGGCCTCGGCGAGCCTGCCCTGTTCCGCGATCAGGACGCCCATGTTGTTGATGGACCGGATCGTCTCGGGGTGCGCGTCGCCGAGCGTGCGGCGGAACTTCTCCAAGGCCTCGCGGTAGTAGGGCTCCGCCTCGGAAAGCTCGCCCTTGGCCCGAAGGAGGCTGCCCATGTTGCTGATCGCGATGACGGTGTCGAAGTCCTCCTCGCCGAGGATGCGGCGCGACTTCTCGAGCGCCTCGCGGTGGTAGGGCTCCGCCTCTGCGAGCCTGCCGAGCTCGCGCAGCAGCACGCTCATGTTGGCGATGGACTGGATCGTCTCGGGGTTCTCCTCGCCGAGCACGCGCCGGCGCGTCGCAAGCGTCGATTCCTGCAGCGGAACCGCGGACTCGTTGAGGCCGATGCTGCGGTAGAGCTCCGCGAGCGCGTGCCGCAGCTGCGCGTCGACGGCCGGCTGGTCGCCGAACTGTTCGCCGATCGTCTTGATGGCCGGACGGAGGATCGTGCGGTCGATCAACGCCGCGGCCGCGTCGGTCGCGTTCACGCGGACGAGTTCCTGCGTGAACGCACCGGTGCGCGACGTGCGCTCCGCTTCGGGCACGCCTTGCTTCTCGAGCGCCGCGGCGAAGCGCGCGCGCACATCGTTCATCAGGTCGACGCCGGCCTTCGTCACGTCGATCTGGCCGAGCATCTGCGACTGGAAGTCGCTCACGCGCTTCAGTTCGTCGGCGCGCGCCTTCTCCGCCTTCTCGGCCGTTTCCGCAGCCGCCGCGCGCTCGTCGGCGCGCGCGCGCTGCTCGGCCTCCGACTCCTGCGCGCGGATCGCCGCGCCGCGCTGCCAGAGCGCGACGCCGAGGCCGGCCGACAGCGCCACGAACACGGCGGCGGCCGCGGCAACCGGAACCTTGTTGCGCCGCACGAACTTCCGCGCGAGATACGCACGGCTGTCGGGCGCGGCCCGCAGCGGCCGCCCGTCGAGATAGCGCCGCAGGTCGTCGGCGAGCGCCTGCGGACTCTCGTAGCGGCGGTCGCGCTCCTTGCGCAGCGCCATCAGCGGGATCCAGTCGAGCTCGCTGCGGAGTTCGTTCGTGATTCGCTCGCTCGTCGCCGAGCGGGCGGCGGCGGCCGTGGTGGAGCGGTCGCCTCCGAGCTGCGCGATCCGGATGCTCGGCTTCGGCGGCGTCTCGTCGCGGATGATCCGCTGGATCTCGGCCATCGCCGCCTTGCGCATGGTGCGCGCATCGAAGGGCACATCGCCCGCAAGCAGTTCGTACAGCATCACGCCGAGGCTGTAGACATCGGTGCGGGTGTCGACATCGGTCTCGCCCGCGACCTGCTCGGGACTCATGTAGAGCGGCGTGCCGATCGCGACGCCCGCCTGCGTCTGCAGGGTGCTGGCCGGCCTCTCGCTCGCGATCGCCTTCGCGATGCCGAAGTCGATGACCTTCGGCACCGCGCGGCCCTCGATCTCGACGACGAGCACATTGCTCGGCTTGAGGTCGCGGTGGATGAGGCCCTTGTGGTGCGCGTGCTGCACGGCCTCGCACACGGGAATGAAGAGCTCGAGCCGCTGGCGGAGCGTGAGCCGCTTCGCATCGGCGAACGCGTTGATCGGCTCGCCGTCGACATACTCCATCACGAAGTAGGGGGTGCCCGCCGCCGTCACGCCGCCGTCGAAGACACGCGCGACATTCGGGTGGTCCATCATCGCGAGCGCCTGGCGCTCCTGCTCGAAGCGCGCGATGACGGCGCGCGAATCCATGCCCGGCTTGATGATCTTGATCGCGACCCGCTGCACCATGGGCTCGCGTCGCTCGGCGAGCCACACCTCGCCGAAGCCGCCCTCGCCGATCACTTCGAGGAGCCTGTACGGGCCGATCATCTCGCCTGAGCGGACGCCAGGCGCCATGAACTGGTCGCCGAGCGACGGCGCCCCGGACCCGAAGTCTGCAGGGCCGCTGCCAATGGAGCGCGTGTGTTCGTCAGATTTGTCACCCGGATTCGACATGCATGCATTGTGGGGCGCAGGCAGGGGCGGCGCAAGACGAATTGCGTGCATCCGCGCCGATCGCTCAGACACGCATCGCGAGCACCAACACGCATCTCGAGCACCAAAGGGAGCGGCCGCAGCCGCGACCGCTCAAACGCGCCGCGACCGCTCAAACACGCATCGCGAGCACCAAAGGGAGCGGCCGCAGCCGCGACCGCTCAAACACGCCGCGACCGCTCAAACACGCCGCGACCGCTCAAACACGCCGCATGATGAAGCAGTAGTTGAACCCGCGCAGGAAGAAGGTGCCTTCCTCGGCCGCCTTGCGCCAGTTGCCGAACGACAGCTTCTTGTTGTGGCGCACCACGCAGATGATGTCGACGGGCGTGAGGTACTTGCGCATGATCGCAAAGAGCTCGAAGCCGATCGGCATGAACTCGCCGCCCTTCATGTTCTGTCCTTGGGCGCCTTTCTTCTTCCGCCACGAATCGCTCACATAGAGCCCCATGTAGCGTCCGGGCTTGAGCACGCGGTGGATCTCGCGGATCACATCCTCCATCGCACGGTAGTAGGCCTTGCCGTGGTCGTCGCCGCCGGAATCGAGCTTGCCGATGCAGCGTGGGTCGTCCGAGTAGTCGACATGCGTCGAGTACGGCGGATCGATGAACACGAAGTCGACGCTCTCGTTCTCGAGCGGCAGCTTGCGCGAGTCGTTCTTCTTGATCTCGGGCCGCTGCGGGTTGAGGTCGAAGCCGAGGCCGCGGCGCTTGAGGTCGCGGCAGACATCGAGCGTCGTGCCCGAGCCGCACATCGGGTCGACCACGACATCGTTCTCGCGCGTGTAGCGCGACAAGAGCTGCCAGATCACCCACGACGGCGTCGCGCCGACATAGTCCTTGTCGCCCTGCATCGAGCCGGAGCCGACGACCGCATCGCCCTGGATCTCCAGCTCGCGTGGCTCCTCGCCGCGCTGCAGGCGCTGCTTCTTCTGCGCCTCGCGCATCGCGGGGCTGTCGTAGTGCTGGCTCGGGTACTCCCAGAGCGTGGTCGGAAAGATGCGCAGCGGCGGGCGTTCTTCGCGGCGGCGCGGCTGCTGCGGTCGGTCGGATGAATCGCGGAACGGCTTGGGCACGCGGAGAGTGTACGGCTCAGCGCAGCGCGCCGTAGATCGCGCCGGCGGCGCCCGCCGCGATCACGACGACGGGCGCCGCGAAGCGTCCCTTCGACACCCACACGGCGTAGACGAACGCCGCAAGGAGGAGCGGCGTCATCGAATCGAACGGCATCGCGCGCTTCGTCCACCCCGTCGCCGCGTCGAGGACGAGGTGGAACGCCGCACCCACCATCACGCCGACCGCGAGCGCGCCCGCGATGTCGAGCGCGCGCCGTGCCGGCGTCCACGACACGAGCCGCTCGATCGCGCCGAACCCGAACACCGTGAACGCGAACGCGGGCAGGAAGATGCCCGCCGTGAACGCGAGCGCGCCGATGAGCCCCGCGCCCTGGTAGCCGACGAAGGTGCCGAAGATCACGAGCGGCGCCGGCAGCACGCTTGCGAGCGCGACGCCGTCGAGGAACGCGCCCTGCGTCATCCAGCCGTTCTCGCCGGTTGCCACGCCCGCGACATACGGAATCGCCGTGTACGCGCCGCCGAAGGTCACGATCCCGGCGGTGAAGCCATGCGCGAAGAGCAGGGGAGCGGCGGTCTCGCGCGGCACGGCTGCGCCGGCGGCGGGCATCGCCTGCTCGGGCGCGAACCACCAGATCGCCAGCGCGCACGCGGCCACCGCCACGACGCACGGTGCGCGCGCGGAGGTCTCCTTCCAGCGGAGGATCGGCGCGAGCAACCGCCACGCCGCGCGCACGATGAGCGCCGCCGCCACGAGCTGCATCGCGGCCAGCGCATGCAGCGCGGCCGGCGACGCGAGGTCGATCGAGCCGTAGAGGACGCACGCTCCGAGCATGAGCAGAAGCCCCGGCAGCATGAAGCCGAGTCCTGCCGCGATCGCGCCAAGCGGCCCGCCGCGCACGGCTCCGAGATAGCAGCACATCTCATGCGCCTCGGGTCCGGGCAGCAGCTGGTAGACGGCACGCGCGCGCCGGAACCGGTCGCGCTCGACCCACCCTCGGCCCTCGACGAAGTCGCGCTCGAGGTCCGCGATCTGCGCGACAGGTCCGCCAAATGCCCTCGATCCGAAGGCAAGGAACGAGAAAAAGATGCTGGCCGCGCGCTGCGCGTCGGGCATGGTCGGAAGGTAGCAGACTTGCCGAATGTCCCGAATTGCCCGCAGTCGGCAAGGGCGTGCTTCGTATATTGGGTCCCTATGACGGTCGTTTCCCGATCCAGCGTCGCCCTTGCGGGCCTCACCAGCCTCGCCCTCGCCGCCGCCGCCCACGCTGTCGATCTCTCGGTCCTCGGGATCGAGGTCACGCAGGGCTGGCAGTCCTCGACGAACGGCAACACGCTCGTGGCGCGCAATGCGACCGTTGTGCGCGTGCGTGTCTCGCTGAATGGCCAGACGACCGCCCAGCCAGGCGTCGATGCGGTGCTGCGCATCTACTCGAACGGCGTCGAGATCCCGTCGTCGCCGGTCTACAGCACGAACGGGCCGATCACCGCGCCGGTCAACCCGAGCTTCGCGAACATCGACCAGACGATCAACTTCCTCTGCGTGCCGCCGCAGTCGACCGACATCGACTTCGTCGTGACGGTGAATCCGTTCCGCACCATCGAGGAAACCAACTACGCGAACAACTCGTCGTCGGTGAACAACAAGCCCTTCGTGTGCCGCAAGTTCGTCGACCTCGCGTATGTGCCCGTCAACTACACGGTCGGCGGGGGCCTGCCGTCCGCCAGCCTCATCGAACCCGGCACCGGCGACAGCTTCGTGCGCGGGATCTACAAGGTCGGCGACTGGAACTACCACCGCTCGCCGCTTCCGACCTTCAACTGGTCGCAGGACATCAACAGCTCGAACAACGCGCTGCTCACGGCGCTCAACGACATCCGCCAGAACCAGATTCCCGCCGCTGGCTTTGCGCGGCCCGAGTTCATCTACGGCTGGCTGCCCGGCAACCCGTACAGCGGCAACGGCCAGGCGATCGGCATCCCCGGCGCTGCGGCGTTTGGCAACACCGAGAACACCCGCTTCCAGCGCACTTTCGCGCATGAGATCGGGCACTGCTGGGGCCAGCAGCACAACTCGCAGACGCTCGGCACGGTCGGTTTCGACACCGAGCACCTGCTCCGCGACCCGCTCAACATCGCGCAGCTGATGCCGTCGACGAAGAACGATGTGATGGTGGCCGGTCTCCTCACCGCGCAGGCGTGGGTCTCGTCGATCACCTACAACGACGCGATCTCCGACACGCGCTCCGTGTGCACCGGCTTCGGCCCGAACGACGGCGAAGGCGGCGGCGATGCGTTCGACCAGTCGATCGATGCGGCCGCGACCGCCGTGCTCCGCGTCGCGGGCGTCCACGACCATGTCGCGCGCACCGTCGCGCTCGTTCCCTGCGCGCATCACGAGCTCGTCGTTCCGACCGAGGACAATCCCCGCGGCAATGTCGCGGTCGAGAGCTACTCGGCCGAGGGCGTGCGGCTTGCATCGGTCCGAGTCGACACGCGCAGCTGCCGCGAGTCGTGCGCCGATCCGAATCACCTGCACCGCTCGACGCCGCTCTATGTCAACCTTCCGCGCTGGGTGAACGGCGTCGAGGCCACCCGCGTCGTCGTGATGGAATGCACGGGGCGGTCGGCCGGGCGCGTCCTCGCGTCGATGGACCGCTCCGCCGCAGCGCCCGTCGTGACCGCGCTCTCGGTCGGGCCGGGGGCGTCGGGTCCGGCCGCGGCTGATCCCGCGGCTGATCCCTCATTTGACCCCTCATTTGATCCCTCGAGCGATGTTCTGACGGGCGAGGTGCGCATCGCGTGGAGCGCAAGCGACGCCGACGGCGACGCGCTGACCGCGGATCTCCTCTACAGCCCGGACGGCGGCAACGCGTGGCTCCCGCTCAAGGTGGGCCACACGAGCTCGACCGGCGGCGGCGAGTTCGTCTTCGACTCGTCCGAAGTGCCCGCGAGCCGCGGCCGAAACGCGAAGTTCCGCGTCGATGTCAGCGACGGCATGAACTCGACCGACTTCGAGGTGCAGCAGTCGTTCGCCATGGGCAACGGCGCGCCGCCCGATGTCCATGTGATCGGGCCGAACTCGAACACCACCTTCCGGCAGGCCGCGACGGTGTTCCTGCATGGCTCGGCCTGGGATCTCGACGACCAGCTGTCGCCTGACGGGGCGATCGAATGGACGAGCTCGATCGACGGCGCGCTCGGCACCGGACGCCAGCTCGTGGTGCGCGATCTCTCGGTCGGCACGCACACGATCACGCTGCGCGGCACCGACAGCGGCGGACTCTTCACCGAGAAGACGGTGACCGTCACGATCACGGCCCGCGAATTCAACTCGGGCGACTTCGACGGCGACGGCAGCATCGGCGCTGCGGACCTCACCGTGCTGCTCAGCGAGTGGGGCGGGACAGGCCTGTCCGACTTCAACCTCGACGGCGTGGTCGACGCGTCTGATCTCGCGACCCTTCTCTCGCGATGGGGATGAACGGCGCTTCCGAAACCAAGTTCGACACGATCGTCGTCGGCCTCGGCGCGATGGGGTCCTGCGCGCTCGCGGAACTCGCGCGGCGCGGGAAGCGCGTGCTCGGCATCGACCGCTTCGCGCCGCCGCATGACCGCGGCAGCTCGCATGGCGGCAGCCGCGTCATCCGCCTGTCGTACTTCGAGCACCCCGACTATGTGCCGCTCCTGCGGCGCGCCTACGAGGGATTCGACCGGCTTTCGAAGGACGCAGGCGTCGCGCTGCGGTACGAGACCGGCCTCGTGATGGGCGGACCGACCGGCAACCGCGTGGCGGCCGGCATGCTGCGGAGCGCGCGCGAGCACGACCTCAAGGTCGACGCGATCGACGGCGCCGAGCTCATGCGACGCCATCCGCAGTTCAGCGTGCCGGCGGACTGGGAGATCGTCTGCGAGACGCGCGGCGGGTTCGTGCGTCCGGAGGCGACGATCAAGGCGGCGCTCGACGGCGCGCGCGCGGCAGGCGCGCGGGTCGAGTTGAACGCGCCGATCGACGCGTGGCGTGCCGACGGCGACGGCGTCTGGCTGCGGACGGCGCGCGGCACCTACGAGGCGCGCACGCTCGTCCTGTCGGCGGGCGCGTGGATGGGCGGCGTCCTCGGCGGGCAGGTGGCGACGCTGCGTCCGACGCGCGAGACGATCGTCTGGCTCGATGACGCCGGCGACCCGCTCTGGCAGCACTCGGGGATGCCCGTCTGGCTCTTCGAGCGCGGCGGCGCGCCGGAGATCTACGGCGTGCCGGCGTTCCCCGGGATGGGCGAACCGCACGGCATGAAGGTCGGCCTCCACTGCCGCGGCGGGGAAGTCGACCCGAACGAGGCGTTCGGAGTGGCCGACGGCGCGGTGGTTGCGGAGACGATCGCTGCGGTGCGCGAGCGCGTGCCGTCGGCGCAGGGCCGCGCGTGCGTGAACGCGAAGAACTGCCTCTACACCATGTCGCCCGACTCGAACTTCATCGTCGGGCTGCATCCTGCGCACCCGAATGTGGCGATCGCCTGCGGCTTCAGCGGCCACGGCTTCAAGTTCGCCCCCGCGATCGGCGAGGCGCTGGCGGATCTGGCAACCGACGGCAAGACGCAGCTGCCGATCGGGTTCCTGAGCCCCGGCCGGGAGATGTGAGGGAGAGGGTGGGAGCGGCTGCGGCTGGGGGCGCTTCCTTTGGCGATGCGGAGCGCGTGGGTACGCGTCGACGGCTTGCACGGTGGTTTGACGAGCGCGGAGCGAAGCGAAGCGCGAGCGGATCGGCGGGGAGGTCGCAGGATGTGCCGTGTGGCATCACCTCTGGTGATGGCGATCAAGGACATGCGGAGAGCCGAGCGACTTCAGTGCGGGCGGCGCTCGAGTTGGTGATCGACTTGCCGAGCATGCGTTCGTGGCCGCCATCACCAGAGGTGATGCCACACGAAACGGTGCGCGACTCCCGCGTCGTTTGCTCAGGCTTCGCTGCGCTCCGCCTTCGGCGACGATTCTTCGTGTCTCCGGAAGGAAGATATTGACGGCGGACGACTGCCGTTCCTTGGACTTTGTCCAAGGGCACCCAAGACCGCCCAATGGTCTTTTCTCTTTCCCTGCGGCGGAGTCCGACCGCGATTCAAGCACCAGAGGGAGCGCCCGCAGGCGCGACCGCCCAATGGTCTTTTCTCTTTCCCTACGGGAAAGAGAAAAGGGCCACTGCGAGATCGGCTTCGCAGTAGCCCCATGGGGGAAAAGATCTGGTTGAGGTCGCTATCGGTGAACGACTGCGACAACGAAACTATAGAGGTTTGTCTTTGCGTTGTGAAGACCTGTGACGCGCACCGCAAGGAATTTCGAAAATTATCTGGCGGGCTTCTCGGCGGGCGGAGATGGCGGTTGTGCGCTTGAATCAGCGGGTTTTCCAGCCTCTCGCGCGGGGACCGGCGCAGTCTCCGCCCCTGCGGCCCACAGCACGCCGCCCTTGATGTGGGCGCGGAACAGCGGCTCGCTGAAGCTCTCCTTCGTGTGCCCGCCTCCCGTGTACCACGCGCGTCCGCCCTCGAAGTCGTGGAACCACGCGATCGGGTGATCTTCACCCATCGTCTCGCCCTGGATCGTCTTCGTGTCGAGGTTCGCGAGCACCTTCACCTGGCCGCGCGGGTTCGACTTGTAGACATACCACTCGTCGGTGCGGCGCCAGTTCTCCGGCAGCATCACCGTGGACGGGTGGGTGCGGTCCTCGACGCGCACCAGCGCCTCCTGGATGTTCGGATGGGTCTTGAAGTAGGCGCCCACCAGCTTGCCGTACCACGGCCAGGTGTGCTCGGTGTCTGCGGCGGCGTGGATGCCGGCAAAGCCGCCACCCAGATGGATGAACCCTTCGAACGCCTTCTGCTGCTCGGCGTCGAGGATGTCGCCGGTGGTCGAGAGGAAGATCACGGCCTTGTAGCGCGCGAGGTTCGATGGGGTGAACGCCGCAGCGTCTTCGGTCGCATCGATCTCGTAGCGCTCGCCGAGGAGTTCGCGCACGCAGGCGATCCCGTCGGGGATCGAGTCGTGTCGGAATCCTGCGGTCTTGCTGAAGACGAGCAGGCGGTCCTTCGCCGCGGCGGGCGCCGCGGGCGCGGCCGGCTTCGGTGGCTCGGGCAGGCCCGCCGCAAGCCCTCCCCAGGCCGCAAGCATGGCGAGCGGGATCAGCCCGAGCAGGGCGGCGGTTCGTCGACCGAACCCGAAACACGGCGTTGCAGCGCTGAAGAGCATGCAGGCAAGGTCGCGCCGCGGCGAAGGGAAGTCAAGCCGAAAGCAGCGCGATCTCCCGAGCCCCTCGATCGTCTACGCTGTCGGCCGCGACTCGGTGCCGAATGCCGGACCTCGATGCCATCTTCGCCTCCGCACCCTCCGGCGAGGAGGGCCTGGTGGTCCTTGCAGCTGAATCGGCGCATGCGTTGGTCGCGACGCTCGGCTGCAAGTCCTGCGAGATCTGGCTGTGGCGCAACGGAGTCGAGGGAGAGCCTCGGCTCGTGCGGATGGGTGCCTCCGGTCCGTCGATCGCTGAAGCGGAGACGGACGAATCGGTCCGGCAACTCGGCGACCGCGCGCTCGAGGGCGTCGGCTTCAGCGCCCTCGGCGACCACGAACGCGCCGCGCGCCTGCTGCAGATCCCGATCGGACTGCATGGACACGCGCTCATCGCCGTCGGCGACGCCCCGGTGACCGATGCGCTGCTCGATTGGCTGGCCGATGCCGCGAACGACCTCGCGGAGGCGGTCGCGCGCAGGCTTCCGCACGACGAGCTGGTGGAGATGAACCGCTGGCTGCTGAAGCGCAACGAAGTCGACCGCAGCGTGGCGAGGAGCTTCGCGAAGGTGCGCACGCTGCAGGAACTCGGCAGCACCATCGAGGAAGTGGCCGACGAGCTGTTCGTGGTCGAGTACTCGGGCATCTACTTCCTCGATCCGGACAGCGGGCAGCTGAGGCTGGTGCACGCGAAGGGCCTCACCGAGCAGGAGCGCGCGGCGGCCGAGCGGACCGCGGAGGCGCGGCATCCGGGCTTCGTGCTGCGCACGGGCCGCGTGGTCGATGTGCCCGATACCGCCAACCATCCGCAGGCCGCCGGCGAAGAGCCTCCGTCGCATGGGAAGCACATTCGCTCGCGCATGTACCTGCCCGTGCGGGTCGACGGCGTCGTCATCGGAACCGTCGGCTTCGCGAGCACGCGTCCGTCCACCTACTCGGCGCGTCACCGCCAGGGGCTCGGGTTCCTGGCCGACTTCGCGGGCCTGACCTACGCGCGCATCGTCTCGGCGCACGAAAACGAGCGGCGTGGCTCGCTGCTCGTCGCATCGCACGCGGCGACCGAGCGCCTCCTCGCCGCGCTCGACTGGCGCGCGAGCGCGAACTCCGTGCTTGCGATGATCGGAAGCGCGCTCGACGCGGGCGTGCTCGCGCTGCTCGAGGTCACTCCGGCACCAGGCCAGGCGGGAACGGCGCAGCCGATCGAGTTCACCTGGCAGCCTGTCTTCGGCGCGCCGTGGACGCACGGGTCGAGGCTCGCCGACCTCGCCGCGAACGAGCGCGAGCGTCTTGCGGCGGGACAGTCCGTGCAGATCGCCTTCGCCGACAGCCGCGAGCCGGCGATGCTCAAGCCCGTCGTGGTCGAGGGCGCGCTGTGGGGCGTGCTCGCCTACGAGAAGCGCTCGACGCGCCATCGCGCGCTCGACATGGGCGACCGCGCGGTGCTTCGCTCGCTGGCCAACGCCTTCGGACTTGCGATCGCGCGCGAGCGGCTCGACGAGGCGCTGCGGCAGCGGCAGAAGATGGAGGCGGTCGGCATGCTCGCCGCCGGCATCGCCAAGGACTTCAACAACCTGCTCTGGCCGATCCTGCTGTACACCGAGATGCTCGAGCGGAGCGTGCAGCTCGACGGGCGCATGCAGCAGATGCTGAAGGACATCCGCACCGCAGCGCGCAGCGCGAGCGAACTGGTCCATCAGGTGCTGTCGATCTCGCGCCGCCGCGAGCGGCATGTCGAGATCGTGCCGATCGCGCAGGCCTTGCGTTCGGTCACCGACCTGCTCGGGCGGTCTGCGCCGGCGTCGGTCGACTTCGCCGTCGAGATCGACCCCGAGGTGGGCGCGGTGCTCGGCGATGCCGACTCGATCCAGCAGGCCGTGACCAACCTCGGCGCGAGGGCGTTCGAGGTGATGCGGGGCCGCGCGGGCAAGGTGCGCATCGCGGCCGAGCGCGTGCGGCGAGCGAGCAGGCCCTTCGTCCTCATCGTGGTGCAGGACGACGGGCCCGGCCTCGACGCTGCGGCGTGCGCGCGTCTCTTCGAGCCATACTTCAGCAACGACGGAGGCGTGCGCCGCTCGGGCGATCTCGGCCTGACCGTCGTCCATCGCATCGTCACCGAGCACGAAGGCACGATCGGCGTGCAGAGCGAGCCGACGCGCGGGACGCGGTTCGAGATCCTGCTGCCGGCCGCAAGCACGGAGTCGGGTGCGGCGCTCGTGGCCGCAGACGGTTCCGCGCAGCGTGGCGCCGGTGCGGCCGCCGCCGCCGGATCGACGGCCGCGCAGGCATCGGCGACCGACGCGCGGCCCGGCGAGACGGTGCTCCTGGTCGACGACGACCGGACCGTGCTCGAGGTCGAGCGACAGATGCTCGAGAGCATCGGCTACACGGTGCAGGCGTTCTCAGATCCGCGCGAGGCGCTGCGGGCGCTCGGAGATCCACGCACCCCGGCGACGGTGCTGATGACGGACCTCGCGATGCCCGAGCTTTCGGGGATCGAACTCGCCGCGAGGGCGCTTGAACTGCGCCCGATGCTCCGGGTGGTCTGCTGCACGGGCTACGGCGATGACTCGAGCGAGCGGCGCGCGACCAAGGTCGGGATCTCCGCCTTCATCCGCAAGCCCATCGACCTCGACGCGCTGGCGGCCACGCTGCGCAAGACGATCGACGCCTGATCGGACGGGGCGGAATCAGCCCTTGTTCAGGAGCTGCTGCTTCGCCGTCTGGTACTCGGTCTCGTTGATCGCGCCCGAGTCGAACGCGGCCTTGAGATCGATCAGCTGCTTGCCGAGGGTGGGGGAGTCGGAACGGGTGGTGCCGCCGACGGCGACGCATCCCTGGAGGGCCGCGACCGCAGCAAGGGCAGGGAGCACCCGCCGGCCGCGGAGCAGGGCGTCGCGGCGGAAGGCGGCGCGCAGGATGACGGCAGGGGGGAACTTGGAAGGAGTCTTGGCCGGCATGGTCGTGTCGGGGTTGGAGTTCAGGCTGTCCACGGGAGGTCAGACGGAGGCCGACCCATTGGGATTCCCCTGCGGGCCATTTCGATACCGAATCGCCGCCGCGACGATGCACAGATTGAGCGCCGCCGTGCCGAGCGCTCCCACGATCGACTCCACTTCACCGTACTTCTCGGTGTAGAGGAACAAGCAGATGTTCGCGATCGCGTACGCGGTCCAGGCGACGACCGACACCCCTGCGGCGGTCTTGCGGCGCACGATGACGATCAGCTGCAGGAGCGTGGCGCTCGGGAAGATGATCGCGGGAACCCAGCCGAGGAGTTCGAAGAGCCAGGGGGGGAGTCCGAGCGAGGATTCAACGGGCATCCTGCGTATATCGGGAGCAATCGTGCCCGAACTTGCGATGGTTTTTCGCCGAGACAGCTCTGACCCGCTTGGGCGATCCACGATCGCAAGCTAAGTTGCAAAGAATGCCGACTCAGGATCCCGCCGCCCCCTCGCGCCCGCGCCGCCGCCTCTTGGCGCTGTGCGGGGTGGGGCTGACGGCCGCCGTCCTTCTTGCGGCGGCCCTGCCGGCCGAGCGCCCCGCCGATCCGCCGGCCGGCGACCCGGCGCCGAAGTCCAAGGTCGACTCCAAGGTCGACTCCAAGGCCGATTCCAAGGCCGATTCCAAGTCCGCGTCCGCGGCCGCAGACCATGGGGACGCCGAGAAGGGCCTGAGCGAAGACACGATCATCAAGCGAGCCAACGCCGCCCGCGACAGCTGGTGGGCCTACCGGGCGCTGGTGAAGCCCGCCGCCCCGGCCGTCCGCGACTCGGCCTGGGCTCGCAACGATGTCGATCGCTTCATCCTCGCCAGGCTCGAGGCGAAGGGTCTCGCGCCGGCACCCGAGGCCGACCGCGTTGCCCTCATCCGCCGCGCCAGCTTCGACCTGACCGGCCTGCCGCCGACCCCCGAGGAGATCGCCGCGTTCGAGGCCGACCGTTCCCCGGACGCCTACGAGCGGCTGATCGACCGCCTTCTCGCGAGCCCGCACTACGGCGAGAAGTGGGCGCGCCACTGGCTCGACCTCGTGCGCTACGCCGACACCAACGGCTTCGAGCGCGACAGCGACAAGAACGCCGCGTGGAAGTACCGCGACTTCGTGGTGCGCGCCTTCAACGACGACATGCCGTACGCGCGCTTCGTGCAGGCGCAGCTGGCGGGCGACGAACTTTCCGACCGCGACTTCGACACGCTCGTCGCGACCGGCTTCTACCGCCTCGGCCTCTGGGACGACGAGGTACCCGATCTCAAGCAGGCGCTCGCCGACGACCTCGACTCGATCGTCGACACGACCGCGCGCACCTTCCTCGGGATCAGCATGAACTGCGCGCGTTGCCACGACCACAAGGGCGATCCGCTGCGCCAGCGCGAGTACTACCAGTTCGCCGCGTACTTCGCGGGCGTGGCGCCTTACAAGGAAAGCCCGTTCAACTCGATCGAGGCCGACAATGTGCTGCGCATGGTGCGGAGCGACTTCGGCAAGGTCGACCCCGAGGCCGAGATCGCCGCGGCTGTCGCGAAGCGCGACGCGCTCGTCGCCGAGATCCGCGCGATTGCGGGTATCGACCCCGCGTCGCCCGCGTTCCCCGACACCGCGCCCGCGAACGGACTCGTCGCGCACCTCGCGTTCGAGGACGCG
>JBKCZS010000185.1:0-12978 GCA_046337925.1 bacterium | reverse complement strand
GCCGTCGCTGCCCCGCCACCGCGACCACCTCCCCGGAAGTGCGTGGGCGCAGCGCCTCCGGGAGTCGCCCGCCTCGCCGATCGTCGCCGTCGCGGCTGATCCAGAGTGAAAGCCGCCTCGGTCACGCGACCGAGGCGGCTGGCTCGACAGGTGCACGGCACGTGCCGTGCAGTGCCAGGCACTGACTGGCACGTGCCGTGCACCTCTTGCCACCCTGCCACAGCCCACTTCGATGGGCCCCAGTCAAGTGAAGTGACAAATCTCCGCTCGGGATTGACGGACAGCGGTCGCCGTTTGCGCTTCAGATGGAACAAGGGGGCTTCCGCCGTGTGGCCAAGCGGTGCCGAATGGAAACCGACTCCCGCACGGTTCGTGCCGGTTGTCGGCTCGTGTGCAACGGTCACGGTGGCGGCTCTACCTGCGTTCCGATCGCAGGCTTTCGACTTTTTCCCTCTCAGGAGTGTCTCGATGCGTCTCTCAATGAACACCATGCGCCTCTCGGCGATCGCCGTGTCCCTCGCCGTGCTTCCGTCGGCCGCCATGGCCAACTGGAGCGCAGCAGACGACTTCTCGAGCACGTCGAACCCCAACGGCCCGTGGAGCTACGGCACGCGCGCGTCCGTGGCGGACACCTCCCTGCTTCTTCTCACCGATTCGCTTACCGCAGGGTCTTTCGCGGGCTGGCGGGATCTCGCCAACTCGACGCTGGGCACGCCGGTGATCTACAAGAACTTCTCGAACTCCACGGTCGTCAGCGGCACCGTCACAGTGCCGGGACAGATGCTGGTGATGCATCCGAGCCTCGACAACTTCGGCCCTGCGGGAGCACGTGAGCTTGCGGTTACCCGCTGGACCGCGGTCAGCTCTGGCGCGTTCGACATCGCCGGAAGCTTTGTCGCGCTCGACAGCGGATCGACGGATGTGCATGTCGTTCTCAACGGCGTGTCCCTCTTCTCGGCGATCCGCGCCAGCAACACGAACACGAACTTCGCGCTGAATGGCGTGGCCGTCAATGCAGGCGACACGATCGACTTCGTCGTCGGCAACAACGGAAGTTTCTTCAACGACTCGACCGGACTGATCGCGACGATCGTGCCGGCCCCTGCCGCCGCTGCGCCCTTCGCGCTGGTCCTCCTCGCTCGCCGCCGCCGCCGCTGAGCGCGCGGTCGCATCGGTGCACGGCACGTGCCGTGCAGTGCCAGGCACTGAACGGCACGTGCCGTGCACTGGCCTGTCCATGCAGGTTCGGTGAGGCCTGCTGGCAGGCATCGAGTCCAACCGGCGTGGCTTGACCACGGTCCATGCCCATCCGCTACAACACCGACCGCTCGGGTCCATGACGAGCGCCGTTGCCGGCATGCCGGCCGCACCACGGGAGTAGCCGAAGCATGAATCCCCGCCGAGATAGCCTCCTGCGCTACACCGCCCCCGATGGCCACCGCACTGGGATCCTGGCGGTGCTGTCGAATCAGGCGATGCTGGGCGGACAGTTGGTGGCGGTCTACAGCGACGCCGATGTGGCAGCGCTCCTCGACAACGCTCAGTGCCCCGCGCCAGCGAGAGTCGCCTTCGTCGACTTCCACGAGGCCAGCCCGGATCACTACCGATGGATCGGCCGCCTGCCCGATGCGGCCACCCGCGTGCTCGGGCAGTTCTCGCCGGGAGTACCTGCCATCAGAACGAAGGTGCTGCTCGAACCCGTTGACCAGGTTGGCCGCGGGAGTGGTCGATACCTCTTTGATGCCAGCTGGACCACTGCGAGCATCATGGCCCGGGTGGAGAGCGGCGAGCTTTCCCTCGTCCCGGTGTGGAGCGACAGTGTTTTGGACGACCCCGATCTCGGGGCGGACGAATCCGACGCGTTGCGCAGCATGCAGGCCGAGCATCAGACGGCTGTCGCCCAAGGGCATTACTACATCGCGGTCACCCCCCACGATGAGCCCTTCACGATGCTGGAGGTGCTGCCCGCCTCCAAGGCCTCGGTGTTGAGCGGTATCCACGAAGTCCCCCATGAATCGATCCGAGTCGACCTGATCTGGGAGCGCTGAGGTAGGCGCAGCGCCTGCGATTCAACGAATCACTCCGACCGGTGCACGGCACGTGCCGTGCAGTGCCTGGCACTGACTGGCACGTGCCGTGCACCGGGCTCTCGAAGCGCCGCGGCATTCGCCGGTAGCGGCAGCCATGCCCGCACTTCCTTATCGCGCCTGCCGGACCAATCGCCTCAGAGCGCCTGGCTTCTGTCATTCTCGCGGCGCCGCATGAGGATTGGCGCCATCGCATTCGTACTTTCTCCCTAGACCTGCGTGCACGAGAAGGCACTGAACGCCGCTGTGCCTGCGAGGGTCAGTCGGAGCCTTGACCGCTATCGCCAACTGCAGCTCGAGTGCGAATCTTCCTCGGAGCGTCTGGAGTCTTTCGATGCCTCTCACCAACAACAGCATCCGCCTGGCAGCGGCCGCGCTCGCGCTCTCCACGCTGCCGTCCGCCGCTGTGGCAGGCTGGAGCGCGTCGGCCGATTTCTCCGCCACATCGAATGTCGCCGGCCCATGGAGCTACGGCACGCGCGCCTCCGCGACGGGCACCTCCCTGCTGCTTCTCACCGACTCGCTTGGCTCGGGTTCGCTGATGGGATGGCAGGACCTCGCCAACTCGTCACTCGGTACGCCCGTCATCTATCGGAATTTCTCAAACAGCACCTTCGCAGGCGGCACCGTCACGATCCCGGGCCTGACGCTCGTGATGCACCCCGGGCCCACCGGTTTCGGCGCAGGCGGCGCACGCGAGTTCGCCGTCACCCGCTGGACGGCTCCGGTTTCCGGCGCGTTCGACATCAGCGGCAGCTTCCTCGCCCTCGACTCGGGGTCGACCAATGTGCATGTCGTCCGCAACGGAGTGTCGCTCTTCTCGTCGATCCGCGCGAGTTCTTCGAACACGGCGTTCTCGCTGAGCAGCGTGGCAATCAACGCAGGCGACACGGTCGACTTCGTCGTCGGAAACGACGGCAGCTACTTCAACGATTCGACCGGGCTCGTCGCGAACATCATCCCGACGCCCGGCACCGCGGCGCTCTTCTCGCTGTCGCTCGTCGGGATGCGCCGCAGACGCTGAGCAAGATGCAGTGAATCAGGCCGGTTCACGGCATGTGCCGTGCAGCATCGCGATTGGACCACCAACGGTATCGCCCCCGCGGGACATGACCTGCGGGGGCGAGCGGCTGTATGCCTGCGATTGGCGGAGATTCGTTGCTCAGGCCGAGCGGCGGCGCGAGCGGCGAAGGCCCGCCGCACCGAACAATGCGAGCGCTCCGGGGGCCGGGACCGCGACGCCGAAGACCGAGGCGCTTCCCGCAGTCCAGGTCTGATTGTCGTTGTAGAGCGAAATCGTGATGCTGCTTCCGATCGTCCCGATCGCGGCAGGACCGTTGCTCCATGCTCCGGAGAAGGGACCGCCGGCGCCGTAGAGCGCCTGCATGGCGGTGAAGTCGAAGAACATCTGGACCGAGCCGTTCGTCGTTCCGACTTGGAACGAGCGGAACGCGAAGTCATAGGCGAGATTGCCCCCGCTGAGATTGGAGATGATCGATGACGGCGTGCCGGGACCAAAGCCATCCTGCTTGAGCGCCGCCACTTCGGACGGGCCACCGCCAACGCCGTCGATCCATGTCACGAAGTCGCCTTGCCGCCCGTTCTCGCGCATGTTGGCCCGTCCATCGGTCGCGCCGATGCTCGATGCGGCCTGCAGGTTGTTGCTGCCGAGCGAGAAACCGACGAAGTTGTGACCGAGGATGCTCTGTCCGCCCGTCATCCTCAATCCGAGGCCGAAGATCAGGTTGCCGTTCTGGAACGCGCCGGGCGAGTTGCTGCCAGCTGCAAAGTCACGCGGCCCGAAGCCGGGCTGAGTCGGGCTTCCAGAGACGGTGTTGTTGTTGAAGGTGAAGACGGTCGTATAGATCTCGAAGTTGCGGGCCGTGGTTCCCCCGGCCCAGATTCCGGTCGATACGGACTGGCCGAGGGAATTCCAGCCGCCCCACGAGGTACCGCCGTTGATGTCGATGCTGGCGCTCGCCGAGGCCGCTACCGACACCACGGCCACGCAACCAGACAGAGTGAGGCAAGAGAGCTTCATGTCGTTCCTCATGGGCTGGGCCCGGATACAACGCCGCGCGCGACGCGGGTTGCGCGGCCGACGGCCGTGTGGGCCGGTCGGACGCGTGGACGCAATGTGGCCAGGCGCGATGCCATGGCAGTCACTCGCGCTTCGGTGTCGGTGGCGCATTCGGCGTGCGGTACCTGTCACCCGGACTGAGCATCGATGGCCGTTGCGGCTGATCGCATCTGGGTTGAACCCGATCGGGTGATGTAGACAGCCTGTGTGGCTCTGCGGCGAAGTCGGCGCAGTCGCTGTCCATGCCCGCAAACGGTGCCTGGCACGTGCCAGTCAGTGCCAGGCACTGCACGGCACGTGCCGTGCACGTTGGGAGAGACCTGCACGGGACTTCTTCACGAAGAAACCATGTCGCAAGACCGAGGCTCAGTCAGGCGCCCGAGATCGCAAGCAGCGTCCTCGGGTTCCGGGTCGCGAGGGCGCCCTGATCAGCGTTCGCCCGCGTTCGCCCCGCACGGGCCCGACGCATGGATCGCGGCCAACCCGCTACACGCGCTTGAGCTGCCTTCCTGTGACGAGGCTGTACACCAGGCCCGCGAGGAAGACGACGAGGAACACGAAGAACAAGATCCTCGCGATGAAGACCGACTCGCCAGCGAGCCCAGTGAAACCGAACAGTGCGGCGATCAGCGCGAGAATGAGAAAGGCGAAGGCCCAACGAAGCATGGTTCATCTCCTGGTGTTGGCGTTTGGCGACAAGTGCAATGACGGGAATGCACTGACGGGAATGCACCGACGGGAAGTGCCCTTCCCCTCACGCACGCGGCGCAGCCGCTCACTTGGCCTGGTAGCTGAACTTCTGGCCACCGATCGAGGCCTCGAACATCAGGCCCGACTCGTCCATCGTGAACACAGCCACGCCGTCGGAGTACTTGGCGTTCGCCCCTGCCCCTGACTTGAGCGCCACAGCCGTCGCCTGCGCATCGAAGGCGAAGTTGCCGGTCTTGAAGCGAGTTAGTGCATCCGCCGTCGAGAAGCAGATGATCTCGCTGTAGGCCTGCCCACCGAGCTGGAGACCGATCGAGACTTGCGTCAGGTCGCAATAGCCCGCGAAGGTGCCCGCCTCGTAGAGCACGCCCTTTCCGTAGGCGCCTCCAACGCCCGCTGCGCCCTTGCCGACCGTTGGAAAGACCGCGTAGCCCTTGGCATCGCGAAGAACCGGCGAGAGCGTCGGGTCGTTGCGTTCCGCCTTCTGTAGCGCCGCAGCCGCCTCGTCGCGGATGTCCGACTTGCCTTCGGCAGTCTTGGGAGCAGTCGAGCATGCGACAAGCATTGACGAGCAGGCAAGAGCTGCTGTTGCGATGAACCGAATCAAAGGAGAGTCCTCTCGTTGGGAGCTTCAGCCTGCCATCAGGAATCGTTCCGAAGCCGGAGAGCGATGCGATCGAGCACACGCGTGGCATCGATGCGTAGATAGTCGCGTGCGCCATCAAGCGTGGCTACGGTCAAGTTTCCCTAGTGGTATGACATCATCGGCCTCGACTGCGACAGGATGACCATCGCCGAAGGAGTCGCCGTGCGGAGCGAGCAATGCCTGCGCGACATCCTGCCCGACGCCGACCGCGATGCGGCGGCATGGGCTACTTGCCGTCCGGAACGCCCATGGCGACACGGAAGCCTGTGAAGCCTCGGAACGATGGCGCGGTTGCGGTCCGATTCGCAGACCGACAGTACGACGCGCCGTAGCCATATCCGCCGCCCCGATAGACGCGATCGGTGCCTTGGGATGGGCCGGTCGGATCGATCTCGGGCCGCCCCGAGTGCCGCGCGTACCAGTCTGCGCACCACTCCCATGCGTTGCCGTGCATGTCGTACAAACCCCACGCGTTCGGCTTCTTCTCGCCGACAGGGTGCGTTTGGCCGCCACAGTTGGCCGCGTACCAGCAATAGTCGCCAAGCATCTCGGTCTGATCGCCGAAGGCGTACTCGCCGGGGTTTCCCGCTCGACACGCATACTCCCATTCGGCTTCAGTCGGCAGGCGATAGACGCGACCCGCCGCCTTCTCCTCGGGGAGTTCCGACAGTCGCCTGCAGAACGCCACCGCGTCGTTCCAAGAGACACACTCGACGGGATGACCCGCGCTGCTGCCCGCGATGCGCGCGCCCTGGAAATAGCTTGGGTTGCGGCCCATCACCTGCTTGTACTGGGCTTGCGTGACCTCGAACGCGCCGATGAAGTAGTCGCGCGTGATCGTGACGGCGTGCTGGCGCTCATCGCCGTCCGAGTTTCGATTGCCGGGGGCCGAGCCCATCGCGAACTCGCCCTTCGGAACGAGCATCAGCTTCATCCCGATGCTGTTCGTGATCTCATTCGACGATGCGCCTGGCGTACTCGCGCCGCTGGCCGCAACAGTGGTGTCCGAAGCAACCTTCGCCGCGGCGTCATCGCCGGGGGCACGGCATGCGCATGCGAACAGCGTTGCAGTCGCGGACAGGACCAGACAGATGTTGTTGGCTTGATTCATCACGGGCGGATCTCACGAACGCGAACGAGGGGTGAAGCACTGACGGAGCCGCCGGCGTTTGCGCTCCGTGCCAGGGTCTGCCTATTTCGTTCGCTCGGCGATTCCAGATGCTCGCTGCGCGCGGTTTCTGCGAGAGCCTGAGTCGCGCTGGCGCGGCCGTTTCACAAGAAATCCCGTGTCGAGGTGAATCCGGATCCATCGAGACTTCGTCGCCGTGCCGATTCGGTGTTCATTCGTTCGTGCACGGCACGTGCAGCCTCAAGTGGGCCGCCTCAACTGAGAAGCCTCAACTGTGCAGGCTGGAGTTCAGCCGTCCCGTGCGGAGCACGAGGTGCCAAGCTCACCCCAACCGGGGAGGGGCACACCGTGTTTCTGAAATGACCTGACACGCTTCATGTTCAGATCGCGCTTACTCCTTTAAGGCGGCGCTTCACCCCGCTCGCCTCGCATAGGAACGCGCACCGCGACACACGCGCTGCAGCAAGTCCGACAAGATGGAGATTTCCGGATCAAGGGTCGCTCGCCGCCGATCTCGGCTTTGTCACGCCTGCACAGGGAGTGTGGGCATTCAACGGGGCTTCGCCTCAGGAGATTGGCAATGCGTATGAAGGCAATCACGAAGTGCGCTGTGGGCGCGATGCTGTTCGGCGGAACCCTCGGCGCGGCCTCGACGGCGCAGGCGGGGTTCGCTTGGACGAATGCTCGCCCGACAGGCTCTTACGACCCGTCGGTTATGGAAGGAAGCATCGCCGACATCAGCAGCTATGACGCATATTCCGGCCAGTACGGCTCGCAGGTTCGCTCGCTCCTTTCTGGGGCGTTGGCTCAGGGTTCCTGGAACGGGTCCTACCCTGGATTTGGAGCGAGCGTGAACTGGACGGCGACCGGCAGCGCCGGAGATCTCACGGCCAACATCAGTGGAGCGGCCGGCGCGTATACGAGCCTGTACGTGTATCGCTGGTTCCAGGTCACGGGTACGCAGACGGTCCAAATGTCTGTCTCTGGTGGCCTGTACGGCGACCTCTTTAGGTCCGGCACGGGTGTGATCTGGGAGTCGACCGACAGCGTGAGCAAAACAATGACGCTGAACGCCGGCTTCTACAACATCCGATTCTTTGGTGCCTTCCTCGATCAGGCGGGCTCTGCCTCGGCCAACTTCACTGTGCCCGCCCCCGGCGCCATGGCGCTCCTCGGCGCTGCCGGCCTCGTCGGCTCGCGCCGTCGCAGGGGCTAAGCAGCTGCAGCGTTGTCGCGCCCTCTGCGTGACCAAGCACTGCGCGCCTTCAGGATGAAGACTTCAGAAACCCCAAGCCCCTCGACGCAATCCCGTCGGGGGGCTTTCGTGTTCGATTCCGCGCGGTGTATGGTTGTCGGTCGCCGACATCCGATGAGCGTCGAACCACCATGAAGCCGAAGCGCCCCACTCGCCCCGAACGTGACGCCCCCGCCGACCCGCGGGGAGAGCTGCATCGCATCCGTGAACTGGCGCTCGCGGGCAACATCGACGAAGCGATCGCCGCGGCGGATCGGCGCATCAAGTCGCAGCCGCGCGACGCGGCGCTCCTGCGGCTGCGCGCGGAGCTTGAGGAACGCGCGGGGCGTCTCCCGCTCGCGCACCACTGGGCGAGCGCGGCGGAGAAGATCGAGTCTCACCCCGAGTCGCTCTATCTCGTCGCGCGGGCAAACTCCATGGCGGGACAGACAGACGACGCGATCGAGAAGTGCGCGCGGATCCTGTCGGCGATGCCCGGCCACCGCCACACGCGGCTTCTGATGGCGCAGACGCTCGAGGCCGCCGTGCGAACCGCGGAGGCGCGCGAGGTGCTCGAGCCGCTTCTGCGCGAGGTGCAGGGCAAGGATGCCGCGATCGAGCGTCAGGCGCAGCAGCTGCTTGCCTCGGTGATGGTCCACGAGAAGCGCGAGGGCGAGGCGGTCGAGCTCCTCGACCGCGCGGTGCTGACCGCAGGCGGACCCGACGGCCTGCGCCGCACGGCGCTCTATCTCCGTGCCAAGGCCTGCGACCGCTTGAAGCGCTACGACGAGGCGTGGGAGAGCGCCGCCGCCGCGAACGCGATCGGCGACCCGCAGTTCGACCCGCAGGGCTACGCAGAGGCCGTGGGCGCACTGATGAGCCACTGGAACCGCGCGGAGATGGAGAACTTCCCCTCGAGCCGCTCGACGAGCGATGTGCCCGTCTTCATCGCGGGCATGCCCCGCAGCGGTACCAGCCTGCTCGACCAGGTGATCGACGCGCACGCGCAGGCCGCGGGCGTCGGCGAGATGGCGGGCATCGAGCAGTTCGCGCGGCAGCTCGAGAGCGTGTGGGACGCAAGTCTCCCCGCACCCGAGAGCTTCGGCCCGATGCGCGACCGCGCCTTCAGGAACATGGCCGCTGGCTACATCGCGGCGTGCCAGAAGGAGGCGCCGGGCGCGCGGCGGATCGTGAACAAGGCGCTCGGCAACAACCGCATCGTCGGCCTGCTCGCGCGGCTCTTCCCGAGGACGCGCATCATCCATGCCATCCGCGACCCGCGCGATGTGGCGGTGAGCTGCTTCATGGGCGGCTTCAACAACGACTACTACCCGTGGACCGCCCGCGTGGAGTGGATCGCGGCCGCGTGGGAGCAGAGCCGCCGCCTGATGGAGCACTGGAAGCGCGAGACGGACCTGCCGGTCCTCGACGTGCGCTACGAGGATGTGGTGACCGACCAGGGCACGCAGTTCCCGCGGTTCATCGAGTTCCTCGGCCTCGAGTGGGACGAGGGCTGCACGCGCTTCCACGAGTCGAAGCGCACCGTGCGCACGCTGAGCTACGACCAGGTGAACAAGCCGCTTTACGCCAGCAGCGTGAACCGCTGGCAGAAGTACGAGAAGTTCCTCAAGCCTGTGGAGTGGCCCGACTACGGTTGACGGCGGGAGTCGACGCCCACACTCCTCGCCCCAGTGAGCTCGCGCTCGCGGGGGCGATTGCTTTTGCGGTATTCGCGCTTGGAGCTTCTCCGATGTGATCGCGCGCGTGTTGGCTGCTGCAAGCTCCGCAGTTGATGCCACACGCACATCGCGCGATTGCATTGGCGCTGCAGCAGCTCAGCGCCCCCCGATCAGGGAGGCCGCGTGCGAGTTTTACAGTTGTCGTGAACGGTAGAAGCGGCGCTTTACGCCTTCTCTGTTGTAGGGAGCGCAAAGCGCACTTCGCCATGAGCTGGGGGCTCGCTTCGCGACAAGCGCGCGAGCCCACCGCTCCGGCAGAAGAAGATTCTGGATCACGGGTCGTTCGCCGACGGTTTCGGCGGTTTCGCTGCTTGCACGTGAGTGTGGGCGATCACATGGGGCCTCGCCCCGGAAGGTATTTGGCTATGCGTAACAACGCGATGAAGAAGTGCGCCATCGGCGCGATGCTGTTCGGTGGAACCCTCGGCGGCGTCTCGACGGCGCAGGCGGGGTTCACCTGGCTCAACTCTGATCCGAGCCGTCCGGAGCCGAACGTCGCGGGAGCGTCAGAAATCTGGGGAGCGGTCTACAACAACACCACTGGCGCATACGACGGCGAAACCTTGGCGCGCTGGGCCGACACCAAGCTTGCTGGATCCCTCACCGCCGGATTCGGGAGCGTCAGCTGGACAGCTTCCGGCGACCAGGGCAACTTCTCGATCACTGCGACCAACAGTTCGGGCGTGGTGGACGGTCTGCTTACGAGGTCCCAGGGCTATCGCTATTTCCAAGTGACCGGATCGCAGGAAGTCAACTTCTCGGTGAGCTCCTCGGGGGCCACCAGCGCGGCGTACTTCGGCGTGTACTCCATGACCGCCCAGATCTGGGACTCGAGCACTCAGGGGAACTTCACGCAAACGCTGACCGCGGGCGTGTATTACATGACCTACTTCTTGGGGATTGATTTCGACCCGATCACCGGCGAGGGCGTCGCTGGCAGTGCCACGGCCAACTTCGTCGTCCCGGCGCCCGGTGCCATCGCGCTCCTCGGCGCGGCCGGCCTCGTCGGCAAGCGCCGTCGCCGCTGAGCCAGAGTCATGAACCAACGCCGGCCTCGGCCGGCGCCCACACTCCTCGCCCCCGTGAGCAGACGCTCGCGGGGGTGAGTTTTTCGCGGCACAGTGACACGTGCACGGCACGTGCCAGTCAGTGCCTGGCACTGCATGGCACGTGCCGTGCACCGCGGGGTACCGGCCGCACATGCGCGAGCGACAACCTGTCGCTGCGGTATCGCCACGACAAGCGAGCCTCTCCAAGCGAGCCTCTTAGTGAGATCATGCCGAGCTCCGCTCATGCGATGTGGCGTGGCAGGCCGCACCGTCAGCGGTAGTTCGACCACTGGACGCCCGCGAGGAACTTCTCGTAGTGCTGCCAGCGATTGACGCTGCTCGCGTACAGCGGGCGGTTCACCTGGTCGTAGCTGAGCGTGCGCACGGTCCGCTTGCTCTCATGGAACCGGCTGCAACCCTCATCCCATTCGAGACCCAGGAACTCGATGAAGCGCGGGAACTCCTCGCCCGGGTTCGTCACCACATCCTCGTACCGGACATCCATGATCGGCAGATCGGTCTCCCGCTTCCAGTGCTCGATGAGACGCCTGCTCTCGTCCCATGCCACTGCGATCCAGTCCACGCGCGCGGTCCAGGGATAGAACGCGTTGTTGAAGCCACCCATGAAGCAGCTCACCGCCACATCCCGCGGGTCGCGGATCGCATGGATGATGCGCGTCTTCGGGAAGAGGCGCGCGAGCAGTCCGACGATGCGGTTGTTGCCGAGCGCCTTGTTCACGATGCGCGTTGCGCGCGGGGCCTGCTTCTGGCACTCGGTGATGTAGGCGGCCGCCATGTTCTTGAAGGCGCGGTCGCGCATCGGGCCAAAGCTGTCGGGCGCTGGAAGGCTCGCGTCCCAAACCGCCTCGAGCTGGCGCGCGAATTGCTCGATGCCCGCCATCTCGCCGACGCCCGCGGCCTGCACGTGCGCATCAATGACCTGGTCGAGCAGGCTCGTACCGCTGCGTGGCATGCCCGCGATGAACACAGGAACCTCGCTCGTCGAGTGGCTTGACGGAAAGTCCGCCATCATTCGGCGCGTCCAGTGGCTCATGAGCGCCTGGACGCCTGCGCGATAGCCCTCGGGATCGAACTGCGGCTCACCGATCGCGTTTGCGGCGGCGGCGCTTTCCCACGCCTCGTCGTAGCGCTTGAGGCGGTCGCAAGCCTTGGCGCGCAGGTAGAAGGCGCTCCTCCGAAGCGCATCGGGCGCCGCGCGCGCAAGCACGGACCGGTCGAGCGACTCCACCGCCTCGCCTTCGCGCTTCTCATGCACGAGGACGGCGGCCAGCAGGTACTGCGCCTGCATCTCTGCCGCGGTATCCGTCCCCTGGACTTCCTTGATGAGCGGCTCGAGCACCTCGCGCGCCTCTCGGGTGCGGACGGCCGCCTCGAGCGCGCGGGCCATCGTCAGCCGGGTCTCGATGTCGCCCGGCATCATCGCGAGCAGCGCGCGGCAACGCGACAGCGCCTCGTCGGTCCTGCCGGCCTGCGCACTGGCACGCGCCAGGATCACCAGCGTGTCCGGGTGCGACTCGATCGCCTCCGATCGCTCCGCGTAGTGCGCGGCCGATGCGGTGCGCCCGGCCAGTTGGTCGACCACGGCCCGCAGCCGCAGGCACTCGCCGTCTCGTGGATTCAGGCGCAGCCGCGCATCGAGCAGCTCCGCCGCCTCACCGAACTTGCGCGCCCGAAGCAGCGCGTCGAGCCGCTGCCGCGCGTGCTGCCGTTCGGGGGACGCGGACGCTGGAGACGATGGCCGCTTGTGAGGATCTCGCATGATGACGGCCTCATGGTAGCCAAGCCCCGTGCGGAAACTCGCCCGCGCGAGCGGTTGCTCACGGGGGCGAGGAGTACGGTCGCCGATGCAAAGATCGGCGGGGATTCGTGCAGGAAGCTCTGCGATGGCGGTGCGTGCCGAAGAGGCCTATGGCACCGAGTTGCCAAAGCGTGCACGGCACGTGCCGTGCAGTGCCAGGCACTGGCTGGCACGTGCCGTGCACCTCGGAGTTGTGCACCTCGGAGTTCCGTTCCGCCCACACACCGCCTGATCGGGGAGGGGACGGTCGCTTGACTCGACGGCCGTCAGTAATCCAACTTGACGCTGCAAGCATGCAAGTTGAAACTCGAACGACCGCGCCATGCAAGAGACCGTAGCGATGCAGTCCACCAATGCCCCCCGTCATCGTCTGCGTCGCCTCACCACTTGGACGACATGCGTCGCGGTTGTCGCAATGGCCGCCGCCGTGCTTTCTGGCGGTTGCTCGCGCTCGATGTTCATGCAGAGTCCGTGGGAGGCGATTCCC
>JBKCZS010000184.1:0-23796 GCA_046337925.1 bacterium | reverse complement strand
TCTGGACCCGCAACAAGATCCTCGCCGCCGCCCGCACCTGTTCGGATACCGAGCTCCGCCGCCCCGTCGAGATGGGCGTCGGCTCCCTCTTCGGCACCATCGTCCACCTGTGGGGCGCCGAACTCGTCTGGGCGAATGTGCTCGAGGAGGCGGATCCCGCGACCGTGATCCCATCGGCCGACAAGTTCCCATCGGTCGCGGCGCTCGAGGAAGCCTGGCAGCCGCTCGACGCGCGCTGGGCGAAGCTTCTCGCGCGCGCCGACGACGCGGCCTTCCTCGCGAAGCCCTTCGGCCGCGTCCGCGATGGCAAGTCCTACATCACCAACGGGCACGACATCTTCCTGCATGTCTGCACGCACCAGCACTACCACGCCGCGCAGATCTCGAACATGCTCCGGCAGATGGGCAAGTCCCTCGGCCCCAACGACTTGATCGTCATGGCGCGCGAGCAGTGGAAGGGCTGAGGCCCGGCTTCGCCGCCCGCTACAATCCTGGCTCGCTCGGGGCGCGTCCGACACCCACAGGACGCTGAGAAGCACCCGTTGAACCTGATCCGGCTCGTACCGGCGGAGGGAAGCGAATGCGCGGATCCGCGCCTTCCTTCTGCGACGCCCCGTGCGCGCCACGACCGGCGAACGAAGGAAGAACGATGATCACGACCGCGACCACCCTCGGCACCTCCTACGCGCTCCCCATGCACGGCGCGCACAACCCGTCGACCGCCGCGCAGGGCACGACGCCGGGTTCGTTCGCGAAGCGTGCCGACATCGGCGGCCCGTACGCGTTCGCGTCGCCCGACACCCCGGGCATGCCCGAGCCGAGCGCGAAGACCGCGTGGGACTTCCTCCCGGCGGGCTGGTCGACCGTGGAACTGGCCGAGCCATCGCACGCCAAGTGCACAAACTGCTGCGGCGACGCTTACGACTCCGTCGAGTTCGCCAACGCCCGCGGCCAGTGGCGTCGCGTCATCTACCCGAAGTCGTTCGCGCCGATCACGCAGCTCGAGAGCGCGCGCCTCGGCATCGTCACCCCCGAGATGAAGCGCGTCGCCGAGCGCGAGCCGCACCTCACCGCGACGCAAGTGCGCGACGAGATCGCAGCCGGCCGCATGGTGATCCCCGCGAACCGCGCGCACCTCGGCTTCAAGCTCGACCCGATGGCGATCGGCCGCGCGTCGAAGACGAAGATCAACGCCAACATGGGCGCATCGCCCGTTTCGTCGGGCACCGACGAAGAGGTCGAGAAGCTCAAGTGGGCTGAGAAGTGGGGCGCCGACACGGTCATGGACCTCTCGACCGGCGGCAACCTCGACGAATGCCGCGCCGCGATCTGCCGCAATTCCACCGTCCCGATCGGCACCGTCCCGATCTACTCGATGATCATCGGCCGCAAGATCGAGGACCTCAACGAAGAGATGGTGCTTGAAACCCTCGAGCACCAGGCGCGCCAAGGCGTCGACTACTTCACGATCCACGCGGGCGTGCTCAAGGAGCACCTGCCGTTCATCAAGAAGCGCCTCATCGGCATTGTCTCGCGCGGCGGGTCGCTCCTCGCCAAGTGGATGCTCGTCCATAACAAGCAGAACCTCATGTACACGGGCTGGGAGAAGATCTGCGAGGTCATGCGCCGCCACGATGTGACCTTCTCGATCGGCGACGGCCTGCGCCCCGGCGGCCTCGCCGACGCGACCGACCGCGCGCAGCTCGCGGAGCTCGAGACCCTCGGCGAACTCACCGAACGCGCATGGCGCATGGGCGTTCAGGTCATGATCGAAGGCCCCGGCCATGTGCCGTTCGACCAGATCGAGTTCAACATGAAGCTCCAGCGCCGCCTCTGCCACGGCGCGCCGTTCTATGTGCTCGGGCCCCTCGTCACCGACATCTTCCCGGGCTACGACCACATCACGAGCTGTATCGGCGCAACCGCCGCGGGCTACCACGGCGCGAGCATGCTCTGCTATGTCACGCCGAAGGAGCACCTCGGCCTCCCGAAGAAGGACGATGTGAAGCAGGGCTGCATCGCCTACAAGATCGCTGCGCACGCGGCCGATGTCGCGCTCGGCATCCCCGGCGCGCGCGACCGCGACGACGAGCTCACCAAGGCCCGCGCCGCGCTCAACTGGGAGAAGCACTTCGAGCTCTCGTTCGACCCCGACACCGCGCGCGCCTACCACGACGAGGACCTCGATGTCGACACCGACTTCTGTGCGATGTGCGGCCACGACTGGTGCAGCGTGCGCATCTCGAAGGAGATCCAGGAGTTCGCGTCGGGCAAGGACGAGGAGTACCAGCGCGGCAAGCCCGTGAAGAGCGCCGCGCTCACGCCCGAGCAGCAGGAGATCCTCGCGAAGCGCGGCGTCCTCAGCCCTGAGGAGATCCACAAGCTCGCGTCGAAGACGAAGAAGGCCGTCGGCGCCGCCACCGGCGAGAAGGCCTCGTGCCACTCCGACTATGTCGACCCCACGACCGCGCAGGCCGTCCAAGCCGAGAAGACCGGCGAGAAGCTCGTGCAGGTGAACCTCGGCCCCGCGTTCAACATCCCGTCGGGCGACCGCGTGGTGTGACGGGCGCATCTCCTCGCGAACCCCTCATCGCGCCTTCGCGCGGGTTTATCCGCGTCTGAACAGACAAGGTCGATCTTCCTGAAGTCCATTCCGCCACGGATCCGGCGGCACAGGAGGTTCGACGCATGAAGGCGCGATACAGGACTCTGTTCATCAGCGACTGCCATCTCGGCTCGAGCGGCGCGAAGGCCGAGCAGCTCGCCCGTTTCCTGAAGCAGGTCGAGTGCGACACCGTCTATCTCGTGGGCGATGTCATCGACATGTGGCGGCTCAAGCAGCGCTGGTACTGGCCCGATGCCCACAACACCGTGATGCGCAGGCTGCTCAAGATGTCGCATAAGGGCACGACGATCGTCTACATACCGGGAAACCATGACGAAGCGGCGCGCCCCTTCTGCGGACTGGCGTTCGGAGGCATGCAGATGGCGAAGGAGGCGGTGCATGTGACCGCCGACGGCCGTCGACTTCTCGTCACCCACGGCGACCAGTTCGATCTCGTCGTGCGCAATTCGCGGCTTCTCGCCCTCGCGGGCACCGTGGGGTACGAGATGCTTCTCAAGATCAATGGCGCCTACAACTTCGGCCGCCGCGTCTTCGGTCTCCCGTACGACTCGCTTTCGCAGGCGATCAAGGCCCGCGTGAAGAGCGCCTGCAACTTCATTTCGAACTTCGAGCAGGCGCTTGTCGCCGAGGCGCGTGCCGGCGGCTTCGATGGAGTCGTCTGCGGCCACATCCACAAGGCCGAGCAGCGCAGGATCGACGAGATCGAGTACCTCAACTGCGGCGATTGGGTCGAGAGCTGCACGGCACTCGCCGAGCACGAGGACGGGCGGATCGAGCTTCTCGACGGCCTGGCCTTCCTCGCGGTCCGCGATGCAGCGAAGGCGATGGCGGAAAACGCGGGCGACGACTCCGACGAGACCGATCCATGGCTCCAGCGCGGCGTCGCGTTTGATGCGCGCGTGCTGCTCTCGGGAGAGGGAAAGTGAGGATCCTGCTGGCGACCGACGCCTGGTCGCCGCAGGTGAACGGCGTCGTCCGCACCTGGCAGCAGACGATCCGCGAGCTGGTCGCGATGGGACATGAGGTCGATGTGCTGCATCCAGGTCTTGGCCGCACCATCGCTGCGCCGCGCTACAACGAGATCCGCCTCACGCTTGCGCCGTGGCGCATCGTCGACCGTGCGATGGAGCGGCCGTTCGATGCCATCCACATCGCGACCGAGGGACCGATCGGACTCACGGCGCGACGCCGCTGCGAGTCGCGCGGCATCCCGTTCACGACCAGCTACCACACCCAGTTTCCCGAGTATCTCAAGCAGTACTTCGGCCTTCCGCGGCGCATCACCTGGCGCTTCATGCGTTGGTTCCACGGCGATGCACTCGTCACGCTCGCCCCAACGAAGCGGGTGACCGAGCAGCTGCACGCGCAGGGGATCGCGCGTGCGGCCACCTGGTGCCGTGGCGTCGACACCAGGCTCTTTCGCCCGATCGCGGGCGACCCCTTCCGCGGACTGCCGCGGCCGATTCACCTCTACGCCGGCCGAATCGCGCGCGAGAAGAACATCGACGCCTTCGTCGAGGCGAAGCTGCCAGGCTCGAAGGTCGTCGTAGGCGATGGCCCAGAGCGCGAGCGGCTCAAGCGCGCATGGCCCGACATCGTGTTCGCCGGATACCGCTTCGGCGACGAACTGGCTGCGCACTACGCCGCCGCCGATGTGTTCGTGTTTCCAAGCCGGACGGATACCTTCGGCATCGTGATGCTCGAGGCGAACGCCTGCGGGCTCCCCGTTGCGGCGTATCCCGTCACCGGCCCCATCGATGTCGTGAAGGAGGGCGTGAACGGCGCGCTCGACGAACGCATCGAGGTCGCGGCCGCGCGGGCGCTGCAAGTGCCGCGCGAATCGTGTGTTGCGCACGCGCGTAGCCAGAGCTGGCGTCGCGTCGCTGAGGTGCTGCTCTCGAGCCTCGCCGTCGGAGGAGCCGGGGCGATTCACACGAAGCACAAGGGCTCTGAGCATTCCCTTGGCGAGGCGTGAACACCGACGGCCTAGGTTGATTCCACTCGAAGTGCTTCGAGCCGCGGCTCCCTCGCCGCGCGACATCCCTTCTTCCCTCAACGAGAAAGACCCCATGAAGCTCCAGTCCCTCCTGTGTGGTGCGGTCATCGCCCTGTCATGCTCCGCCATCTCGCACGCAAGCATCCGCATCACCGAAGTGATGAGTTCGTCGAATGGCGGCGGCACCCCGACGCCCGACTGGATCGAGGTCACCAACTACGGTCCGAGCGCGGTGAGCCTGTCGGGTTGGCGCATGGATGACGGCAGCTTCAACTTCGCCGCGTCGGTCGCGCTCAACGGAATCGCGTCGATCGGAGCGGGAGAGAGCGTCGTGTTCATCGAGTCCGCGGCCGGTGCCGGCATCGCCTCGTTCCGCTCCTTCTGGGGAGGGCTGTCGGGCGTGCAGGTCGGCTTCTACTCGGGCTCTGGTGTCGGGTTCTCGTCGGGCGGCGATGGAGCTTGCCTCTTCGACTCCTCGAACGCCCTGCTCAGCCAAGTGAGCTTCGTCGCGGCCACCTCCGGCTCCAGCTTCTTCTACGGCTGGACTCCGTCCGGTTCGATCGACCCTTCGTTCAACTCCGTGGTCAGTACGGTCGGCATCATCGACACCCAGGTCACGGTGTCATCGTCGGGCGACACGGCTTCGATCGGCACCGCGATCGGCGTACCCGCTCCCGGGGCGTTCGCGCTCCTCGGCCTTGCAGGCCTCGCAGCCCGCCGCCGCCGCCGCTGACCGAGTTCGGTCTTCGCGATCTGTCTGAATCATGCCCCGTCCCTTGCGCCGAACGCGGGGGGCGGGGCGTGTTCGCATGGCGGGGTCCGCGGTTCCATGCGATAGTGCATGCATGAAGTCCGCGCTCGCACGGCTTCGGCAGATCCTTCCGTTCCTCATGGGCGGGGTTGTCATCACGCTGTTCGTCGCGTGGGGACTGCCGATCATGCTCGCCGCGCGCGGAACCGGCGCGTGGGGCGAGCCCATGGTGCGCTGGATGAGCGCGCGGCAGGGGCTCGATGAGTCGGACATCCCAGACTCTCCCGTGATCGAGTTGCGCCGCGGCGTCCTCTCGGACTGGTACTCGGCGCTCCCGAGCTCGACGGACGGGGCTTGGCCCACCGCCGCGGCCGAGCTCGTCGAGCATCGTTACGAGCACGCCACGACCTCGATCAGGCGCGTACCGCCTTCCTATGTCGCGGTCGAACCGCCGGCGGGCGAAGCGGCTCGCTTCGCGCGCGTCGACACCGGCGTCGCCGGATGGCCATTCCGCGCATTCCGAGGTGAGTCGCGGTACATCGCCGACGACAACGCGATGGGCCACGAGGTCATGCCCGATCTCCGCGGCAACTGGAACCTCGGCCTCGTCAACGGACAGCTGCTCCTCGTCCCGCACCAGCCGCTCTGGCTCGGGATCCTCGGCAACATCGTCTTCTGGTCGAGCCTCTCCTGGGCCGTCGTCGCGTTCCCGGTCGCGATCCGCCGCCGCCGGCGCGAGAAGTACGGCAAGTGCGGCAAGTGCGGCTACGCGATGGATGTCCACGCGGTGAAACGCCTCGCGGTCTGCCCCGAGTGCGGCACATCGTTCCGCCGCGATCCGCTTGGATTCGTCCATAGTCCCGAGATGCACTTCCAGAACGCATATGTCTGGATCATCTTCGTCTCGAGCCTCGACATCATGCTCACATGGAAGATCCTCAGCCGCGGCGGCATCGAGGTGAACCCGGTCGCCGCGGTCGTGATCGACGCGTGGGGCATGCACGGCGCGATCGCGTTCAAGTTCGCGCTCATGATGTGGGTGATCGTGGCGTGCGAGATGCTCGCGCGCCTCAAGCCGAGCGCGGTGCGCTTCCTCTCGATCACCGCGATCGTGATCAGCGCCTCGCCCGTGGCGTGGTCGCTCTTCCTGCTCGTCCTGCACGAGTTCTTTCCGGTGTGAACGGAAGCGACATCGGGCCGTCTTCCTCACCCAGGCTCAGTCGACGCAGCGACTCGGCCACCGTGTCGGCCGCAAAGGGCCGTGCGCGCATCCTCGCCGCTTCGCGCATCGCCTCGAGGCGGCACCTGTCGGAGAGGAGCGCGCGGATGCGCCAGCGAACGCTCTCGGGCGAGTTGAGCCTGACGGCGACACCCCATTCGAGCAGATGGTCGCTGTTGCGCTCCTCCTGCCCGGGTACCGGATTCAGGACCGCCATCGGCAGTCCGCTCGCAAGCGCCTCGCTTGAAGTCAGGCCTCCCGGCTTGCCGACCGAGAGATCCGCGGCGTACATGAGCTCGTGCATCCTGTCGGTGAAACCCAGCACGGCGCAGCGCACCATGCCGTCCTGCCCGAACTTCGCGACGATCTCTTCGGCACGCTTGCGCAAGGTCTCGTTTCTACCGCACACGAGCGCAATTCCACACTCGATGTCGAGTCCAAGCATCGCTTCAAGCGTCGCTTCCAGATTCGAGACGCCGACTCCGCCGCCCGACATCAGGATCATCGGACTCTCGACGGGCAGGCCAAGCCGCGTACGGATCTCTTCGCGCGTCGGATGCACGGCGGAGAAGGCACCCATGATGGGTATGCCGGAGACCACGATGCGCTCGCGCGGGACGCCTTTGCCTGCGAGGATCTCCAGGGTCTCCGGCAGCGCGACAAACCAGCGGTCTGCACGGGGGCATGCCGCCCAGAGGCCGTGGGCGTCGAGATCGGTGACGACGACGGCAAAGGTGCCGCGCCACTCGCCGCGTTCCACCATCCCGTTCACCAGCTCTGCGGCGAGGAAGTGGGTGCAGACGAGGGTGTCGGGATGCTCCTCGCGGAGCAACCCTCTCATCCGGGCGAGCGCGTGCCGCTGCAGCCAGCGGCGCGCGCCGCCGCCATCGGTGGTGTCGCTGGATCGATACAGCCAGCCGACCACGCCCGGCGCCCGCTCGATCAGCCTGATGTAGGCGTCCCGATAGAGCGCGCGGAACGCAGGCCATGCGTATCCGAGCACATCGACCACTTCCGCGTCCTCGGCATGGCCGGACCGGAGCATCGCCTCCGCCACGGCCTGCGCGGCGCGCGTATGGCCGGAGCCGACCGAACCGGTCAGCACCAGCGCGCGTCCGAGCGGAGCGTCTTGCCGTTGGTGTGAATCGATGCCTCCTTGCATCAAGATCACAATCGGCCGCGCACCCCAACGCCGCGTCAAGTTCGCGTCAAGTTTCGGTCAATGCGTGCGCCCGCATCAGCGGCGCATCGCGCGCTCGATCTCGGCCACGGTCTTCGGGATCGCTGCGGTGAGGTTCACGCCGCCGGCCTTCTTCGTCACGAGGATGTCGTCCTCGATGCGGATGCCGAAGTTCTCGTTCGGGAGGTAGATGCCCGGCTCGATCGTGATGACCGCGTTCTCGGGGACCGGGCCTTCCGGCGTGATGTCGTGCACCTCGAGGCCGAGGTGGTGGCCCGTGCCGTGGAAGTACGCGTCGCCGTAGCCCGCCTTCGTGATGACATCGCGCGCGGCCTTGTCGATCGCGGCGAAGGTCGTGCCCGCCTTGGTCGCAGCAATCGCCGCGAGCTGCGCCTCGAGCACGATCTCGTAGATCTCGCGCTGGCGCGGCGTGAACTTGCCGTTCACCGGGAAGGTGCGCGTGACATCGCACGCGTAGCCCATGTACTCGGCGCCCGAGTCGATGAGGATCACATCGCCATCCTTCAGCGGCTCGCGGTTCGCGTGGTAGTGGAGCACCGTCGCGTTGAACGCGCCGCCCGCGATCGTGCCGTACGCGGGCTTGCGCGCGCCGTTCGTGCGGTAGCCGTGCTCGGCAAGTTCCTGCACATCGAACTCGGTGATGCCGGGCTTGAGGCCGCGCAGCACCGCGTCGTAGCCCTTCGCGGTGATGTCGGCCGCGCGCTGCATGAGCGCGAGCTCGGACTTCGACTTCGCGGCGCGCATGACCGCGAGGAGCTGGGTGTGATCGACGAACGACGAGCCAGGGATGCGCTCCGCGCTCCTCCGGAAGACATCGAGGTCTGGCGACACGGGCGCCGTGTGCGCCGCGAGCGGATGAAGCAGCGCAAACCGCTTCGCGCGCTTGGTCGCCTCGAGCAGGAACCGCGCGAATGCGGTCGTGCGCATGATCGTGCCGACGCCGTACTTCGTCTTGAGCTTCGACGAGATCTCCTCGCGGAAGCCGTCCCACTTCTCGAGCTCGGGGTTGAGCGGCTTGAGGAAGAGGATCACGCGCCGCGCCTCGACCGGGTTGAGCGGGTCGAGCAGCAGCACGGCGCCCGCCTCGTCGGTGATGCCGGTCAGGTACTGGAAGTGCGGGTGCGCGCGGAAGTCGCCGTGCAGGCTCGCGTCCATGTCGCCCGCGAAGACGAGCGCGACGGAGTCCTTCAGCGCCTTCAGCACGCTCTCGCGGCGCGAGGCGTACTCCGCGAGCGCGATCCCATGAAGGGAGGCGTTGGTGTCATTTGCGGCAGGGGCGGTCTTCGCGGCGCGGGTCTGCTTCTTGGCCATGGTCCGCGGAGTGTAAACGCTCGAGCGGACCGGAGGACGGCCGCCGCGCTCACACCGTCGCGTGCGACTTCTTCTCAGCCGCTTCGATCAGGCGGGTCGCGTAGCGGTTCATCGCGTCGCGCAGCTGTTCGAAGCTCTCGAGCACATAGAGGATCGGCTGGTAGTGGTCGATCTCGAAGCTTGTTTCGCACACGCGGTCGAGGTCGAACGGACGGCGGTCAACCTCGGGGCTCATCAGCGCGTGCTTCGACTCGCCGGGGCTCGAGATGAGGCCCGAGCCGTAGAGCTTGACCTCGCCGCCCTCGCGGATCAGGCCGAACTCGACCGTGAACCAGAAGAGCCGCGCGAGGCGCTCGGTGTGGTACGGGTCGTCGGTGAGGAGCGCCGCCTTGCCGTAGGTCTGCAGGAAGTCCGCGAAGATCGGGTCTGCATGCAGCGGCACATGGCCGAAGATGTCGTGGAAGATGTCCGGCTCGGGCAGGTAGTCGAGCGACTCCTTCGGGCGGATCACGACCGTCGTCGGGAACTCGCGGCGCGCGAGGCACGCGAAGAACGCCTTCGCCGGGAGATATCCCGGCACCGCGCGGCTCTGCCAGCCGGTGAGCGGCGCGAGGAAGGTGTTCACGCTCTTCGGCCCCTCGAGGTACGGGATGTAGTCGCGCACGAGGTTGATCGATTTCGCGCCGCGCAGGTAGACCTGCGACGCGTGCTCGGGCAGGTACTGCATCTGGCGGTCGTACAGCGTGCGCCAGCTCTCCTGGTTCTCCGCGGTGTAGCCGTCGTACTTCTGGTGGATGTAGACCTTGGTGATGTCGCCGTATCCAGGAGCACCGAAGTTGTTCGCGTACTCCTGCGCGGCGCGGCCTTCGGGACCGTCGATCATCGCGTGGTTCAGGCTGCCGGCAAACTTCGGGTCACCTTCGTTCTTGCTCATGATGGGTCCTCGCAGGGCACGCGGCGACGGCCGCGGGAGCGTCATCGTAGAAGATTCGCAGGGCGCGCGGCAATCTCAATGTGACGGCGGCGTCTGCGATTTTCTCGCCGAAGACGCGGTTCTCAGTCCTGCTCGGCGGCGTCGCTCTCGGCGTCGCCTTCCTCCGCGGTCGCCGCGAGCTCCTCGAGGGCGTCGACCGCGTCGTCGCCATCGGCGATCGGGGGGTCGGCGGGAAGGCGCACCACATCGAATCGCCCGCGCACATCGAATCCGAGGGCATCGACGCCGACAAGCCGCGGGTCCTCGACCTCGAGGCCGACCACGGTCGCGACGGCGGCCTTGAGCGTCTCGCGCATCTCGCCGTTGATGCGGCGGATGAGCTTCACCTCGACATCCGCGAGCGGATTCGGCCGCATGAGCGCGAGCCCGTCGAACATGAGGCCGCGGAACTTCGCGGCATCGATCGTGATGCGCGCCCAGCGCACATCCTCGGGCTCGCCGTGGTAGATGCGCCAGCGGTCGCAGAGCGCCGCATGCTCGCCCTTCTCGCTGATCTCCTCGAGGGTAATCTGCATGTGCATCGAGTCCTCACCCTCATCGGGCAGGAAGAGCGCGATGTCGAAAGAGCGCAGCATCGCCACCATCACGGGCGCCACCAGCGCGCCGTCCGGCGCGATCACGAGCTTGATCGGAACGAACTCCCCGTCGAAGCTGATGAGCCCCGTGAGGTGCGCGCGCAGGTAGCGGCACGCGTCGACCACCGAGTCATCGATCGCGGATTCGTCGATCGAGTACTCCTCGGGCGTCAGGTCTTCGTCGTCATCGGCCGGCATGCCGCGATGGTAACGCGTTCACTCGGAGAGCGCGGCCACCGACTTGAGCGCGCGATAGTAGCGCCGCTGCGCAGCCGCGACGGTCGTGCCAAGCTCGGCCGCGATCGCGGGCCAGTCGACGCCGCGCAGCTTGAGGCCGATCACCTCGAGATCCTCTGGCGCGATCCGCGCCAGGAAGTCCTCGGTCAGTGCATCGTTCCGCGCGAGCGGCGCGTCTGCTTCGCGCAATCGATGCTGCTCGACCCGCTCCGCCGCCGCTTCCCGCCGCCGCTCGCGTCTCGCTTCCCGCCCCGCCTCGCGCGCCGCATTGCGAGCAATCGCGCTCGACAGCGCGATCAGATCGTCGTCCGCCAGCCGCGCCACGATCTTGCCCGCCGCCACAAGCATGTCGGTACGGCGCACGGTCGTCGAGAAGATGTCGTCTGCCTGCTGCGACGAAGCGCCGACGCCCGCGAGGTAGCGGCGGATGCGAGAGACAAGGACCTCGCGGTGGCCAAGAAGCCGATCCGCGAGGTCCGAGCGTGTGATGTCCGTTGGTTCGTCCATACGCCGGCGGGAAGCGCCTGTCCGCATGCCCATTCACATGCCCATTCACTTGCAAGGGCACGCCAGTTCAAGCGTCACGATATCGATCGCGAGCGTGCCCTGCAGCGCTGCACCCTTGCAGGTTCCGCTGCATCCGACGAGGTAATGCCCAGGATCCTCGGGGTCTTCGAATGCCACGACCTGGCATTCCGCCGTCGGGTCGGCGGGAACGATCTCGACCACCTCGCCTGCGTCGTTGAAGCGGATCGCGGAAGCCTCGAACGAGCCGGATGGAATCGCGACGCCTTCGGAAGGAACGAGCCGAAGCCGCAGCCGCTCGTCCGAGCGAGCGTCCGCTGCGAACTTGAGTCCGAAGAGCCGCCCGCGCTCGCCAAACCACTCCGCCGCCTTCATCGTCTCGCGCTTGGCGACGAACTCATGTCCGAGCGCGTCGACTCGAACGGTCTCATCCGATCCCGACCCATGCATGGACATTCCGATGACGGTCGATGCGCCCACAAGCGCGAGCGCCACGAACACGGCCGCCGGTGCGCCGATCCCGAATCTATTCCTCATTGCAGCATCCTCAGAAGGGTTTCCGTCGCGGAGCACGGTGCTCCGCCGACCCTTACTGATCGGGAACGCCGCCTTGCGACACGGGATTGACAAATTCGGCAGAAGGAGTCGCGACGATCCCTCCGTCAGGAGTGAATCGCAGCGATGAAAGAACGATGCGCCCGTCGCGGTCTTCGACGCCCGGCGCCTGCCGCAGCTCGGGAAGGAAGAGCAGGACCCCTGAGATCTTTCCATCGGGACCGATGCGCGCCTCGCGCAGTCGGCCCGTCTTCGCAAGCGCGTCGACCACGCTGTACGGAGCGGTCGCGATCCTCGGCGGCGCCGTCAGCCAGTATCCGAACGAGAGCCCCGCCGCCACCAGGACTCCCGATGCCAGGGTCGCGGCGAGGCCCCGCACGGCGAGGCGCTTGCGCTGGCCGGGCGACGCCGAGCGCAGTGCGGCGCGCGCAAGCGTCGTCGAGCCGCGCGCAGCCGCGTTGCACGCGACGCGCGCGGCGGCGCGGTCGATCCACGCAGTGGACGCGGCGCGGGACATCGCGGCAAGGCGCGAGAGGTCGGCGCGCACCGACGCCGGATCGGCGGCGCACGCGCAGCCGAAGTCGACGAGGAACACCGTGCCGTCGCGGCGCACGCGAAGATGGTCGGGCTTCAGGTCGCCGTGCGCCATGCCGGAGCGGTGCAGTGCGTCGATCGCGTCGAGGGCACATCGGGCGTGGAGAGCGCCTCGTCGCGCACGCGCGCGACGGAGGCGGTCGCGCGCGAACCGAGCATCTCGACCACGCGCCAGCGCCCGAAGATCAGCGTGCCTTCCGAAAGCGAAGGCGCCGCGCCGTGCTCGGCGCCGAGCCCGAGCGCGCACGCGAGGATCGCATCGGCGAGGTCCTCGTGCTCGACCACCAGCCGTTGCGCGGCCGCGAGCGGATCGCCTCCGATCGCGCGCAGCGCGCACTCGATCGCGGTGTCGAGCGCGATCGGAAGCGACGGAAGCGCCGGAACCGCGTCGAGATACCGCGTGATGCTCGCAGCACCGCCGCACGCCACCGCGTCGCCCTCGATCTCGAGCGCGATGTCGGGGTCGTCGACCGCATCGCAGCGGAATGGGGGCAGCGTCGCCATGCGCGCATTCTCTCCCTTTCCGCGTTGAAAGTCGCGGTTCACCACGGCTCAGCCGCCGGCTACCAGCGCGCTCGGAAGAGCTCGCTCTGGAGCTCGGCCTGCTTGAGGAACATCGCCTCGCCGTCGACCGTCACGGCGCCGCGGGCGCGGGCTTCGCGCAGGAACGGCGTGTCCTTCGGCGCGTAGACGGTGTCCATCACGACCACCGAATCGTCGAGGAACGCGTCGTCGGGCATCGCCGAACCCTTCGGATCGGGTCCGCCTTCCATGCCGAGCGGCGTGCAGTTGACGAACGCGTGGAAGTTCTCGCAGCTCGGACCGTTGCAGTCGAAGTCGCTTTCGTCGCCCGCGACGACGCGCGTCGGCTTGCCGTTCGCTCGCGCGCGGCCCGAGAGCGCCGTCGCCAGCGCCTCGGCCTTCGCGCGCGTGCGGTTGACGACGACGACCGTCGCGCCTGCAAGCGCCAGCCCGCCCGCGACCGCGCGCGCGACGCCGCCTGCGCCGAGCACCGCCACGCGTGCGCCCTCGAGCGCGTGTCCGCGCGTCGCGAGCGCCGCCGATAGCACCTCGACCGCCGCAGGCATGTCGGTGTTCGTCGCAAAGAGCCGCTGCGCATCGGGCGTCCCGAGCGGCCGCACGACGAGCGTATTCGCGGCGCCAAGCCACGCTGCGTCCGCGTCGACCTCGCCGCCGCGCTCGCGCACGAACTTCAACAGATGTTCCTTGTGCGGGATCGTCACGCTGGCGCCTGCGAAGTCGAGGCGCTCATGGTCGACGAGCGCGCCGATCGACGCCTTGAAGTGCTCCCACTCGCTCGGCACCGGCAGCGGCAGGTAGACGCCGTCGTATCCGTGCTCGGCGAAGCGCGCGTTGTGGAACGCGGGCGAACGCGAGTGCCCGACGGGCCAGCCGACGACGCCGAACACGCGCGTCGCAGGGCCGATCGAGCCGAAGCGGTAGAGGTCGCGCAGCTCGCGCGCGGTCGGTTGCCCGGGCGCCGTGCCCGCGCCTTCCGCATCCGACGCGAAGGTCAAGAACCCGCCGAACTTCGGCGCGAGCACGCGACTCATCAGGCCGAACTCGCCCATCAGGAGCGCGATCATCGGCTTCGTGCGCGTCGCGAGGAGATCGAACGCCTCGAGGTTGTCGCGGATGCTGCGCGCCATCCATGCGAGCTTCACGACGGAGACGAGCGGATCCTCCTGCATCGCGGCGACGCGGCGCAGAAGGTCGATCGGCCGCCCCGTGAAGTCGTGCGCGCTCGCGACGAGCTTCGGCGCGGCGGGCGCATCGGCGTCTTCGCCGCGCGGCGCAAGCGCTGCGGTGAGGAGCGCACGCGGCAGATCCGCGGAAAGCGCCGCGTGCTCGACATCGACCATCCGCGGCGCATCGGCGGACTTCGCCACGCGCGCGAGCAGCGCGAGGCGCTCCGGTTCCGCGAGCGAGCACGAGCCGCCTTCTTCCGACGAACGCACCGTCACGATCGACGGCAGCGGCGACTCGCGCACGAGCCGAGCGATCGCGCCCGCCGCATCCGCGCCCTCGCGCGACGCAAGTCCGTCGCAGCGCCACTCGACCATGCGCGCGCCGAGCACGCGCGCGCGCGCGGCGCGTTCGACCGCGAGCGGAATCTCCGCGGCGCTTTCGATGGCGATGGGGCAGCAGATCAGCGACATGGGTTCATCCGCGACGCTGCGCGCCGCCACCCGCGCTCGTGAGGCTCTCCTCGAGGATCGCCTTCGGGGTCATGCGGTGCGCGACCGAGTACGGAATGAACCGGCACGCAAACGCCGCGAACTTGTTGAAGGCGCCGGGAACGACCACCGGCTTGTTGCGCTCGACGCCTTCGATTCCGGCGGCGACGACCGCATCGGCCGACTGCCACATGAACTTCGGCAGCTTGTTCATCGCGTCGCGCGCGCCGAGGACATCGTGGAACTCGGTGTAGGTGAAGCCGGGGCAGAGCGCGGTGCAGTGGACGCCGGTGTCGAGGAGCGACAGCCGCAGCGAACGGCTCGCGCTCGTCATGAGGCACTTCGCGGCGGGGTAGAGGCTTCCCGGCGGCTCCGGAGCGAGCGACGCGAGGCTCGAGACATTGACGATGCGCCCATGTCCGCGCGCGACCATCGCCGGCGCGAGCCGATGCGTGAGTTCGATCCATGAATCGACCATCACGCGGAGGAACGCGGCGTGCGCCTCCCACGGTGTGTTCAGGAAGCGCTCGCGGATGCCGTAGCCCGCGTTGTTCACCAGATAGTCGACCTCGATGCCGGCCGCGTGCACGGCGTCGACGATCTGCTTCGGCGCGGCGGCGTCCGCGAGATCGGCCGCGACGACAAAGGTCCGGGTCGCGTGCTTCTTCCGCACTTCCGCCGCGAGCGCCTCGAGGCGGTCGGTGCGGCGCGCGGTCAGCACGAGGTCGTGGTTGCGCGCGGCGAGCGCCAGCGCGAATGCGCGCCCGATGCCGGCCGACGCGCCCGTGACGAGCGCGTACGGGCGGGGACCGGTTTCACGCGCGATTGCCGCCGTCGCCATTCAGAACCGCCAGCTCGCGAAGATCCCGAGGAACGGATTCGGCTCGACATCGACGCTTGCGATCTCGTTGCCCGCCGCGTCGTCGAGCTGCATCTCGCTGCCGACCTGGACACCTGCGATCAGGTCGACTCGCGCGCCGCACTTGGCGCGCATCGTGGCGCGCAGCCAGATCGGGAGGCCCTCGTCGGTTCCGACGCCGCCCGCGCGCGCGGGAGCGCCGTCGTCGTCGAGGCGGAAGCGGCGGTAGGTGTAGCGGCCGCCGAGCGCGACTTCGTACTCGTCGCTCAGCACCCAGATCGCCTCGAGGCCCGCACCGCCCGGATACGCCTCGGGCCCCGCCATGTTCGTGAGGCGGAACTCCTTGCAGGGCTTCCAGTCGATGATGATCTGCGGGATGACGAGCACATCGTCCTCGATCCGCGTCGCGGCGAGCACGCCTGCGCCGAGCACGAACTCCTTCGAGAACGCGTACGACGCGGCGACGATGCCGCCGAAGGTCGCGCTGTCCCACGCGTCCGCGTCGTTCTCACCGGCAAACCCGACGATGAGCGCGGTGTTGACGCGCCAGTTCTCGCCGAACTTGAAGGTCGCGCTCGGAACGATGTTGACCGACTGCACGGCGCCCCAAGGCTTGCCGCCGGCCGCGGCCGCAAGCGTGCCGCCCGACTGGAACGAGTACCACGAGCCTTCCCAGCTGACGGACACGCCCCACTCGTAGGCGTCCTTCGGCGCGCCGCGCATCGAGAACGCGCCGAAGCCGCGATTGACCGCCACGCCGCCGCCGCCCGAGTCGAAGTCGGTGTCGAAGAAGTGCGCGTAGCCGCCGGCGACGACGAACTTGAGGTCGTCCTTCGCGGCGTTGGCCGAATCGATCGCTGCGCCGGTGGGCGCAGCCTCGGGAGCCGCTGTGGTCTGTGCGAAGGTCGTCGCCGAGAGGGCGAGCACGGTCGATGCTGCGAGGGTCTTCATGGTGATCCGGTGCTGGAAGCCAGCGGGTTTCGCGTGTCAGCGGGCGTCGAGGACGAGGGTGTCGACGATGTTCTGCACGATCTCGTCGGTGGTGCGGCCTTCGGCCTCGGCCTCGAAGTTGAGGAGGATGCGGTGCCGCAGCGCTGGAAGCGCGACCGCCTTGATGTCGTCGAACGCGACCGCCATGCGGCCGGCGAGGAGCGCCTTCACCTTTGCACCGAGGACCAGCGTCTGCGCGGCGCGCGGGCTCGCGCCGAAGCGCAGGAACTGGTTCGCCATCGGCGTCGCGAACTGGCCGCCCGGATGCGTGGCGAGCACCATGCGCACCGCGTAGTCCTGGACATGCGGCGCGATGCCGACGCTGCGCACGAGCTTCTGCGCCGCGACGATGCCCGCGGCGTCGAGCACGCGCTCGATCTTCGGCGAGTCGCCCGTCGTGGTGCGGTCGAGAATCGTCGACAGCTCCTCGCGCGTCGAGTAGCCGACGACCAGCTTGAAGAAGAAGCGGTCGAGCTGCGCCTCGGGCAGGGGATAGGTGCCCTCCTGCTCGATCGGGTTCTGCGTCGCCATGACGAAGAACGGCTTCTCGAGTTCGTACGAGTTGCCGCCGACGGTGACGCTGCGCTCCTGCATCGCCTCGAGCATCGACGACTGCGTCTTGGGCGTCGCTCGGTTGATCTCGTCGGCGAGCACGATCTGCGCGAAGATCGGTCCCTTGCGGAACTGGAAGTCGCGGCCGTTCTCGGTCTCGACGACGATCGTCGTGCCCGTCACATCGGCGGGCATGAGGTCGGGGGTGAACTGGATGCGGCTGAACTTGAGGTGCAGCGCCTGCGACAGCGAGCGGATGAGGAGCGTCTTGCCGAGGCCGGGGACGCCCTCGAGCAGGCAGTGGCCTCCCGCAAAGAGGCAGACCAGCACCCCGTCGACGATCTCCGTGTGACCGACGACCGCCTTCGCGATCTCGGCGCGGGTGCGCTCGAAGGTTTCGCGGAAGGCGAGTGCCTGGGGGTCCGATCCGAGGGACGGCATGGTCGTCATGGTCGCATCGTAATGGCGATGGCAGGGGGTGGTGCGCGCGGCTACGCTTCGTCGCGTGAAACGCTTCCTTCGTGTTGCCGTCGTAGTGGTTGCAGTCCTCGCGATCGCGGGTGCGGCGGCCGCCGTGTGGCTCTGGAACGACCCCGTCCGAGCCTTCAACCTCGCGATGGCCGCCGGCCACGCGCGTGCGGGCGTCGCCGAGCGCTTCGTCGAGATCGACCGCATCCGCTGGCGCGCATTGGATACGCACCCCGCGACCGGGGATTCGGCCGATCCCGCGCCTCCGCGGACCTGCCTCGTGCTGCACGGGCTCGGCACCACCGCCGAGGCGATGATGGAGGTCGCGCGCCTGCTCGACGGCTCGCACCGGGTCGTCATCCCCGACCTGCCCGGTTTCGGCGACCACCCGATGCACGGCGACATGCCGCACGACTGGCGTCTCTACATCGACGCGATCGAGCGGTTCCGCGTGCACGAGGGTCTTGGGCAGGTCGATGTCGTCGGCACTTCGATGGGAGGCGCGTTCGCCGCGGCGTACGCGGCGACCTATCCCGAGTCGGTGCGCCGCGTCGTGCTCCTGTCGCCCGCGGGGGTGGTCGCACCGAACCAGAACGAGTTCATGGCACGCGTCGCGGCGGGCGAGCTGCCGCTCGACATCAAGGACGACGCGAGTTTCGGCGAGGTCCTCCGGCTCAACTTCCCGAATCCGCCGCCGATTCCCGCGCCGGTGCGCGAGCAGTTCGTGGCGCTCGCCATCGAGCGGCGGGCGGCGTTCCTGCGCATCGTGGAGGACCTGCGCCCGTTCCTCGTGCGCGGCGTCGAGCCGATGATGGCGTCGGTCAAGGCCCCGGCGCTCGTGCTCTACGGCTCGCTCGACCAGCTCACCGACCCGTCGATGCTCGAGGTCTGGCGCAAAGGCCTGCCGTCGATGGAAGGCGAGGTCTACGACGGCGCCGGGCATGTGCTGCTCTACGACAAGCCCGAGGAAGTCGGCGCGCGCATGCGCGATTTCCTCGGGCGCGAGTAGATGGAGGCGGCGCCGGCAGGAGCCGCCTCAAGCCTCGACGATCCGCCGCGCCAGCCTCTCCACCGACAGCGGGCTCGATCCCTCGGCCTTGTTGTTCACGATCACCCACACGCCGAGCCCCGCGCGCAGCGCGCCGGCCGCGAGCCGCGCGAGCGCGTCGCGGCTCGCGTCGTCCGGCTCCACCAGCTTGTCGAAGGGCGCGTAGAGGTCCTTCGCCTCGCCGTACGCGTGGTTGCCGCGCAGCATCCAGCGCATGACGAGCGGAAGCGACGGGTTCAGCGCGAGTTCGCGCGACTGGGTCTCGACATCGGGCATCGTGGGATGCACGGTGAGGCATGGCGCCACGCCGTGTTCGGCAAGCAGTTCGCCGAGCCGAGGCGCGTACTCCGGTGACGCGAGCACGCGGTTGCGCAGTTCGACCGCGTAGAGCGGGCCCTTCGGGAGCGCGCCGAGGAAGTTCGAGAGCTGCGCCAGGAACCCGCGGCACGCGCGGCCGCCACCGAGATGCATCGGCGGGAACTGGAACAGCAGGGGACCGGCCTTCTCGCCGAGGCCCTCGACCGCCGGCCGCACGCATTCGGCTTCCGCCACTCTCGGGTCGAGGAAGGCATCGACCGCGCCCCCCGCGCCGCGTACATCGCGCTCGACCACGCCGCGCCACATCTTCACGAGGAACCGAAAGCCTGCCGGCACCTGCGCCGCCAACCGCTCGAACTCCGCGCGCGGCGCGGGGCGGTAGAAGGTCTTGTCGACGCCGACCGAGCGGAAGAGCGGATGCCGCGCGTAGGCAGCGAGCCCCTCCCGCGCGAGAAGGGTCTCGCCCGCCTCGCGGTCGTAGACGAGGCCTGTCCAGCCCGGGAAGCTCCAGCTCGAGGTCCCGAGCCACAGGTTGCCCGGAAGTCGCGCGGCAAGCGCTTCGAGGTCAGCAGGGGCGGCCGCGGGCCCCACGCTCCCGGTCGCGCGGCGCGTCGGGCCGCCTTCGGCTGCGAGAAGCGGGTCGCGGTCGCCGAGCTCGGAGAAGAGAGAGGGCGTTGGGTCGGATTCCGGAGGCATCGCCACATTCTCCCCGAGCCGGGGCATTTCGGTGAGTTTCCGCACAATTCGCGGGCGTGGATGACAGGCGCCGTCGCCAGTTCGCGTCTCTACCTGCGTCGGGGCCGCAAGCCTCGCCAGAAGTGCCACGCACGACCGCGCGGGCAGGCTCAACGAGCCTGTCCGCGCGGTCACTTTCTGGGGGTCTGGATTCCAAGTCGCGGACATAAGCCCATTCCAAGAATGGACTTATGAGCGATTCTCATTTGTACCGCGAACGAGGCTTTCCCGGTGGAATCCACGCTGTTCCGCGAGAATCTTGCGATCGGCTGACAGGAACCGTGTGGGGATTCCGCAAAGCACCTGTGTGGTCTTGTGGTGGCAGCAAGCGAGCCGTCCATGAAACAACCTGGTATGCCGTTCACCCCTCTTCATCGGCCTCCGATCGGAGCCGCCCGCCTGGAATGGATCCAGCTCTGGGCAGGCGTCGATTGCGAGACGGAGTGGTTCGACATCGGCGAGTCCGGGGTCTCGACCGACACCGTCGTCGGCGCGAGGTTCTCCGCCGTCCCCGCCAATCTCCACGCAGAAGCCTCGAGCGAAGAGGTTCGGATCCGCGCGGTCATCCGGGTCGACGACCTCCGCGGCTGCCGTCTTCAGCTTCGGGGCGTGCTCGCGCCGGGAAGCCAGGTGCTGGTGCGCGACGCGTTCGGATGCGACATCCTGCAGGCGGTCGAGGGTCCGCCGAGCCTCATGCTCGAACTCGGTGTCGGTCGGTTCTCGGTGGACGCCGTGCTGCTCCCCAAGTCCTCGATCAGCGCAGAACTCCTCCGCGCCGCCGCGCGCCGCGCGCGCCCGCGCACGAAGTCCGCAGGCTGACCTGCCCGGCGCTACGGAAAGCTGTCTCGATCAAGCCTCCATCAAGCCTCGACCAAAGAAAGCGCCCCGCAGATCGCGGGGCGCTTGTCCTTTCACGCGAAAGGAGAGAGTCTGGAGGAGCAAATCTGGAGGAGCAAGTCTAGAGGAGCGAGTCTGGCCTCGGTCACACCGCGCGCTGCTCGCGGGCGGCCTTGCTGAGCGCGCGGCGCATCGAGGCGATGAATGACTTCATGTCGCGCTGGCGTCCCGCCGGCTTCTTCGCGAGCGCCTTCATGATGACGCGCGCGACCTCCGGGCTTGCGCCGCCCTGATCGAAGGGCTTCGACATCGGCGAAGGCTTCGTGCTCACGATCGCGGAGATCGTCTCCGCAAGCGTGAGGCCATCGAGTTCGAACGGCGGCTGACCCTCGATGAGCTCGTAGACCAGCGTCGCGAACTGATAGACATCGGTCCGACCGTCGACCTCGCTCGGCCGGCCGGCCGCCTGCTCGGGGCTCATGTAGGTGAGCGTGCCCACCATCTCGCCCGTCAGCGTGTGGTGGTGGATGCTCACCGCGCCGCCGACGGAGATACGGGCCGCGCCGAAGTCGAGAAGCCGCGCGCGGCCATCGTCGCCGACGAGGATGTTCGACGGCTTGAGGTCGCGGTGGACGACGCCGCGCTCGTGCGCAAGCGACAGGGCCTCCGCAACGGGCAGCATGAGTTCGATGACCCCGCGCGCGTCGAGCATGTTGATCTCGACATGGTTGCGGATGTCGAGACCGTCGATGAATTCCATCACGAGATACGCATAGCGGTCCTCGAGCGTGCCCGCCGAGCGCAGGCGGACGAGCGACGGATGCACGATCGAGCTCAGGATGCGCCACTCGCGGCGCACGCGGTCGACGCCGCCCTGGCCGAGGCCGCGGAGGTCGACGATCTTGATCGCGACGAGCGCGCCCGACGCGTTGTCGCGGCAGAGCTCGACGCGTCCGGAGCCGCCTACGCCGAGTTCGCGCACGCGGGTGAATCCCGACGGCAGCGGACATCGGCGCGACTCCGAGCGGTCGTGGTCGGCCGGACGCGCCACGGCGGGCGCCAAGGTGAAGGACGCACCCTCGTCGAGGTCGGCGGCGAGCAGCGTCTCGACGAACGCGTGGAGCGCGTTGTCGCCGTTGCAGGCGTCGCGCACGAACTCGTCGCGCTCGGTGCCGTCGAGTTCGATCGCGCACTGGAACACGGCGCGGGCCCGGCGGATGGTCGCGGGGGAGGCGTTCATGGCGTCGCCTCCTCGTCGATGATCGCCGCGGCGCCGTCCTGCGAGAGCTGGCCGGCGAGGAAAGCCCGCCCGAAGCGCCAGTCGCGGGAGACGGTCGACAGCGAGAGGCCGAGCGCCTCGGCGGTTTCCTCGATGGAGAGGCCGCCGAAGATGCGGGCCTCGACCACCTTCGACGAGCGGGGATCGGCTTCCTCGAGCGCGCGCAGCGCGTCGTCGATCTCGAGCAGGTCCACGCCGACCTTGGGGTCGACCGCGAGGTCGGCGATCATGTCGGAGCCGACCTTTGCGCCGCTGCCGCGCTTCTTCGAACGCCGCCGTCGAGCGTGGTCGACGAGGATCGAACGCATCGCGGTGGCCGCGTACGCGAGCAGATGGGATTCGCTTTGGAAGTCGCTGCCCTGCCGGTCTGCGATGCGGAGGAACGCTTCGCTGACGACGGCGGTCGGCTGCAGGGTGTGCGACGCTCTCTCGCGGCTCATCATGGCCGACGCGAGCGCCCGCAACTGCGGGTAGATGGCGCTGAAACCGTTGTAGACCGCCTGCATCTTGGGGGGAGATGCAACCACGGCCTCACGGTTGAGGCTCTCTTTCTCAAATGACATGGCACACCAGGGACAGTCTGGTTCGACCGACTTCAGGACCGTTGGGCACCACGCGTGACCAAAGAGACTGAAGGAGGGGGAGGGAACAATCGAACCGCCTGAACCATGCCCCGTCTTGGCCACGAGGCAAGGAAGAACCTGAAACACGGTCGAACTTTGTCAATCGTTCCCCACCTTGGGGTATGTGCGGAGGCAGCGCGTCGGCAGCGGCACGCCGGCCTGGGCTCGATAAGCATCGATCATGCATGGAGTTGCAAAGCAAGACGGCCCAGCGCGGGCTGGGCCGTCTCGAACGCATCAGATATGTGAGGATTCGGTATCGCTTCCGACAGTGAGGAGCGCCGATCACTCGTCCGACTTGTGGCGCCCGCCACCGGGCTGGGCCGGAAGCTTGTCGAGCACCTTGTCGATCAGCCCGTAGGAGAGCATCTCCTGCGCGGTGAGCCAGTTGTTGCGGTCGCAGTCCTCGGCGATCTTCGTCGCCGGCTGGCCGGTCGCCTTCGAGTAGATCGCATAGAGCTGGTCGCGCATGCGCAGGATGTGGCGCGCCTCGATCTCGAGGTCGGTCGCCTGGCCCTCGAGCACGCCGCCGATGAGCGGCTGGTGCATGAGGTTCTCGGAGTTCGGGAGCGCGTAGCGCTTGCCCTTCGCGCCCGAGCACGCGATGACCGAACCCATGCTCGCCGCGCAGCCCACGATGTAGGTCGCGACATCGCAGTTGATGAAGTTCATCGTGTCGACGATGCCGAGGCCCGCGGTGACGCTGCCGCCCGGGCTGTTGATGTAGAGCGAGATGTCCTTGTCGGGGTCCTCGCTCGCGAGGAACAGGAGCTGCGCCACGATCAGATTCGCCATCTGGTCGTTGACGGGTCCGCCGAGGAAGATGATGCGGTCGGTGAGGAGGCGCGAGTAGATGTCGTAGGCGCGCTCGCCGCGACCGGTCTTCTCGATGACGATTGGGATCAGGGTCATGGGTTTCGTCTCGGATGTCGTCTCGGATGTCGTCTCGGTTGTCGTCTCGTGTGCCGAGTCAGGGTGCGTGCGCGGTCACTTCTTCGACTTGTCGGGGAACGCCGCGACTTCGTCGACCAGGCCGTAGGCCTTGGCTTCGTCGGCGCTGAAGAACTTGTCGCGCTCGACATCCTTCGCGACGCGGTCGACCGGCTGGCCGGTGTGGCGGGCGATGATCTCGTTCAGCAGGCGCTTGCTCTTGATGATCTGCTCGGCCTGGATCTGAATGTCGGTGGTCTGGCCGGTCACGCCGCCGTAGGGCTGGTGGATCATGACCTTGGCGTGCGGCAGGATCACGCGCTTGCCCTTGTGGCCCGCACACAGCAGCACCGCGCCGCCCGAGTAGGCGCGACC
>JBKCZS010000183.1:0-2798 GCA_046337925.1 bacterium | reverse complement strand
ACGCCCCCCCCCCCGCGCCACGCCCCCGCCCCCCCCGCCCCGCCCCTCGACTCGCTGCGCGGAGTGGACGGATCCTCGGAGAGCGCGAGGAAACGCTCGCGCAGCTGCTCGAGCTCCGCGGTCTCGACGGGCTCCTTCGCGACGCGCTGCCACACGGCGTCGATGTCCTTGAAGCGCGTGCGGCGCACCTTCTCGACGACCTGCTCGCGCGTGTCTGTCTTGCCCGCGGTCTGATTCGCGGGGGTCGCCTTCGGAGCGAGCTTCGTCTCGGTGGTCGCGGTGTCCTGCGTCGGATCGGGATCGACAGGGTTCGAATCGGCCTCGACCTTCTCGCCGACCTGCACGGGCGGCTCGTTTGTCGTGGTGGTGTTCGGCACGCTCGGCGCGTCGGTGGTGGTCGGCGCGGTGGTCGCAGGCGCGGTGGCGCCGGTGGCCGGAGTGATCGCGCTGGCATTGATCCAACCGACGGTCTTCGTGTTGAGCGCAACCTTGTAGAAGGTGTCGCGCTGGCCCTTCACTTCGCCGAGCACGGGCATCTCGTCGCCAGCGACGAGGAAGCCGATGGCCTTCCAGCTGCTGTCGGGATTCCAGTTCGCCTCGGCGTTCGGCGCGCTGATCTGCGCGCGCGACGAGACCTTGATCGACTTGCCGTCGGCCGACAGCGCGATGCCGGGGCCGGCCTGCACGAAGCCGAACCAGCCGTCGAACGCGGAGCCGCTCGTCTGCACGGCGACCCATCCGACCTGCTCCTCGACGACCTTCACGGTCGCGCCTTGGCGCAGGCTGCCGAAGGGGTAGCCGCTCTCGACGCTCGGTGCGGCGCGCACGAGCGTGCTCTCGACGGCGATGGTGGTTTCGTACGGCGTCTTCGCTGCTGGCTTCGTGGCCGGCGCGGTGTTCTGCGCAAGCGACGAAAGAGTGAACGCATCCAGTGCGAAGGGGACAATGGCGATGCCTGCGACGAGCGCAGCGCGAGCGAAGGACGAACGAATGGTCATGGCGGGATCGTATCGAAATGACTCGCAAGTGGGCGGGGGAAATCGCAGGTTTCCACGGCGGCACGCCCGTCCGCCAAACGCGCCCGCGGACCTCGGCTGCGACCACCTCGGAGGTCGCCCGCCGCTACCATCCGCGCCCATGCGTCGAAGCCGTTCCTCCTCCCTCCGCACGCTCGCCTCCACGGCCTTCCTCTTGGGAATCGCGGGGTTGGTGCCGGCCGCCTGCCAGTCGCCGCTTGCATCCTCCGAAGACGACCGACTTTCCGACAGTCTCGAGTCGGGGATCCGCGCGAGCACCGAGCGTCAGCTCGCGAGTGTGCCCATTCCGCCCGCGGCCACGGTCGGTCCGACCGAGACCGATGTCGACCGCATGCTTGCGCCGCGGCGGGGCGACCTCGAGAAGATGGGGCCGCAGTCGGCCGCGCTCGGAACCACGGTGTCTGGCATCGTGCCGCTGACGGGGCAGCCGCCGGAGCGGGTGGTGCTGTCGCTCCGCTCGGCGATCCTCGCCGCCGTCGCCAACAACCTCGATGTCCAGACCGCGCAGCTCGAGAAGGCGATCACCGACGCCGATGTGACGCGCGCAGAGGCCGCCTTCGACTGGGTCGTGGGCGCCGGCGCCGGGTTCGACCGAGTCGACCAGCCGTCGGTCGGCATCCTCTTCCCGGGCTCCGGGTCGACCGTGATCCCCAATGTCACGAACCAGCGCAACTGGTCGTTCAACGCGGGCGTCGGACGCCAGCTCGAGTCGGGCGGCTCCGTGTCGCTGTCGGCCGCGACGACGCGCATCAACAACCTCGACAGTTCGCTGTACACGCCGGATCCCGCGTGGCAGAGCGCCGTCACCCTGGGCCTGACCCAGCCGCTTCTCCGCGGTTTCGGCTCCGATGTTGCGCTCGCGCAAGTGCGGCTTGCGCAGAACCGCGACCGCCTCGCGCAGGAGCAGGTTCGGGCGGATCTCCTCGCGGTCGTGGCGCGCACCGAGCAGGCGTACTGGGCGCTCGTCAGTGCCCGCGCCCGGCTCGTGAGCGCGGAGTGGCTCGTGAGCGTGGGCGAGGAAGTGCGCGATGTCCTCGCGAAGCGCCGCGAGTTCGACGCGACCGTGGCCGAGTACGCGAACGCCGTCGCCACGGTCGAGTCGCGCAAGGCGCTTGTGCTCGAGGCGCGGCGCAGGCTGTCCGAGGCCGGCAACAACCTCAAGGCGATCCTCAACGACCCGAACATCCCGGTCGGCGGCGAGATCGATGTGGTGCCGGCCGATGCGCCGAGCGACGCGGCGTTCCAGGCCGATCTGCGCAAGTCGATCGAGACCGCGCTTGCGAACGCGCCGGTGATCCAGCAGGCGCTCATCGCGATCGACAGCGCTGGTATCGGCGTGACCGTCGCCGACAACGGCCGCCTGCCGCAGCTCGACCTCGCGGCGAACATCGCTTGGTTCGGCCTGCAGGACGACTTCGGCGACAGCTACGGCGACATCGCCTCGGGCGACTTCATCAACTACGCGGCGGGGCTGCAGTTCAGCCACGCGCTCGGCAACCGCGCGGCGGAGTCGACCTACCGCGAGGCGCGCCTGCGCCGCTCGCAGGCGGTCGTGGCCTACGACAAGGCCGTGCAGGGCACCGTGCTCGCCGTCAAGAACGCGCTCACCGACTGCGTGGCGTATCGCCAGCTCGTCGAGCAGAACCGCACCTTCCGCCTCGCGCAGGCGGAAAACCTGCGCGCGCTGCTCGTCGACGAGAAGACGCTCGCCGCGCTCACGCCCGAGTTCCTGCAGCTCAAGTTCCAGCTGCAGAACGGCCT
>JBKCZS010000182.1:0-4140 GCA_046337925.1 bacterium | reverse complement strand
GCGCTTCGATCCATGTCATCGGTTCGATGATGATCGACCGCGTGGTGCGCGTCCGCGCACTTCCGCGGGCAGGCGAGACCGTCGCGGCGGTCTCGTCATCGACATTCGCCGGAGGAAAGGGCGCGAACCAGGCCGCCGCCGCTGCGAAGTGCGGTGCCCGCGTGCGCATGCTCGGGCGTGGCGGCGCAGACTCGCGCTTCATCGTCGAGGCGTTGCGGGAGGCCGGCGTTGGAACATGGTCGATCTCGCTCGACGACGCTGCGGCAGGCGCCGCGACCGTCATGGTCGCGGACGGGGGCGAGAACGCCATCGTGATCGCACCTGAGGCGAACACGCGGATCGCCATCGCCGACATCGAGCGGTTCCTCAAGCGCGCGAAGCAGGGGGACATCGTCCTCTTTCAGAACGAGTGCTCGTGTCTGCATGAGGGAATCGCGGCCGCAGCTGCCCGCGGTCTCCGCGTCTGGCTGAATGCCGCGCCCGCCGATGCGTCGCTGCGCGCCGTCCGCTACGAGAAGCTGTCCGGACTGGTCGTGAACGAGACGGAGGCGGAAGCGCTCACGGGCGAGCGCGATCCCGCGCGGGCGCTCGACATCCTTGCGGCGTGGATGCCGGGCGGAACCGTCATCGTGACGCTTGGTCCGAAGGGCGCGATCGCCGCCGCCGGCACGGCGCGCTTCGCACACCGCGGGTTCGTGGTGGACGCGGTCGACACCGTCGGCTGCGGCGACGCGTTCGTCGGTGGATTTCTCAGCGCGATCGCACAGGGACGCCATGTCGTGCAGGCGCTCGCGCGCGGTAACGCGGCGGGCGCGCTTGCCGCGTTGCTCGAGGGTGCGATGCCGTCGCTTCCCTCCGGCAGCGAGGTCGCGGCGGCCGAGCGTCTGGCTGCAGGAGCCAAGCTTGGCGCGAGGGCCTCGGGCCTCGGCGGCAAGCCGGCCCACTGCGAGTCCTGCGAGTACGACATTTCGGCCAACAGCATCGGTGAGGCATGCCCCGAGTGCGGAACGACGATCATGCCCGAGCGATTTGCGGGTCGTTGGCGCACCCGTCGCGGACGGCGGCGGTTTCGGTTCGCCGCCGCGGCCTTCCGCGGTGCGGCGCCGCTCTATGCGATCGTGTCGGCCCTGCTTGCGTTCGACCTCGCGCTGTTCACGGCGATGCCAGCCGCGATCGCGGTTCCGCTCGCGGTCGGCGGGTTGTTCGTCGCCGTGCCGATGGCGATGGCGGCCGTCGGCTTCACAGCGGCCGACACATCGCGGCGAGGTCGGCTTCCGTGGATCGCGGCATCGATGCGTCTGGCTGGATTCGGGCTCCTCTTCCTGGTGAATCTCCCGTTCGCGCGTTCGCTGCCTGACTGGCTGCGCGGGTTTCTCGACCCCGAGGGAGCGCTTCTCCTGATCGCGCTCGCGGATGGCCTGTTCGTGTTCGCGATACCAGGCCTCGTGCGGGGTACGGGAGTACCGCCGATCAGCAGGACGCGGGCGCGGGCGATGCTCGCGCTCGCCGCGCTCAGCGCGTGGATCGCGCTGAACGAGGACACATCGAGAGATCCGCCGACCTTGTTCTTCGCGTCGAGTTCGGTTGTTCTGATCTGGTCGGCGCTCGAGTTGCGACGGCTGACGCAGCGGATCGCCTCCATGGAGTCGCGATGAGCGGCTGCCTCCGCTGTGGCTACGACCTGGCCGGCCGGCGAGTCGATGAACTCTGCCCGGAGTGCGGGGCGTCGGTGGTCGATGGCCCGTTCCTCGGTGCCTGGCGCGACGATCGAGCGCGACGGTGGTTCGTGATCGGCGGCTGGCTGATCGTGGCGTCGATCGCCTTCGACTCCCTCGGGTATCTGCCCTCGCTCGCCGTCTTTCTGCCAAGTGGCGCGGAGTCGCTCGGTTCAATCGTGCTGTCGGCGATCGAGGTCCTTCATCGCGTGGACGAGTTTGTGGAGCTGATTCCCGTCGTTCCCCTCGTGCTTGCGAGCCGGCGGATTCGCATCGTCGCTCCGTTGGCGGTCTGCACGGCGATTTTAGCCGTGGTCACCCTGCTCCTTCGTGCGCGCTATTCGCAGTGGATCGATGTCTCCGACGGAGTGGTGATGGCTTGTTTCGGCGTCGGGCTGCCTGCCGCACTGGGAGGCGTTTGGCTGCCCGTGCTGATCGCGCCTCCCGCGGGTCAGCGGGGGCTGCAGCGCTGGTTGATGCTTTGCAGCGTCGTCGTGACGGCGGGGTACGGCTTCAATCTGGCGGTTGTGCATGCGCCTCATTGGGTTGGGCCGTTTCTCATGTCGTGGGGCTTCATCATCGTGGTTTCGATGCTGACGAATGCCGGCATGCTTCTGCTGTACATCCTGCTCCTACGAGGCATGAAGCGTTCCGAGCGAGCGTGGAGAGGCGCGCTGGCGCGGGCTGTATCGCCGGAGTCCGCCGCATGAATCCGGAGGCCTCGGGGCCTCGGGAGGAGTCGGCCGAAGCCATCGCGGCGCCCGCGACGGTGCCGTGGCACCGGCCATGCCCGCAGTGCCGCTTCGATCTCTACGGCCGAGAGATCGGCGGGTGCTGCCCTGAGTGCGGATGGCTCATCAAGGGCGCCATGCCCGAGTGGTGGCAGTCCAACGGGCTTGCGCGCGTGGAACGCGCCGCAGGACGGGCGAAGCGCGCGAGCTACGCGTTCCTCTTCATTCTGGTCGCGACGCCGATCGGTGCGATGGTCAACATCGCGATGGACTCGCTGGCGTTCCAGCGGCTCAGCCTGAGCCTCTTCCTCATCATGTTGATCGCGGCGATCGGGCTGCAGGTCTTTCTTCAGGTGGTTGCGGTCGAGACGCTGGCGCAGCTTCCGATCGGCGAGGTGCGGGCGAGGCGCCTGCGACGGGCGAACGCGATTCGCGTGATCGCGGTGGTTCTGGCTGCGCTGCTGCCTCTCGCCGATTCGGTCCGTTGGATCGACGGCTCCGACAACCTGTTCGTCATCGCCGCGACCCTGTCTCTCTGCCTTCCGCTCGCGGTGGCGGCGGCAGATGTCATGGCGCTTCTCGTGTTCCGGTCATTGCCGCGCGAGAGCGGGTGGCGGGACACGCCGTCTGGCGAGTTCGCCGTGAAGGCGGCGCCGGTGCTCGTGGGGTTGTCGGGACTGCTGGTGCTGGTCCCCTACATCGGGTGGGTGATGGCGCCTGTCCTGTGGATCATCGGCATGGGGCAGGGGCTGGGCGCCCTCGAGCGATTCGCGCGTCAGGTCCAGCCCCTCGCCCGCTAGCACCGCAAGTGGTGCACGGCACGTGCCGTTCAGTGCCAGGCACTGCACGGCACGTGCCGTGCACCAACAGTCCGACCAACGGTCCCGTGACGCAGGTTCCTACACAAGTAGTTGCTTTGCATGGGCTTACACGAGCCTCGCGCGGTGCCTGGCACGTGCCGTTCAGTGCCAGGCACTGCACGGCACGTGCCGTGCACCGGTCGGAGTCGGATGCGCGTGGGTGCTACCATCTCCGCCCTTCGCCGCCGAGCGGCGCGCGAATCGACCGCGACTCTTCAGTTTCCGCGACCTCCCGCGAACCTCCAGACCCACACGAGCACCCCGATGGCTGTCCCCACCGACGCAACCGCCCTCAAGAACCAGACCGTCCTCCCGCGCAACACGAACCAGGCCCTCGGCATCGGTCAGTTCGCCATCGACTTCATGTCGGGCAAGATCGGTTCGCCGGACGCGTCGGTCCTCGAGCGCACGGTGATGTTCCACACCGACTCCGTGCTCTGCGGCATCAGCGCCATCGCGCTCAACACCAACGCGCCGGTCATCCTCCGCGCAGAGGCCGCCGACTATCCGCACGCGAAGGGCGCGCCCGTCTTCGGCTCGACCGCGAAGGTCGCCCCCGAGAAGGCGATCGTCGCCAACTCGAACGCCGTGCGCGAGTGGGACTCGAACGGCACGAACTTCGGCTACAACCCCGCGCTCGGCCACACCGCCGGTGAGTTCGGCCACAACGACTTCTACCCGGTCGCGATCGCGGCCGCGCAGCAGCAGGGCCGCGACGGCGCCTACGCCCTCCGCGGCATGATCTGCCTCGACGAGATCCGCGGCCGCCTCGCGGAGGTCTTCTCGCTCAAGACCTACAAGATCGACCATGTCGTCCACGGCGCGATCGCGAGC
>JBKCZS010000181.1:0-13132 GCA_046337925.1 bacterium | reverse complement strand
ATATCCGTTCGCTCGAGGCGCATCTTGCAGCAACGGGCCTCGGTTCGATCGCAACGGTGGTGGGTCGCTTCTACGCCATGGACCGCGACCACCGCTGGGAGCGGGTCGAGGCCGCCTACCGCACCCTGACCGCGCCGGTCGCCCGCACGGCGCCGACCGCCCTCGACGCCGTCGACTCGTATTACAAGGCGCCGTCCGACGCCTCGCGCGGGGGCGACGAGTTCATCCTGCCGACGGCGGTCGGCCGCGACGCCGCCGCGATCGCGGCGAGCCGCATCAAGCCGGGCGACGCCTTCCTCTTCTTCAACTTCCGCGGCGACCGCCCCCGCGAGCTCACGAAGGCGTTCGTGCTCGACGACGCCGCGTGGGGCGCGGTCGAGGGCGCGAAGGCGGGGCCCGGCGGGCGGAGCATCGGCGGATTCGACCGTGGCGCGCGGCTCGCCGACCTCTTCTTCGCCACGCTCGCCGAGTACGAGAAGGGCCTCCCTGTCGAGCTCGTCTTCCGGCGGCCGCCGAAGATGAAGAACATCCTCGGCGCGTGGCTGGCGGACCACGGCATCCGTCAGTTCCGCTGCGCGGAGACGGAGAAGTTCCCGCACGTCACCTTCTTCTTCAACGACTACCGCGAGGAGCCGTTCGCGGGCGAGACGCGTGCCATCGTGCCGAGCCCGAAGGACGTCGCCACCTACGACCTGAAGCCCGAGATGAGCGCGTCCGGCGTGCGCGACGCCGTGCTGGCGCGCCTCGCCGCAGCCGACTGCGAGCCGGTCATCATCGTGAACTTCGCCAACGGCGACATGGTCGGCCACACCGGGAACCTCGAGGCCGCGACCAAGGCCGTCGAGGTCGTCGACCAGTGCGTCGGCGCCATCGTCGACGCCGCGATCGCCCGCGGCGGCAGCGCCATCGTGACCGCGGACCACGGCAACGCCGAGGAGATGTGGGATGTGCGCGGAAACTGCCCACATACCGCGCACACCAACTACACCGTGCCCTGCTCGGTCGTAGGCGCGGAATTCCGCGGACGGTCGCTGCGCGCCAATGGCCGTCTCGGCGACCTCGCGCCCACGCTCCTCGACATGATCGGCCTCGAGAAGCCTGCGGAAATGACGGGGAACTCGCTTCTCGCGTAGACTGCGGGGCTCATGTCACTTCCGCAGATCGCGATCGTCGGGCGGCCGAACGTCGGCAAGTCGAGCCTCTTCAACAGGATCGTCGGTCGCCGCGTGTCGATCGTGGACCCGACCCCGGGCACGACGCGCGACCGCGTGTCGCAGCTGGTCGAGATCCTTCCTCCGACCGATCTTCCCTACGACCGCTCGCGCGACGCGGCGCCGAAGCTCGCGGAACTCGTCGATACCGGCGGCTACGGCGTCTACATGGCCGAAGGCGGCCGCTTCGACGACGCGGGCGAGGACCTCGCGCGCCTGACGCCCGAGATCGAGGCGCAGATCAGGGCCGGCGTCGAGCGCGCCTCGCTCATCCTGTTCGTCGTCGACGCGCAGACCGGCGTCACCGGGCTCGACGAGCGCATCGCCCGGTTGATCCGCGAGGCAGGCCGCGCCGACCGCGTGCTCCTGGTCGCGAACAAGGTCGATGACGACAGCTGGATCGCCGCCGCGCAGGACGCGTCGCGCCTTGGCTTCGGCGAGCCCGCCATGACGAGCGCGTCGAGCGCGTTCGGCAAGCGCGCGTTCCTCGAGGCGATCTGGAACCGCCTGCCCGAGTGGGTCGAGCCGGTCGCGCCGCCCGAGATGAAGATCGCGATCGTCGGCCGCCGCAACGCGGGCAAGTCGACGCTCATAAACGCGCTCGCGGGCGAACCGCGCGTGATCGTGAGCGAGATCGCCGGCACCACGCGCGACTCGATCGATGTGCGCTTCGAGATGGACGGCCACGCGTTCGTCGCGATCGACACCGCCGGCGTGCGCAAGCGCAAGAGCTGGGTCGACGACATCGAGTACTACTCGCACCAGCGCGCGAAGGCCGCGATCGAGCGCGCCGATGTGTGCGTGCTGCTCCTCGACGCGCGCGAGCCGGTCACCCAGGTCGAGAAGCGCCTCGCGCTCGAGCTCATCAACCAGCACAAGCCCACCGTCATCGCCGTCAACAAGTGGGACCTCGTCGAGTCGAAGCTCAAGACGAGCGACTACATCGACTACCTGACGCAGGAGCTCTTCGCGCTCGAGTTCGCGCCGCTCGTCTTCCTCTCGGCCGCCAAGGGCGAGGGCGTCGACGCGGTCGTGAAGGTGTGCCGCAACCTCTTCGGGCAGGCGCATCACCGCGAGACGACCGGCCGGCTCAACGCGGTCATCAAGGGCATCCTTTCCGACCGCGGCCCGAGCTCGAAGCTCGGCACCAAGGCGAAGATCTACTATGTCTCGCAGATCGCGACCAACCCGCCGACGATCGCGATCGTGGTCAACAAGCCCGAGCTCTTCGAAGGCGCCTACGAGAGGTACCTCAAGAACCAGCTGCACGAGCAGCTGCCGTTCTCAGAGGTGCCGATCAAGCTCGTGTTCTCGGCGCGCAAGCGCCTGACGCCCGCCGAGCTTGCCTCGCGCAAGCGCGCTGGCCAGGAGACTGGCGACGCCGACGGCGAAGAGGCGTACGGCGACTGAGCGGGGCCGGCGATTCGGAGGATCGATGCACGACACCACCCTGCCTCCCGCTGAGAGATCAAGCGCCGCGCAAACGCTTGCAGGGATGATCTCCTCCTTCGCGATCGCGATGGCCTTCCGCGGCTTCGTGTTCGAGACCTTCGTCATTCCGACCGGCTCGATGGCACCGACGCTGATGGGGCAGCACGCCCGGCTCGCGAGCCCGATCACCGGCTACTCGTATCCGTTCGACACGATGCCCGCCTACGACCCGGCCTTCGCACAGCGGCCGTGGGGCGTCGCGGACCCGATGGTCTCGGTCGACACGGCCGTGGCCTCGGTGTCGACCGCCGCCGTGCTGCAGCGCTCGCGGCCCGGCGACAGGATCCTGGTGCTCAAGTACCTGTTCCCGCTGTACGAGCCCGAGCGCTGGGATGTGGTGGTGTTCCGGAATCCAAGCGATCCGGCCGGCGAGGCCGTGAACTACATCAAGCGCCTCGTCGGGCTTCCGAACGAGCAGGTGCTCCTGCTCGACGGCGATGTGTTCACCGCGCCGCTCGGCGCCGATCGCTCGCAGTTCGCGATCGCGCACAAGCCCGAGCATGTGCAGCGCGCGATCTGGCAGCATGTGTACGACTCGGACTACGAGCCCATCGATGTCGCCGAGGTCTCGAAGCGGCTCAATCGCCCGTGGCCCGGGCCGCCGTTCGAGGCGACGGGCTTCGATCTCGGCAAGTCGGACAACCGCCGCATCTGGACGAAGGATGGCGATGGCCCCGCCACGCTCGAATGGCGCTCGGAACGCCTGCCGATCACGGACTGGGGCAGCTACAACCTGCTGAGGCAGGGGATGCCCGTGCCGCGGTACGCGGTGAGCGATGTGCGTTTCGCAGCGTCGATCGACGCCGATTCGCCCGCGTCGCTTGCGGCCGAGTACACGCTCTCGACGCGCGGCCGCGCCATGCGCTTCGCGCTCGGCGACGGAAAGGCGACGCTGCGCATCGAGGCGCAGCCCGCCGCGGCGGGCGAGCCCGCGAAGGTGCTCGGCGAAGCGTCCGTGCCGTTTACGCCGCCGGCGGCCGGCAGGCCGTTCGCGATCGAGTGCTGGCATGTCGACCAGCGGCTCTCGCTCTGGGTGAACGGCGTCGAGCTCGTGCGGCTCGACGACGCCTTCGCATCGCTCGAGGACCGCCAGCGCGCCTCGTTCCCTACGACGCCGCTCGAGCAATATGTCGCGAACCCGATGACGGCGCAGCCGATGGCGCCGCAGCTTTCGTTCGCGACGAAGGGTTCGCCGCTCCGGCTTTCCCGCGTGCGCGTCGACCGCGATCTCTACTATCGGCCCGCCATGCTCGACACCGATCCCGTGGCGCAGCCGCCGCAGAACGGACCTGCGATCACGGGCCCGGCGTTCGGCGTCGACTTCCGCAATCCCGCGCAGATCAAGGACGGCCAGTTCATGATGTGCGGCGACAACAGCGCGTTCAGCCGCGATTCGCGCCTGCTCGGGCGTCCGAGCCCGCTCGTCGGCGAACTGACCGGTTCGGCCGATCCCTTCGTGGTGCCGCGCGAGCTGCTGACCGGGAAGGCATGGTGCGTGTTCTTCCCCGCGACCGTCGCGCCGAGCGATTCGATGCCCGCGGTCATGCCCGACTTCGGCAACCTGCGCTTTATCCGCTGAGGCCGTCGACCCCGACCCGACGGGCTCGCGGCCGCGATTCTTGGAAGGCGCGATTCGCCGCTACACTCTGCGCCGATGTCGATCGTGCCTCTGCCAATCTTTGAACGCGACGCGGATCCGAAGTTCCGCGACGGCCTGACGGACGAGGAGATCTACGCGCGGCTCAAGCCGCCGACCTCGATCGTCGTGAAGTTCGGGCGCATGAAGCTCGTCGGCGAGTATCCGTACCGCGGCGATGCGAAGCCGGGCTGCGGATCGAAGCTCGTCGTGCGCACCTTCCGCGCGATCGAGATCGCCGAGATGCTCACGACGACCTGCTCGAACTCGGGCTGCGGCAAGAGCGTGTCGCGCTCGGAGATGCTCGACTACATCGAGAACTCGGGCGGCCGCGAGTATCCGTTCCAGACCAATGGCGAAGTGCTGCGCGTCGCGTCGGTCGAGGACCTGAACCGCGCCACCGCCTGCGCCGACAAGGCGCGCGCCGCGCTCGGCCGCGTGCGCGAGATCGCAGCGTCGCACAAGTTCCCCGCGAAGATCGTCGACCTCGAGCTCACGCTCGACGAGACGCTCCTCCTCGTCTACTACCTGTCCGACGAGCGCATCGACTTCCGCGAGGTCGCGCAGGCGCTTGCGCGCGAGTACGGCTGTCGCATCGAGATGCGCCAGGTCGGCGCGCGCGACGAGGCGCGTCTTGTGGCCGACTACGAGCGCTGCGGCCAGCACTGCTGCTGCAAGAACTTCCTCAAGGTCCTCAAGCCGATCTCGATGAAGTCGGCGAAGATCCAGAAGGCGACGCTCGACCCGCTGAAGATCTCGGGCCGCTGCGGGCGCCTGATGTGCTGCCTGCGCTACGAGGACGCGACCTACGAGGAGCTGCGCAAGCGCCTTCCGAAGAACAAGACGCGCGTCGGCACGCCCGAAGGCCCCGGCATCGTCGTCGACTCGAAGATCCTCGTGCAGCTGGTGCTCGTCCAGCTCGACGCGCCCGATGGCGGATACGGCCGCGAGATCGCGGTGGCCGTCGAGGACCTGATGGATCCGAACGAGTGCCCGAAGCCGGGCGAGGTCGCGTCGAGCGACCCGATGCGCGGCATGAGCATGCGCGCCGTGAAGCAGAAGCTTGCGGCCGAGCGCGGCGAGAAGCTGGCGAAGCAGGACCGCTACCGCGAGAAGGCGGGCGGGCCGAAGGCGGCGCCCGGCGAGGGTGCGGCTGCGGCGCAACCGGCGGATGCGGGCGAGGCAAGCGCCGCCGCCGCCGATGGCGCGACGAAGAAGAAGCGCCGTCGCCGCCGCAAGAAGAAGGGTGGCGGAAACCCGGCGGATCCGAACGCACCCGTTGCATCGGGTGGCGCGCCTGGCGCGACGCCGGCCATCGCGATGGGCGGGGCCGACCGCGACAACTTGAGCGACGGGGACTTGAGCGACGGGGACAGCGACGACAGCGACGAGAGCGACGACGGCGGGGACGACTCCGTTGACGCCGTCGACTCGGGAACCGCCGCTCCGTCGGGCGATCGCGGCCAGCCCGGCGAGGGCGAGCGTCGCAAGCGCCGCCGCAGACGGCGCAAGAAGCGCGGCGGCGGCGGACCCGACGGTCAGGCCCCCGGCGACGGGGGTGGCGCACCGCCACCGGGCGATCGTTGATGGAAGGGTTGACCGGAAGGATCGACCGGAAGGGTTGACCTAGGACACTGAACCGCACGACCGCGGATTCATGCGTCCACACGCTGCATCCACGCGACCAGAGAGCCGATTCATTCTCCGATGAAGAGCGTTCAAGACAAGCCGAACCCGGAAACAAGCATCCCCGAGACGCTGCAGTCGCTCATCATCGCCTTCGCGCTGGCGATGGCGGTGCGCAGCTTCGTGACCGAAGGCTTCGTGATCCCCACGGGGTCGATGGCGCCGACGCTCATGGGCCAGCATGCGCGCTTCACGAGCCCGATCACGGGCTACTCGTATCCGCTCGATGTGCAGCCTGCGTTCGATCCGAGCTACGCCAACTACAACTGGGCGCTCGCCGATCCGATGGTGTCGATCGACTCGGGCGTCGGATCGATGTCGGGTTCGTCGATGCGCGCGAAGATGCGCATGGGCGACCGCGTCCTCGTGCTGAAGTTCCTGTACGCGCTGCAGGAACCAGAGCGCTGGGATGTCGTCGTCTTCAAGAATCCCACCGACCCGAGCGGCGATGCCGCGAACTTCATCAAGCGCCTCGTCGGGCTTCCGGACGAGCAGCTCCTGATGCTCGACGGCGATGTGTTCACCGCGCCGCTCGGCGCAGACCGCTCGCAGTTCGCCATCGCGCGCAAGCCCGAGCATGTGCAGCGCGCGGTCTGGCAGCGGATCTACGACTCCGACTACGAGCCGATCGACCCGACCGAGCTCTCGAAGCTGCTCAACCAGCGGTGGCCGGGCCCGCCGTTGGAGGCGAAGGGCTTCGATCTCGGCGAATCCGACAACCGCCGCATCTGGACGCACGACGGCGACGGGCCTGCCGCACTCGAGTGGCGCTGGGAGCGCCTGCCGATCACCGACTGGGGCAGCTACAACATGCTCCGCCCGCAGCCGCCGGTGCGCCGCTACGCCGTGAGCGATGTGCGCTTCTGCGCCGCGATCGATGCGAAGACTCCCGAGTCGCTGGTGGCCGAGTACACGCTGACGACGCGCCGCCGCCTGATGAAGTTCATCATCGGCGACGGCAAGGCGACCCTGCGCATCGAGGCGCAGCCCGAGGATCCGCGCGATCCGGTGAAGGTGCTCGCCGAGACCTCGGTGCCGTTCACGCCGCCCGCGGCCGGCAAGCCGTTCGCCATCGAGTGCTGGCATGTCGACCAGCGGCTGTCGCTCTGGGTGAACGATCGGGAGATCGTGCAGCTCGACGACAAGTTCGCGTCGCTCGAGGACCGCCTGCGTTCGTCGTTCTACGGGCGCACGGTCGAGGACTATGTGGCGCAGCCCGTGTTCCAGCAGCCGACGCCGCCGCAGCTTGCGTTCACGACGAAGGGCTCGGCGCTCGAGCTTCATCGCGTGCGCGTCGACCGCGACCTCTACTACCGCCCCGAGACCCTCAACACGAGCGAGCTTGCGCAGCCTCCGCAGAACGGCGCCGCGATCGTGGGCCCTGCGTTCGGCACCGACTTCCGCAATCCGGCGCAGCTGAAGGCCGACCAGTTCGTGATGTGCGGCGACAACAGCGCGTTCAGCCGCGACTCGCGGCTCTGGGGCCGCCCGAGCCGGCTCGTCACCGAGATCTTCGGCGAAACCGATCCGTTCATCGTGCCGCGCGAACTGCTGCTCGGCAAGGCGTGGAGCGTGTACTTCCCCGCGCCGGTGCCGCCGACCGAAGACGGTCCTGCGGTCATGCCCGACTTCGGAAACCTGCGGTTCATCCGCTGATGCCCGGCATGTGGATGCCTACGGCCGCTTGCGCGAAGCCGTCGCGGGCGGCGACACGAGGGCAAGCATCCGCTTGTGGTCGGCTGCCGCGTCGCGGGCCCGCGACTCGATGTCGACCGGCACGGTGACATCGAGCCAGGTGACGGCCGTTTCCTGCTCGTTGGCCGCCAAGGCGCGCTCGTCGTTGATCGGGATCGCCGAGCTTGCGGTGCGCTGCGCGCGCGAGCGCACGGTGTCGATCTGCATCGAGGCCTTCTTGTACGCCGCCAGATTGAACCACGGCCGGATGTCGACGAGCGCGCCGTCGAGCGGGCTGCCGCGCTGGATGTCGTAGGGAACCTGCGACGGCGCCGTGAACATGGCGACGAGGAAGGCGATCTCGTTGGCGCCGAGCGGAGCGAGCTGTGCTTGCTCGAACGCCACGATCGACGCGCCGCCGTAGGGGAAGGTGCGGCTTCCGAGCCAGATCCGCTCGGCATCCGTGGCGGCGACGAATCCAAGCGGATCCGAGTCGGGCATGTCGGCGAGGCTCGCGGCGAGTTCCTTGCGGAGGGCGGGCGTGAGTTCGCCGCGCTTCTCAAGCTGCGCGAGCGGATCGATCAGGTCGCGCAGCACCTGATGCGCCACGAGCGAGTGCGAGTAGCTGCCGAGCGCTGCGAATCGCGAGGCGATGCGGAGGCAGACCACCACGGCTTCGCCGCGCGGCATCGCGGAGGCCGGACGCGCGCCGGGGCCGAACGCGTCGGCAAGCAGCAGGCGCACGGCGCCGTTCATGCCGGTGGCGCAGGCGCGCACGAGGCCCGATCCGGCGGCCGTCGTCGGATGGCTCGGAAGCGTGCAGCGTCGCGCGCGGTGCGCGAGCACGATCGGCGCGATCACGCCGTCGCGGTGCGCTTCGATCGCGCGCCGCGCCTCCGACACCGCCTCGGGCGACGGGTTCGATGCGATGCGGATCTCCTCGATCGCCGCCTGCGCCTTCGGAGAGATCTCGAGCGCCGAGCGGGATGCAAGCATGTAGTACCAGCCGGCGTCGGCGTGATCTGCGGCGACCGATTCGCCGCCCGCGAGGCTCTCGAGGATGGCGCGCTGTGCGGCGATGTCGGCCTGCGACTGGATGAGGAGGTCGACCGTCGACAGCATCTGCGGCGCGAGCACCTTGAGGAGTTCGCCGAAGGCACCGTCGCGCAGCCGCTGTTCGGCAACCACGATGTCGTGACGGGCCGCCACGATGTCCTCGCGGCCGAGCGATTCGGCGACGGTCAGGAGATACGCCTCCGCGCCCTGGCTCGCCGCGACGATCGCGTTGTCGTCGAGCTTGACGGGCACGGTGATGCGGAGGCCCGCGACGGCGGCAGGGCGCTGCTCGAGCGGCGTGAGCAGGATGCGCTCGAGTTCGAGCTTGAGCGCGTCGAGTTCCGCCTGCATCGCGGCGACGGTCCCGTAGTCGCGGATCGTTGCGAGCGGCGCGCGGATCTCGAGCAGCTTCTGCGCCGTCGCGCGGTCGAGCAGTCCGCGGGCGAGGAGTCCGTCGACCGAGCGCATGTGCTGCTGGACCGCGCCGATCGCGGAGATCGACGACGGAAGCGTGCCGTCGCCCGCGGTGCGGACCGCGAGCGTGATCTGGACCGAGAGCAGCTGCGCGAGGCGGTCGGACTCGCCGCGGATCGCGGCGTCGTGCACGAGCACCGGCAGCGACCGGTTGGTGGTGCGGAGCGGCGCGAGATACGCGGGGCCCAGCGTGAAGCCGTCCTGCGGATCGATCGTGCGGCGATACTCGAGGGCGGATGCCTCGATGAGCTTGTCGCCGAGCGGACGCGCGCTCTTGAGCCAGCCCGTCATGCGGTCGTCGGCGATGCCGGTGGCGAGGTAGATCGCCTGCGGGTCGTCCGCCTCGAGGGGAAGGCCTTCGAACAGGGCCCGGTCGATCGCGCGGAACTCGTCGCCGACCGCGTCGTAGATCGTGGCCGCGTCCGCGGCGCGGGGGATCGGTGTCTCGAGCGGCGGCAGCGGCCGACGACGCGCGGAGCCCGAACCATCGGTGGACGCGCCACCAGCCATCGGCGTCAGCGCGACGACGAGTGTCCAGGCAAGGAAAAATGCGCGGATACGGCTCTGCATTTGGTGTGTCATCGACGCGTCGAGCCTTCGGTTGAAGGCGGTCGACACGCAACCATCGAATCTGGCGCCGTACATGCAAGGTTTCGGCCCGAGATTGCCGCCGCTCGGTCCGATCAAGGCCTCACAGATGGACCATCAGGTCCGATTAACCGATTCCTCGGCCGATCCGTTTGGCGGTCGCGAATCGCGCGGTACATTCAACCCGCGCCCCCGCGCGAGAACCCCGAGAGCCTCCCGTGCCACGACACCTGAAGACCGAGAATGTTGCGGCGCTGGCCGCATTCGCCGCGACCGCTTCCGCCTTCGGGCAGCAGTTCGTCGACCAGACTTCGACCCGGTTCCCGGTGCAGTCGGAGTACACCAACCAGTGCACCTTCGTCGACATCGACGGCGACGGCGACAAGGACATCGTGTTCGCGAACGGCCAGGGCTACTCGAGCCTCGGCGCGCTGCTCAAGCCCCGCATCTATGTGAACAACGGCACGGGCTTCTTCACCGACGAGACCGATGCGCGTGCGGCGGGGATCACCGGATGCTTCCGCGGCGTCGAGGCGGGCGATGTCGACCGCGACGGCGACTGGGACCTGCTCGTCGCGCAGGACTTCAACCGCCGGCCGCTGCTTCTCGTCAACAACGGCGCGGGCGTGTTCGCCGACCAGACGACGACCCGCCTGCCCAACATCACCATGGGCTCGGCGCGCGGGCAGTTCGGCGATGTCGACAACGACGGCGATCTCGACATCGTGCTGTGCAACTCGGGCACGAACCGGTTTTCGGCGACCGGCCGGCCGCGGCTCTTCATCAACGGCGGCGCCGGCGTCTTCACCGACGCGCCGACGACGCAGTTCCCGACGACCGCGCTCGCCGAGCAGATGGACTGCGTGTTCGGCGATGTCGACAACGACCTCGACCTCGACCTGCATGTCGGCACGCGCGCGAGCGGCGCGAACTCGAGCCAGCTCTGGATCAACAACGGCGCGGGCACCTTCGCGAAGCTCAACCCGTTCGTCACCGACGCCACCTGCTACTCGTACGACTTCGGCGACATGGATGGCGACGGTGACCTCGACCTGATCGGCGTCAACGCCGGCACCTCGAACACGGAGCTCCTGCTGCGCAACAGCGCAAACGGCGCGACCTGGACGAATGTCTCCTCGCAGATCTCGCCGAACCCGACCGTCGACGACAACGATTCGCGGTTCATCGACTACGACAACGACGGCGACCTCGACCTGCTGGTCGCGGCGCTCGGCGGCCCCGACCGCATGTACCGGAACGGCGGCACGGGCGTGTTCACGCAGGTGACGACCGGCGTGCTGCCGTCGATCACCGACAGTTCGCTCGATGTGAAGGTCGGCGACCTCACGGGCGACGGCAAGCCCGACATCGTGACCGCGCAGGGCGAGTCGGGGCAGTTCCAGAACCGCATCTACATCAACAACGGACCGGCCGACACCATCGCGCCGAACATCAAGCTGGTCGAGCAGGTGCCGTCGAACGGCGGCGGTCCGTTCGTGGTGCGCACCGAGGTGTTCGACGGAACGACGAGCGACCGCGGCTACGACGACAAGGGCGTGTTCCTCGTCTACACCGTGAACGGCGGCAAGCCGCAGACCGTGCCGATGGCGTGGTCGGGCAACAGCCTCTGGCGCGGCGTGATTCCTCCGCAAGGCGCGTGCAAGACGGTCGAATACTTCGTGCGCGCGTTCGATGCGTCGAACAATTCGGCGAACAGCCCCGTGAAGTCGTTCGTGACCGGCGGCTCGTGCGGCATTCCCGGCGACCTCGATGGCGATGGCGATGTGGATGGCGGTGATCTCGCCACGCTGCTGAACTCGTGGGGCCAGGGCGGCCCGGCCGACCTCAACGGCGACGGCACGGTCGACGCCGCCGACATGGCGGTGCTGCTCAACAACTTCGGTTGAGCGCTCGCCGCTTGCGGCGGCTCGCTCTGGCGGTCAGGCCTTGGAGTGAATCCAAGGCCTGCCTGGATCGCGTGTCGCGATCGATGCGTGTTTGCGGCGGCTCGCTTTGGCGGTCTCAACAACCCGCCGCTATCCTGCGCCGCGTGACGACTTCTCCATTCTCGCTTGAAGGCAAGACCGCGATCGTCTGCGGCGCCACGCAGGGCATCGGGCGCGCGACCGCGATCGAGTTCGCCCGCGCCGGCGCGCGCGTCGTGATCGTTGGCCGCAACGAAGACGGGCTCGCGAAGGTGCTCGCCGAGCTCCAGGCGATCTCCGCCAACGCGCACGAGGCCGTGAAGGCCGACTTCAGCGATCTCGCCGGCACCGAGAAGATCGCCCACGAGACGGCGCGTCGGCTCGGCACCGTGCACATCCTCGTCAACAACACAGGCGGCCCCGCGGCCGGCACGGCGATCGAGGCGAAGCCGCAGGACTACCTCGCGGCGATGTCGATGCACCTCGGCTGCTCGCAGGCGTGGACGCAGGCGTGCGCGCCGTCGATGCGCGAGGCTGGCTACGGCCGCATCGTCAACATCACGAGCACCTCGGTGTTCACGCCGATCAAGGGGCTTGGAGTCTCGAACACCGTGCGCGCGGCGATGGCGAACTGGACCAAGACGCTTGCGAGCGAGCTCGGGCGGTTCGGCATCACCGTGAACAATGTGATGCCCGGCTTCACCAAGACCGCGCGGCTCGAGGCGCTCTTCAAGGGCAAGGCCGCACGCGGCGGCATGACGGTCGACGAGGTCGAGGAAGGCGCGATCGCCACGATTCCCGCTGGACGCCTCGGCGATGCGCGCGAACTCGCGCTTGCGATCCTGTTCCTTGCGTCGCCCGCCGCGAGCTATGTGAACGGCGTCAACCTGCCGGTCGACGGAGGGCGCCTCGCGGCGCAGTGAGGACGACGAACATGCGCGAGGTCGATCACTTCATCGGAGGTTCGTTCGTTCCCGCGCTGTCGGGCGCTCGCATCGCACGCGAGAACCCGGCGACGGGCGAGCCGCTCCGTGCCATCGCGCGCGGCGATGCCGCCGATGTCGCGCGTGCGGCCGACTGCGCGACGCGCGCGTTCGCGGTGTGGGGGCGCATGCCGGCGGCCGAGCGGTCGCGCGTCCTGCTCGGGATCGCGGCCGGTATCGACGCGCGGCTCGAGGAACTCGCGCGGCTCGAGTGCGAGGACACCGGGAAGCCGCTCGCGCTTGCGCGTTCGCTCGACATTCCGCGCGCGGCTGCGAACTTCCGCTTCTTCGCGACGGCGATCCTGCACGAATCGAGCGAGAGCTTCGCGACAGAGCGGCCGGCGCGCGCGATCAATTATGTGCTGCGCAAGCCGCTCGGCGTCGTCGGCTGCATCTCGCCGTGGAACC
>JBKCZS010000180.1:0-18956 GCA_046337925.1 bacterium | reverse complement strand
CAGTGTAGGGTTCGGAATCGCGGGATGGTGCGCGGGATGGTGCACGGCCCGGGCCGTGCACCATCCCGCGCACCATCCCGCGATTCCGAACCCTACACTGCGCGCTCCCATGCGCGTCACCCTCGCCAAGAGCTTCACCTTCGAAGCCGCCCACTACCTCCCCTGCTTCCCCGACGGGCACAAGTGCCGCCGCATGCACGGGCACTCCTTCCGAGTCGAGGTCGTCGTCGAGGGCGACATGGATCCCGCCAAGGGCTACCTCGTCGACTACGGCGACATCAAGAAGGCGATCTCGCCCGTCCACGACGCGCTCGACCACCGCTGCCTCAACGAGATCCCCGGCCTCGAGAATCCGACCGCCGAACTCCTCGCGAAGTGGGTCTGGGACCGCCTGAAGCCGACGCTGCCGCTCCTCTCGCAAGTCATCGTCTGCGAGACCTGCACGAGCCGCTGCGTCTACGAGGGCCGCTGATGCGCCGAGCGATCCATCTCCTCCACGACTCGAAGGTGCTCGCGCGCATGATCGGCGTCGAGGCGCCCTGCTGCTCGCAGGTCGCCATGCCCACCGAGGGCGCGATGGAGGCCTTCGCCTCGTTCGTCGACAGCAACCCGCTGTCGGACGGCTGGCTCGTCGATGTCGACGCGCCCTCGTCGCGCATCGTCTCGTGGAGCGGCACGCTGGCGACCGACCTCTTCGCCGACGAACCGCGCACCTGGATGCGCGCCGGACACGACCGCTTCGCGCGCTTCCTCGACGAAGTCGCGCCCGCGCTGCGCACCCACGGCCGCACGCTCTGCTTCCGGCCGCACCACCGCCATGTCCTCGGCGATGTCCACGCCTCGGTGCGACTCCTCCGCGAGCGCGCCGCCGACCCGTTCGAGGTGCTGCTCTCCCCCGCCGACATGCTCGCGCCGTCGATGCTCGGCACCATCGAGGACCACCTCGTCCGCATGTTCGCGCACCTTGGCCCCGTGGCCGCCGGCGTCCTCCTTGCCGATGTCCGGCCCGCCGCGGACACCGAGGAAACAGGCCTCCTGGAGCAGTGCCCGCTCGGGCAGGGAGTCCTACCGACCGCCCTCCTGCGGCAGCTCATCGCCGAGCACCTGAGCCCCGAGACCCCCGTCATCCTCCTCCCTGGGGCACACGACGGGCAGCGGGCTGCGCTCGGGCTGTGAAGAGCGCGTGAATCGCGGGTCAACCGTTGCCCACGCGCGACTGGAAGGTAAACTTCCCAAAGTCTGCGGAACGGATGCCGCGACACGGAGTGACGATGTCAGCCCTTGCCTTTGGGATGTCGGGTGGAATCCCGAACCCTGCCAGTGGACTGGACGCGAAGGTTCTGGTCCTCAACCGCTACTTCAGCGCGATCCGCGTCATCGACGCGCGTCGTGCCTTTGTCCTCCTCGCCAAGGAGATCGCCGAAGTCGTCGCCGTCGAGGACGGCTCGTATGTGTCGTATCCGTTCACGACCTGGACCGAGCTGAGCGACTTCCGCCGCGAGTTCGAGGCCACCGACCACGACTGGGTGCGCACCCCGCGCATCACGATCGCCGTGCCGAAGATCGTCCGCGTGCTCGGCTACGACCGCCTTCCACGCGAGGCGGTGAAGCTCAACCGCCGCAACATCTACGCGCGCGACTCGAACCGCTGCCAGTACTGCGGCCGTTCGTTCGCCACCAAGGAACTCACCCTCGACCATGTGAAGCCCCGCGTCCAAGGCGGCGGCAACTCGTGGACGAACCTCGTCTGCGCCTGCGTGAAGTGCAACGCGCGCAAGGGTGGCCGCACGCCCGAGCAGGCCGGCATGCGCCTGATCCGCGTGCCGGTGAAGCCCAAGCGCAACCCCGCGATCTCGCTGCGCCTCGGCAGCCCGAAGTACGAGTCGTGGAAAGCCTTCCTCGACGAGGCGTACTGGACGGTCGAGCTCAGCGACGACTGAGCTTGATTCCGCAGGTCGAAGGTCCGAATCGCGTGTGAAGATTGTCAGCCCGCGGCCACGCCGCAGGGGTTTTGCCCTGCCTGACCGCTAGCATCACGGTCATGGCGAAAGACGCGAAGAAGCCCAAGGATGCCCCCGCAACCGAGCCGGTCGAGGCGACGGACGCGGCCGCGAAGGAAGCCCGCAAGGCCGAGAAGGCCGCGAAGAAGGCTGCGAAGGAAGCCGCGAAGGCGGCCGAGCGCGAGGCGAAGGCCGGAAAGAAGGCCGACAAGAAGGCCGACAAGAAGAAGACGAAGGACGCCGCCGAGCCGCGCTTCAAGCATGTCCGCAAGAAGAAGCTCTCGAGCGGCAAGGGCCCGACTCCGCAGGAGATCGGCGAGTCGCTCGTCGCCCTCTTCAACGCCGGCAAGGCGGAGGAAGCCGAATCGACCTGGTATCACCGGAAGATCGATTCGATCGAGGAAGACGGCACGGTGTTCGAAGGCTGGAAGGGCGTGCAGGAGAAGGGCAAGTGGTGGCGCGAGAACTTCACCGTGATCTCGCTGAAGGCCGCGGGTCCGTATGTCTGCTCGACGGGATTCGCCGTGGTCTACAGCGGACGCCTGCGCATGCCCGACGGCAACGAGGTGAACGCCCACGAGTGCGGCGTCTACACCGTCGAGGATGGTCGCATCGTGCGCGAGCAGTTCATGAAGGCGGCGTTTTAGAGCGCTCGCGTGATTAAGCGCTCGCAACCTGCTTCGCAACTTGCTCGCTTTGGTGCTACGGCCGCATTCGCGGCCTTTGATGCGTGATTGAGCGCTCGCAACCTGCTTCGCAACTTGCTCGCTTTGGCATGAGTCGCGCCGAAGGCGGCTGCCGAACGGCGCCGCCGCTCAGGTCACGCGTCACGACATCATCATCATGCCGAGCGTCAGCGTGACGGCGTTGTTGATGCCGTGCGCCACCATCGGCGCGACCAGGCTGCCGCGTGCCTCGCGGAACAGGCAGAACCCGACCGCGAGCCCGCCGAGCGCCGGCGCGAACAGCACTCCCTGCGGATGAATCAGCGCGAAGACCGCGCTCGACGCCACCGCCGCGACCAGCACCGACAGGAACCGCATGCGCGGGGCGACCGTGTTGCGCAGATGTCCGTACAGGGCGCCGCGGAACATGATCTCCTCGACGATCGGCGCGATCACCGAGGCGAGCAGGAAGATCAGCATCACCCGAAGCGCGTTCGCGCCTTCGTAGAGCCCTGTCACCGGATGGCCCGGCTCGGGCGCCTGGCCGAAGATGAGCCGCCAGAGCCATGAAAGCACGACGAAGGCGATGAGCCCCGACACGAGAAGCGGCACCGATGCGAAGTAGCATCCGACTCCGCTCGCGGCCTCGCGCAGGAATCCCCGGCCCCTGTGCAGGCCGAGGGCCTGACGCAGCTCTGCGAACCGCACGCCCCGCGCGATCGGATACGCGAGCACCCCGAGCGAGCTCAGGAACGCCAGCGCGCTGACAGCAAGGGCGAGGTTCGTCCCGGCCGGAGCCTCCGCGATTCCCAGCGCGTCCACGAGCGCGGATCCGATCCATGCCCCGCCAAGACTCGTCGCGAAGAACGCGACCATCCACAGCGCGAAGGTCTCGCCGCAGATCAGCATCACCCGCCGCTGCAGAGGATCATCGAGCGGGACGCCCGCCGGAGCGGGCGACATGACGAGCCGCAGGACGACGAAGACGAGCAGCACCGCGCCCGCGATGAAGGCGAGCGCGTACCAGAGGAACGCGGCGGCGAGCACGATGAAGACCTTGAATCCCTCGCCGACCACTCCCGGATCTCCGCACGCCACGCGGGCGAAGTACCCGAGTTGCGGCGCGAGTTCTTCGTAGATGGACGCGTCGAACTTCGCGTCGGGAACGGCGGCGCGGGCGGTCATCGTTCCGACCACACGGTCGCGGAGCGCGAACTCCGCCTGCGTCACGGGCTCGATCTTGTTCGCGGAGTCGACGCCTGCCTGCCACCCATCGACCGCGCCGATCAGAACCGAGTAGCCGAGGCGTTCTGCGAACGAGCTCGACTCGCGAAGCGGATCGGCGCTGGCGAGGACCTGAGACGAGCTGGAGCCCGGCGACCACGAGCGGATCGCGTTCATCGCGATCACGACCTTCGCGCCCATCTCCGCTTCCATCGAGACCGGCGCGACCTCCGCGTTCGCCTCCTGCGAACCTGCGGGAGCCTCGTCTTCGTGCCGCGACGACTGGATCCACATGCCCGCGGCCGCGGTCACCACGATCGCAGCCCAGATCAGCAGGAGGTGCAACGCGGGATTGAGCCGTGAGTCGCCGTGGGCTGAGGGCTGTGTGTGCATGGTGTACCTGTTATTGGACGCGATCGGCTTCAAGGGCCCGATCAACGCGGGTTCATCGACCGTCGGCGAACCGCCATGCTAGGAATTGCGGGGGTTCGCGTTGCAGCCCGACCCCCCGCGATCTTGACACTTCTCGGTGGATTGGTATCCTCGGCGATTCTCCGCACGGCGATCCGTGCCCACCTTTGCTGCCCTTCCTCGATCCGATCGAGCGCGGGCGGAACAACTCTGGATAGACCATGCCCCGTCAGACCTACATTGCAAAGCCCGGCGAGATCAAGACCGTGTGGCGTCATGTCGACGCCGAGGGCAAGACCCTTGGTCGCCTCGCAACCGAAGTCGCCACCGTTCTCATGGGCAAGCACCGCCCTGAGTACACGCCTGGCGTGCTCTCGGGCGATGCCGTGATCGTCACCAACGCATCGAAGGTCGTCCTCTCGGGCCGCAAGCTCGATCAGAAGACGCGTCGCCGCTGGTCCGGCTACCCGGGTGGCCTCAAGATCCGCTCGTACCGTTCCGAGATGGAGTCGAATCCGACCCGCCTCGTGTCGGAAGCGATCCTCCGCATGATCCCGAAGGGCCGCTACGGCCGCTCGCTGCACGCGCGTCTCCGCGTGTTCGCCGGAGCGACCCACACCCACGCCTCGCAGGAGCCGATCGCGTTCGACGCGCCGGTCGCTCGTCACGAGATGCCGGCCGAGAAGCCCGCTGCGACCATCAAGGCCGCTCGCCCGAAGTCGGCCGCCCGCCGCGCGAGCACCCGCGCCGCCAAGTAATCCCCAATCGATCGAAAGAACCACCGACGACCGAAGCACCTTGCGCGAGCTGAACACCTCGCGAAACCCACGAAAGACGCCATGACCGAAGCGACCACGACGACCACCGCCCCGACCACCACGCGCATCCTCCGCGGCCCCGACAAGAAGGGCTGGTACTGGGGCACGGGTCGTCGCAAGACGGCCGTCGCTCGCGTGCGCATCAAGGGCGGCAGCGGCGCGATCGAGGTGAACGGCAAGGAGTTCGCCGAGTTCTTCGTCGAAGAGCGCGACCGCGGCGCGATCTTGAATGTCCTCGACAAGACCGGCCTCAAGGGCAAGGTCGACATCAAGGTGAACGCGACCGGCGGCGGCACGACCGGCCAGTGCGGCGCGACGCTGCTCGGCCTCGGCCGCGCGGTGATGAACTTCGACTCGACCCTCGAGCCGATCCTCCGCGAGAACGGCTTCCTCAGCCGCGACTCGCGTAAGGTCGAGCGCAAGAAGTACGGCCAGTCGGGCGCCCGTCGCCGCTACCAGTTCAGCAAGCGGTGAGAGTTTGAGCGCTCGCCGCTGCGGCGGCGAGCTTTGGTGCTACGAACAATCCGAAGGCGGCTGCTATTGCAGCCGCCTTCGTTGCTTTTACGGTCATGCCCGCTCGTAGACGAGCGCGGAGCGCGAGCACAGACCCATGCGTGTCGACAGCCCTCTCGGACAAGCCGGCTGCCGCGAGCAGCCGTCGCTCAAGCCCGCCTGATCGCCGCTTCCGCGTCGCGCAGGCGCTTCGTCATGAGCGCCACGGTCGTGCGGTCTTCCTGCGCGAGCTGCTCGACGGTGCGCGGCACCTCGCCGCAGAACCCGTAGCGGCGCGCAACCAGGCGCGCGTCGGCTCGGTTCCCGTCGATCGAGCCTGCAAGGACGCCGCCGACCACCGCCGCGCGATGCGCGAGCGGATCGACGAGCCCCTGCCACTGCGCCACATCGGCAAGCAGCGTCTGAGCGACGCCCGTCGTGTGGCGCACGCCCGCGCGGTTCGTGCGCTTGAGCGGCATTCGCTTCGCCAGCGCGAAGTCCGCGGCCAGCGACACGGCTCGGTCGAAGCGCTGACGCGACGGATCGAACTGCGCGACGACTTCGCGGACAGCCGCCGACAGCGCGCGGCCGATCTGCCGCATCTCTTCCGACGGCAGCCGCTCCGGCCCGCAGTCGTAGAAGTGGTCGGCGCGGCCGAGCGCAAGCACCAGCGCCCGCTCGACAAGCAGCGTGCGGAGGCGCAGCGCGGTGCGCAGGTCGGTCTCGATCTGGTCGAGCACCGCGCGCTCCGGCCATCGCGGCAGCGAATCGATCGCGCGCGACGCACGGCGCAGCAGATAGTGCATCGCGGCGGCGCGCGTCTCGTCGCGCTCGACATGCGCCCGCGTCTCGCGGCCGTGCAGGCGGCGGATCTCGCGCGCCGACTCGATCGCGTCGATCAGGTTTCCATCGCGCAGCCCGAGCGGCTGCAGCTTCCGCGCCGCAGGCGCATGCGGAATGGTCTCGTCCGCTCCCGGCAGGTCGAAGGTCGCGATCTCGACCCACGAGGGCTGCGCGGTGCGAAGGATCTCCGCGCGGCGCCGGTCGACCACCGCACGAACGAACGACTCGCTCTTTCCAAGCCGCGTCGCGATGCGCGACGGCTCGATGCAGAGGCGCCACGCGCGCTCGGCGAAGGCCGCGCAGCGCTCGGTCGCGCTGCGGCGACGAACGACAGGACCGCCGATCTCGCGGAGGAAGAGCAGGCGCACGCCCTCGTGCGAACGGCCGCGCATGGCGGCGACCTGCTTGGCGGCGAGATTGAGCGTGAGTCCATTGGCCACGAGCGCCCGGCCTTCTTCGATCAGCGCGCGCCGCTCGTCGGCGTCGAAGCGACGGAAGCTGCGGGCGCGCTCGAACTCGGCGGGGTGGCGCGAGGCGAACTGCTCGAGCGCCTCGCGGTAGATCGCGACGCGCGGGCGCCCCGCCTCGATCACCCAGTGCGCGCACAGTCCGACGCGCCGCCAGCGCTGCAGCGTCTTCGAGGCGACGCCGAGTTCCTGCGCGAGTTCCTCGAGCGTTCCCGCGCCGCCCTTGCGCTCGGCCGGCTTGAGGCCGAGCCGCTCGGAGAGGTCGAGCACCAGCGTGGTCAGGTCGCCGATCAGGTCGCGCCCGGAGGCAACCTGGCCGCGTCCGAGCAGGGTCGGCGCGCCAAGCACCTTGGCGAGCGTCTCCGACACCGCGTATTCGGCCTTCGGGTCGATCGTCGGAATCAGCGCCTCTGCCGCGAGCATCTGCCGGCGCACCACATCGAGCGACACGGACGCCACCTGCGCGGGAAGCGCTTGGACGGTCTCGAGGCTATAGGAAGCTCGGCGCGGCATTTTGGATGGTCGGGGTCGGTCCGAGGATCCCGGTCGGGTTCGGCCCGCGTCCAGGAGTCGGACGAGAAGTGAGACGAGATGTGCGGACGCAGTCTAACGGACAACGGGATCTACGCGTTCGGCGGCCAAGGTTCGGCAGGCAATCTCGAAAGAGCCGTCATTTTGGGCACCCGTCCGCCGGGAATCGCCCTCGTTCTCGGCCAACGGCTCACCCGACCGCCGAACCGAGCCGCTGGGCGGACGCCTCGGCCGCTCGGGGGACGACGACCTCGATCGTGCAGGATGCGTTCGGGCTCGAGATCGAGGTCGAGACCGTGCGGGCGATCCGCGGGTTCAGGCGGGTCAACGCCTCGTGGACGATCATCCCGGCCGCGCGAGCGAGGTTCGGCAGGTGGGCCTTCGAGACACGGTCGCGCGAGATCAGCTCCACGGCGCAGCCGATCCACGAACGCGGGTCGCCGTCGTGCAGCCCCGTCACATCCACGGTGATCTGATCCATGTTGACCGCACCGACAACGGGCGCGTCGACCACCGCGCCGTTCGGCGCGTGCAGCCGGACCCAAGGCGCACCCATCGCCGCATCGCGCGGCGTCGGGAATCCATCGGCGTATCCGACGGGAACGAGCACGACCGTCGAGTCGCGCGGCGCCGTCCAGCGCGCGCCGTAGCCGACGGCCGTCCCGGCGGGCACTTCCTTCGCCTGCACGACCTGGCTCGACCAGCGCACGACGGGCCGCAGGTCTCCAGGTGCCATGATCGCGCCGGGCGCGTCGAGTTCCTCGAGGCCGTAGCCGAGCCACGCGAGCCCGAAGCGCACCATCGATCGGTGGTAGCGCGTGCTGCGTGCGAGCGCGTAGGTGCTCGCCACATGCTCGATGACGTCGTCGGGAATCAGGTGACGGTTCGCGGTGACGACCGAGTCGTACGCCTCGAGCTGGCGCGCGGTGATGGCCGCATCGCAGCGCGAGTGCGAGAAGTGCGCGAAGATCCCGCGCAGCGAGAGCCGTCCGCCGTCGTGGATCGCCTGCAGGATGCGCGCGGCCTCGTCCGGGCGCGCGCCGCCGCGGCTCATGCCGACATCGATCTCGAGATGCACGGGCAAGGTCACGCCGATCGACTGCGCGCACGCCTCGAGCGCCGCGAGGTTCGCCTCGTCGTGCACCACGAGATGCAGCTGACCGCCGAGCATGAGGCGCACGAGTTCGTCTTCGCGCGCGATGTCGGTGACCGGCATCAGCACGAGGATCGGCGTCGTGCCGTTCACGGCCGCCGCCGTCTCGATCGCCTGCCGCAGCGAGTAGACCGCGAGCATCTCGGCGCCTGCGGCGACGAGGCGGCGCGCGACGCGCGACACGCCGAGGCCGTAGGCATCCGCCTTCACGATCGGGCACAGCGCGCAGCGGTCGCCCACCACGCGCCGGATCACCGACATGTTGTGGTCGATCGCTGCGAGGTCGATGTCGATCGTGCTCGTATCCTGCATGGCGTCGTGCCTCCCTCCGGGCGAGCGCGGTGCGCGCGGCGCCTCGGAACCATCCGACAGGCCTCGGTCCAACGGGGTCCGTGGGTCGATCGCATGGCAATCGACCCGTTTCCTGCCACGGGACGCGTTCCTGCCCTCCTGGCGGGATCGTCCCACGGCGTATTTGTATCGACTTCGCAAACCCTCTACCATCAACGATCACAACGAGCACCGCGGAAACGACCCGCGACCGGACAGAAAGCGTTCATGGACCAATCCTCAAACGACACCACCACCTCCTCGGAGTCCCAAGGGACCCCCTCCCTCCGGACCCACTCCCCCGAAACCTTCGTCATCGACAAGACCTTCGCCGACCTCGGGCTCAAGCCCGCCGTCCTCGAAGGCCTCACCAAGCGCGGGTTCAAGCACCCGACGCGGATCCAGGCGGCGCTGATCCCGGTGGCGCTCTCGGGCAAGGATGTCCTCGGACAGGCGAAGACGGGCACGGGCAAGACCGCCGCCTTCGGCCTCCCGCTTCTCCAGAAGCTCGACCCGACCGCGGCGTTCTCCGCACTCGTCCTCGTGCCGACTCGTGAACTCGCGATCCAGGTCGCGAAGGAGCTCCAGGAGCTCGGCGCCTTCGCCAAGGTCCAGACCGTCGCCGTCTACGGCGGCCAGCCGATCACCAAGCAGCAGCCGCTCCTCGCGAAGGGCCCGCCGATCGTGGTCGGCACGCCCGGCCGCGTGATGGACCTCGCCGAGCGCGGCATCCTCCCCTTCGGCGACTTCCGCTTCGCGATCCTCGACGAAGTCGACCGGATGCTCGACATCGGCTTCCGCGACGACATCCGCAAGATCCTTGGCAAGCTCAAGAAGGTTCCGCAGACGATCTTCGTGTCGGCCACGATCTCGCCCGACATCGAGAAGCTCGCGCGGAGCTACATGAAGGACCCGGAGAAGATCGTCACCTTCGAGAAGAGCCTCACGGTCGCGCAGGTGAAGCAGAGCTACTTCGCGGTCGAGCGCTGGGACAAGAAGCGCCTGCTGCTCCATCTCCTGAAGAAGGAGGCGCCGGGCCTGACCGTCGTCTTCTGCCGCACCAAGCGCGCGGTCGACGAGGTGACGATGTTCCTCAACAAGAACAAGATCGACGCGCACGCGATGCACGGCGACATGTATCAGAAGAAGCGCGACGCGGTCATGGGCAAGCTGCGCGGCGGCGACCTCTCGGTGCTCGTCGCGAGCGATCTCGCCGCGCGCGGCCTCGATGTCGACGACATCACCCATGTCGTGAACTACGACATGCCCGAGGATCCCGAGGTCTACATCCACCGCATCGGCCGCACCGCGCGCGCCGGACGCGAGGGCGTGGCGTGGAGCTTCGTGGCGCCCGACCAGGGCGAGCTGCTCACGAACATCGAGATGCTCGCCAACATCGAGATCCCGACGGTCGGCTACGACGACTTCAAGCCGGGCCCGGTCCCTGCGGAAGTCGCGGCGATGCGCGAGCACGAGGCGAAGCGACGCGAGGACGCGCAGCATTCGCGCAACCGCAACGCGGGCCCCGAGGTTCCGGTGGTGCAGTCGGTCGATCCGAACATGTTCCCCGACGGCATCGTGCCGACCGCGCTTCCGGGCCGAAGGCTCGGCGGCCGCGCGCGCACGAACCGGCGTTGACGCCCGCCGATGGCACGCGGCATCCGCATCGCACCCGAGGTCCGCGACGCGCTGGCGTCGGGAGGCCCCGTGGTTGCGCTCGAGACGGCGGCGGTCACGCACGGTCTTCCGCGCGAGCCGCTCGCGACGCTGCCGCCGTACCTCGTCGACGCCGAGACGCCGGCCTCGGTGCGCGCCGCGTTCGAAGGCGGCGCGGCTGCGAACCGCGCGCTCGGCCATGCGCTCGCCGCGGCCGTGCGTGCGGAGGGCGCGATCCCCGCAACGGTGGGCATGCTGCGCGGCGAGCTGGTGATCGGCCTCACGACGGCGGAACTCGATGAACTCGCGGCGATGCGCGACGCGCGCAAGCTGAGCGCACGCGAGATCCCGCTCGCGGCCGCGCGCGGCGAATCGGGCGGCACGACGGTGGCGGGCACGCTGCTTGCGTGCGCGCGCGCCGAACCCGCGCCGATCCGCGTGTTCGCGACCGGCGGCATCGGCGGCGTCCACCGCGGCTTCGCCGAGCGGCCCGATGTGTCGGCCGACCTGCACGCGATCCGCAACACGCCGACGCTCGTCGTCACCGCGGGCGCGAAGTCGATCCTCGATCTTCCCGCGACCGTCGAGATGCTCGACACGCTCGGCGTGCCGCTCGTGGGGCTTGGAACGCCGTACTTCCCGCGATTCCTCTGCGCGGGCACCGCGGAACTCCGCGTGAGCGAGCAAGCGCGCGACGAGCGCGATGCGGCGGCGCTCTTCGCGGCGCACCGCGAGATGCGCGGCGATTGCGGCATGCTGCTCTGCGTGCCCCCGCTCGCGCGGTTCGCGCTTGAGCCAGAGATCATGGAGTCGGCGATCCGCGCGGGACTCGAGGAGTGCTCCCGCATCGGTGCGCACGGCCCCGAAGTGACGCCCGTCCTGCTGGCGGCGGTCGCGAAGGCAACCGGCGGCGCATCGCTCGCGACCAATCTCGCGGTCCTGATCCACAACGCTCGGGTTGGCGCACGCGTCGCGCGCGCGCTGCAATCGACTTGACATTGCAGGCCAACCCTGCTTTCCTACCTTGGTCGCGGGCGATCGCCCCGACGCAGATCGACACGCAGGACGCCAGTGCGGCGAGAGGAAGACGCCGCCGCACTTCGAGTGGTTTCCGCGTTCAGACCGTCTGCGCCAAGCAAAGCACATCCTGACTGCGATCCGCCGCGCACAGCGCCCGGCAGTCGATCCGTTCGTCGTCGAACGAACCCGACGCAGTCCAACCGTGCTGTCCCCCAGTTGGTTCATCCGATGGCCGCAAAGAAGACCACGACCAAGAAGTCCACGACCAAGAAGACCGTGACGAAGAAGGCGACGGCCAAGAAGGCTGTCGCCAGCAAGGCGGCACCGAAGAAGGTCGGCAAGGTTGCGGAGGCGAAGGTTTCCGCGGCGAAAGCCGTGAAGGCCGCTGCGGCCAAGCCCGTTGCCACCAAGCCTGTTGTCGCCAAGCCCGTCGTCGCCAAGAAGGTCACCGCGAAGAAGACCGTCACCAAGGTTGCGGCGAAGGCGCCCGTGAAGAAGTCGGCTCCGAAGGCCGCCGCCGCGGCACCCGTACCAGCCGCCGCACCCGTAGTCGAGGTGAAGCCACCGCTGCCGCCCGTCGCGCCGAAGCCCGCTCCCGTCGCGCAGGCCCCGACAGCGCCTGCCGAGCGACCGCAGCAGCAGCCTCCGCAGCAGCAGCGCCGAAACGAAGACAGACCGCGGGAAGATCGCCGCGACTTCCAGCCGCGTGGCGATGGCCCGCAGCGACAGCAGCCGCAGCAGCAGTCGGGCCAAGAGCAGGGTTCGCAGCAGAATCAGCAGGGTTCGCAGCAGCCGCAGCAAGGCGATGGCGAAGTCGGAGGCGAAGGCGGCGATGGCGGCGGCCGTCGTCGGCGCCGGCGCCGTCGGCGCAGGAGGAGGCGCGGCGGCGGCGGCGGACAGCCGTTCGATCCGAACAATCCCAACGCGCAGCAACAGCAGCAGCAGCAGCAGCACCCGAACCAGCAGCAGAACCAGCAGCGCCGCGGTCCGGAGTCGGAGTCCGACGACAACTCGGATGAGGGCGACGACTACGAGGGCGATGGCGGTGATGAAGAGGGTGACGATTTCGAGGGTGACGATGTTGGGGCCGACGATGTTGGGAGCGACGATGTTGGGAGCGACGGGGGCGATCGAGGTGCTGCGGCCATGCCGCAGCGCGGGCAGCAGCACGGCCAGCGTTCGCATCAGCAGCACCAGGGACAGCGTCACGGCCATCAGCATCAACAGCAGCAGCAAGGCCCACCGCCTCCGCCGCCCTTCGAGTGCGAAGGCGTGCTCGAGTGGCCGGGCAATGCAGACGGACGCATCCGCCAGTTCGCCGACGGGCTGATCGAGTCCGAGAGCGACCCGTATGTGCCGCTCTCGATGCTCGATCAGTACCCGCTGCGCGCCGCGCAGCACATCGTGGCCGAGGCGCAGCTGCGTCGGCCCAACAAGAAGCGTCGCCGTGGCGGTGGTGGCGGGAATCGCCGCCCGCGTCCGATCGTGCAGCGCATCATGTCGATCGAGGGGCTTCCGGTCGAGGAGTACGCGAAGCGCAAGGCATTCGCCGAGTACACCGCGCTCGATCCTTCGCCGCGCATTTCCCTTGAATACAAGGGCTGTCCGCCTTCCTGCCGCCTCATCGACCTCTTCTGCCCGATCGGCTTCGGCACGCGCGGACTCATCGTCGCGCCACCGAAGGCCGGAAAAACGATGCTCCTCCAGAACATCGCCTACGGCATCAAGCGCAACCACCCGCACATCGAGCTCATCGCGCTCCTGATCGACGAGCGTCCCGAGGAAGTCACCGACTTCAAGCGGAATGTCCCGGCGCAGGTCCTCGCGAGTTCGAACGACCAGGATCTCGAGCGGCACCTCTCCCTCGGCATCCTCGCGATCGAACGCGCGAAGCGCCTCGTGGAGGCCGGCCGCGATGTCGTCGTGCTGCTCGACTCGCTCACGCGGCTCGGCCGCGCGTTCAACAACAGCCGCCGCTACGGGTCGTCCGGAAAGACGATGTCGGGCGGCCTCGACTCGCGTGCGCTCGAGGTGCCGAAGCAGCTCTTCGGCGCCGCGCGCAAGTGCGAGGAAGGCGGTTCGCTCACCATCATCGCGACCTGCCTCGTCGACACGGGCTCGCGCGCCGACCAGATGATCTTCGAGGAGTTCAAGGGCACGGGCAACATGGAACTGGTGCTCGACCGCTCGATCTCCGAGAAGCGCATCTTCCCCGCGATCAACCTCGCGGCGAGCGGCACGCGCAAGGAACATCTCATGATGAGCGAGCGCGAGCTCAAGACGATCACGGCGCTGCGAAGGCGTCTGCTCGCGGTGCCTCCGCACGCGCAGATCGAGCAGCTGCTCGCGGCGTGCCAGCGCTTCGAGACGAACGAGCTGATGGTCGGCGGCGCGGGCTGACGCGGAAACACCGATGGACGCCGCGCCCACGCCCATCGATGTCGTCGCAAGCGACCCGCGGCTCGATCACTTCCGCGGGATCCGCGACCGCGAGCTGCGCGGCACGCTCGGGCTCCACGCGGTCGAGAGCGAGCGCGTGGTGCGGCGGTTCCTTTCGGCCGCGCTGCGGCGGCGCGAGCATCCGATGCCGCCCGTGCTCGAGCCGAGCGCGCTCCTCGTCACGCCCGATGCGTGCGAGCGGCTCGCCGACATCACGGCGCATTTCCCCGCGCTTTCGATCTACCGGTGCGCCGACGAGCGTGTGCTGCACGAGATCACGGGCTACACGATGCACTCGGGGGCGATTCTCCTCGGTGTTCGGCATGAGGACGGCACGGTCGCCGACCTCGCCGCGTGGCTTGCGCGCACGCCGCACGAATCACGCGAGGTGCTCGTCGCCTTCGACGGCATCACGCAGACCGACAATGTCGGCGCGATCTTCCGCAACGCCGCCAGCTTCGGGGCGCGCGCCGCGATCCTCTCGCCGCGCGCGAGCGACCCGTTCCTGCGAAAGACGCTGCGTGTCTCGATGGGCCGCGCGCTCAACATCCCGTGGTGCCGCGCCACCGCCGCGGAATGGCCCGCGTGCCTCGATGAACTGCGCCGCGCACACGGCTACGCCGTCATCGCGGCCGAGGACACGCCCGACGCGGTCAAACTCGCGCATTTCACGCCGCCCGCGCGCTCGATCGTCGTGTTCGGCGCCGAGCAGGACGGCGTCTCGCGCGCGGTGCTCGACCTCGCGGACGCGGTGGTGAAGATCCCGATGCTGCGCGCAGGCACAGCGCTCGCGCGCGACCTCGCCGACGACCCGCCGAGCCTCAATGTCTCGATCGCGAGCGCGGTGATGCTGCACGGATTGCTGGCGTAGCACGCAGGCGACGCGATGCGATTACGGCTCGAGCTTCGCGGTCTCGGGCGTCGAGGCGCTCGAGGCGCTCGAGGCGCTCGAGGCGCTCGAGGACAAGGTTTCCGCGGCCGGAACCTTCGACTCCTCGCGCACGCGCTCGATGCGCGCACCGAGCACATTCAGCTGCTCTTCCATGCGCGTGTAGCCGCGGTCGAGGTGGTAGATGCGCGACACCTCGGTCACGCCCTCGGCCGCGAGCCCTGCGAGCACGAGGCTCGCGCTGGCGCGCAGGTCGCTCGCCATGACGGGCGCACCCTTGAACGGATGGCCGCCCGAGACGACGCAGGTCGGACCCTGGCGGTAGATCTTGGCGCCCATGCGCGAAAGCTCGGCGACATGGCCGAAGCGCTCGGGGTAGATCTTCTCGGTGATGATCGAGTTGCCCTCCGCGAGGCAGAGAAGCGTCATGAACTGCGCCTGCAGGTCGGTCGGGAAACCGGGGTGCGGCTGCGTGGTGATCGTGGTCGGCTTGAGCGTGCGGTCGCTCGTCACGCGCACGGTCGCGTGCATCGGGTTGTCGTGGCCCTCGATCACCTCGACATGCACGCCGATCTCGTTGAAGCGGTCGATCACCGACAGCATGCAGTCGATCGGGAACTCCTCGAGGATGACATCGCCGTTCGTGACCGCCGCGGCGACCGCGTAGGTGCCGGCGACGATGCGGTCGGGGATGACGGTATGCGTGGTCGAGCCGAGGCTCTCGACGCCGTGGATCACGAGACGCGGGCTACCGATGTTCTCGATGCGGGCGCCCATGCTGTTGAGCAGGTTCGCGAGGTCGACGATCTCGGGCTCGCACGCCGCGCACTCGATGATGGTGGTGCCCTTGGCGAGGGTCGCGGCCGTCATGACATTGGCGGTGCCGAGCACGGTCGAGCCGAACGGCCCGCCGAGGAAGATCGTCGTGCCCTTCAGGCCCTGCGGCGCCGTGGCGATGATGTCGCCCTCGGTGAGCTCGATCTTGGCGCCGAGCGCCTCAAGGCCGCGGAGGTGCAGGTCGATCGGACGCTCGCCGAACGAGCAGCCGCCGGGCATCGACACGCGGGCGCGGCGGCGACGCGCGAGCATCGGGCCGAGCACGCAGATCGACGCGCGCATGGTCTTGACGATCTCGTACTTCGCATGGATCGCGTTCGGGTCGGCGACGCGCATCTTGACCGTGCCGCACTCGCCGTCGATCTCGACGCCGAGCTGGCGCAGCAGCTTCGTCATGTTCGAGATGTCGGAGAGGCACGGGACATTGCGCAGCGTGAGCGTGCCGTCCGTACAGAGCGCGGCGGCCATCAGCGGCAGCGTCGCGTTCTTGGAGCCTTCGATCTGGATACGACCCGCCAGCCGGCGGCCACCCTGAATACGGAACGAGTCCATGCGTGAGCAATCCTTTGCGGGCGACTTCGGCCTCTTGCCTGATGCCCAAATGATGTGACGGAACGCGGTCGCCGACCGCGCGGATTATGTCGTGTGCATCGGCTGTTGGGGGCGAGTTTCTGCACTCGTCAGGTTGTCCCCGACCGACCGCGGGGTGCTCGCCCGAGCCGGGCCGGGCCGACGCTCGGTCGTACGGGTGAAGCAGTCGGCATAAACCCGCCGCGGTTCGCGTTTCGGCCCCGACCACGATGCCTCGATCTTGCCATCCACCGGGTTGGAATCGACCTTCCTTCCGCCCGCAGCCAATCCACGGGCGACCTCGAAACGACCGCCTCCTGGAACGCGAATGAACCCACGCCAGCAATCAACCGTCCGCGCCCTTCTGTTTGCGACCGCCGCGCCGGTCGCGCTCGCGGCCCTCGCGGTCGCGACGCCGTCGGGCGCGTCGACCGACGGGGAGCCGCCGTCCGAAGTGGTGCTGACCGGCATCGTCCGCGACTTCCGCGAGCGGTCGAAGCCGGGCGGGCACCCCGACTTCGAGCTCCAGCCCTCCGGCGGGTTCGGGCACTACTGCGACAACATCTCCCCCATCCTCGGAGAGGACAAGAAGCCCGTCTTCAAGGGCGGCGGCTTCAAGGTCACCAACCAGTGGCGCGACGCAAGCGGCCGCAACATCTGCTGGCGGCTCTACGACCCCTCCCGCGGCGACCGCGTCGGCAGCAAGTCCGGCGTTTCAACCGGCGGCATCACCTCCGCCGCCACCTTCTCAACCTGGTTCAACGATGACCTCAACCTCAATGCCTCGACCCCGCTCTCGCTCACCCTGAAGCGCCAGCCGAGCGGCGCCTATGTGTTCGACTCCCAGACGGACCCCGCGTACCAGTCGCTCGGCGGGTTCTTCCCGATCGAGGGGCAACTGTTCGGAAACCCAGGAGGGACCCCGAATCGCAACTTCCACTTCACCTTCGAACTCCACACCCGATTCACCTACAACGCCGCCGGCAACCAGGTCTTCACCTTCCGAGGTGACGACGATGTCTGGGTGTTCATCGACGGCAAGCTGGTGATCGACCTCGGCGGGGTCCACGGCGCGATCGAACAGGTCGTGGATCTCAACCGCCTCGGGCTCGTCGACGGGAGAGACTACGAACTGTCGTTCTTCTTCGCCGAGCGCCACCGCACCCAGTCGAACTTCAAGATCACGACCAACCTGCAGCTGCAGACGATCGACCTGCCGCTCGCAAGCAACGCGTTCGACTGAAGAACCCCCCACGGAGGGCCGCCAAACCCGACCACATCCTGCTTTCAGCCATGCGCGGACGACCGCACCCGGTCGCCTGTCGACGACGACATGGCCCAGACGACATGGCCACGACGACATGGCCACGACGCGCACGCAACAGCGTGCGCGTCGCGCTTTTGTCGGCGTGCGCCGCCTGCGCTACAGTCGCGGGATGTCCGACGCAGATGCAGCCGTTGCCGATCCGACCGCGCCCGTGCTCCCCGACGCGAAGATGCATGTCGCCATGCCGACGGCGCCCGTCGCCGCCCGGATCGCCGGATCGCGCCTCTGCATGAAGGGCAAGAGCGCCAGCTTCATCCGCCATGTCGAGATCGATGTCGGTGGCACGGCGCTCGAGGGCACTTTCCGCGCAGGGCAGAGCTTCGGGGTGATTCCCGAAGGTACCGACAAGTTCGGGAAGCCCCACAAGGTCCGCCTCTACTCGCTGGCGAGCCCCTCCTGGGGCGAGGACGGTTTCGGCCGGGTGATCGCGACGACCCCGAAGCGGGTCATCGCCGAGCGCGAGCCGCAGGGCGAGAAGGACGACCCGACGGACCACTCGCTCTTCCTCGGCGTCTGCTCGAACTGGCTCTGCGACCGCCGCGCGGGCGATGCGGTGTCGGTGTCGGGCCCGAACGGGCGCCGTTTCCTGCTTCCCGAGGATCCATCGAAGCACGACTACCTGTTCGTGGCGACCGGAACGGGCATCGCTCCCTTCCGCGGATTCCTCATGGAGCTCCTTGTCGGCCCGCCGGCCGGCTCCCCCGCTGCCGCGAGCTGGAAGCGCTGCGAAAGCCGAATCGAACTCGTGATGGGCGCCCCCTACACGACCGACCTGCTCTACGACGACCTGATGCGCGACCTCGCCGCGAAGCATCCGAACTTCCGCTACCACCCGGTGATCTCGCGGGAACTCCGCGTCGATGGCGAGAAGGTCCTCGGCAAGGGCGAGTATGTGCACCACTACATCGACCGTCAGGTCGAGCACACGCCGCGCGCCATGGACCTGCTGCACTCCGACCGCACGCTCGTCTACATGTGCGGACTCGCGGGCATGCAGATCGGCGTGTTCCAGATGCTCGCGCGCCGCGGCATCAAGGGCTTCACCAAGATCGCCGACGAGCTCGCGCCGAAGCCGGTCGCCGAGTGGACGACCGAGGACATCAAGCGCCGCGTGCGGCCGACGCACCGGTGCATGCTTGAGGTGTACTAGATTTGAGCGGTCGCGGCTGCGGCCGCTCCCGCTGCTGCTGCGCACCGTCCGGGTGCCAGCAGACTTCAGTCTGCTGAACGCCCGACGTCGGAGTCGAAGGCGGCATCCCGGGGACGACACGCACGGGTGCCAGC
>JBKCZS010000179.1:0-9867 GCA_046337925.1 bacterium | reverse complement strand
GCTTCGCCGTCGTAGTACTCGCCGTCGAAGATCGCGCCCTTGAGCACGACCTTCTTCTCCTTCTCGGCGACCTTCACGATCTCGCGAGCGACGATGACCGCGCTCTCGCCACCGGTGAGGAGCGCCGAGGGACCCTTGAGGGCCTTCTCGAGCGACGCGAGCGGACCGCCCTTGAGCGAGCGGCGCACAAGCGCGTTCTTGACGACGGTGACCTTGATGCCCTTGGCGCGGAGGCTTCCGCGCACATCGGTCGTGGACTTGCCATCGAGACCGCGGATCTCGACGACCACGGCACCGGTGACGCCCTCAAAGCGGCGCTCGTACTCCGATGCAATCATGTTCTTGACTGGCTTGCTCATGATGTTCCTTTCGGAGTTGCGTTAGAGGGAGATCTGGATGCCAGGGCTCATGCAGGCGGCGACGACGCACTTCTTCACATAGGTGCCCTTCGCTGCGGCCGGCTTGATCTTCTGGATGTTGGCGATGAACGCCTCGAGGTTCTCGACGAGCTTCTGGTCGGCGAAGCTGAGCTTGCCGATGACGCCGTGGACATTGCCGCCGTCGTCATTGCGGTACTCCTGCTTGCCTGCCGAATACTCCTTGACCGCGCCGATGACATCGGGGGCGACGGTGCCGGCCTTCGGCGAGGGCATGAGGCCCTTCGGGCCGAGCACCTTGCCGAGCTTCGACACGACGCGCATCATGTCGGGGCTCGCGACCGCGACATCGAAGTCCATCCAGCCGCCTTCGATCTTGGCGACGAGATCCTCGGCGCCCGCCTCGACGGCGCCGGCGGCCTTCGCCGCGGCAACCTTGTCCGACTGACAGAAGCAGACGACGCGAGCCGACTTTCCGATGCCGTGGGGGAGCGAGATCGAGCCACGGATGATCTGGTCGGCCTGCTTCGGATCGATGCCGAGGTGCATGACGACATTGACCGTCTGGTCGAACTTCGGGGTCTTGAACTTGCGGAGCGACGCGATGGCCTCGGCGGCCGACATCGTCTGCTTGGTGGAGGCGGCGAGGTTCGCCTTACGACGCTTGGAGATCACTGGCATGGTTTAGCCCTCCACCGTCACGCCCATCGAGCGTGCAGTACCGGCGACGACGCGCATCGCGGCTTCGATGTTGGTGGTGTTGAGATCCTTGAGCTTCTCTTCGGCGATGGCCTTGACCTGCGCCTTGGAGAGCTTGCCGATCTTCTCGGTGTTCGGACGGCCCGAACCCTTCTCGACCTTCAGCGCCGCAGCGATGAGGACCGAGGTGGGCGAGCTCTTGATCTCGAAGTCGAACGAACGGTCGCTGTAGACCGTGATGACGCAACCGACCACGCGGCCGTTGAGTGCGCGCGTCGCGTCGTTGAACTTCGTGATGAATTGTCCGGGGTTGACGCCGTTTGCGCCCAGGACGGGGCCGATCGGCGGGGCGGGAGTGGCCTTGCCACCCGGCGCCATGATCTTGAACTGCTTTGTGACTTTCTTTGCTGCCATGGTTCCGATGACCTCCCACCGAACTCAAGACTTCTGGCGAACGCCGCCTTCTGTCCTGCGGACCCTGAAGCGAGTTGGCGCGCCACAGGGGTTCGGTAGTTCGAACGGTTTGAAATGTCGAGCCGCGCAATGTAGCGTTCCGCGGCCGTTGCCGCAAGGGCACTTGCGCCGGTTGCCGGAGCCGGCCCGAATGGTTATCGGGCGACCGTCCCGCGTTCAGCCGCGGTCCGCGAGCGCCAGCATCACCATCGCCTCGATCCCGTGGGGGATCGCCGCGTCGTTGAAGTCGTAGGTCGGCTGGTGGAGGTGCGCCGAGGGCCACTTTCCGTCATCCATGCCGAGGATGTAGAAGCAGGCCGGGATCCTCTCGGCGTAGAAGGCGAAGTCTTCGCCTCCCATCACCGGGACATCCATGTGCTCGAGCCGCTGCGACGCGATCTCCTCGCGCACGATGCGCTCGAACTCCGCGACGCTCGCGTCGTCGTTCCTGGTGACGGGGTAGCCGCGGATGTAGCGCGCCACGGCCTCGCAGCGGTGGGCGCGGGCGACCTCGCGCGCGATCTCGCCGATGCGGCGCTCGATGTGCGTGCGCGTTTCCTCGCGCAGCGCGCGCGCGGTGCCCTGAAGGCGCGCCGACGCGGGAATCTGGTTCATCGCCGTGCCCGAGTCGAAGATCGTGACGCTGACCACGCCCGCGTCGAGCGGGTCGAGCTCGCGCGACACGATCGTCTGCAGCGCGGTCACGATCGCGCTGCCCGCGACGATCGGATCGTGGCCGTGGTGCGGCCATGCGGCGTGCGCAGCCTGGCCGCGGATCTCGATCTCGAAGCGGTCGCTCGATGCGAACAGCGCGCCGCGGCGCGTCTGCAGGACGCCGAGCGCGACGCCGGGGAAGTTGTGAAGGCCGTAGATCCGGCGCACCGCGGGGCCTTCGGGACGCGCGTCGAGCGCGCCGTCCTCGACCATGCGTCGCCCGCCCGCGCCGCCTTCTTCCGCGGGTTGGAAGAGAAACCGCACGGCGTTCGGCAGCGGGGATTCCTCGGAGAGTCGCTTCAGGACGCGCGCCGCGCCCACGAGGATTGCGGTGTGGCCGTCGTGGCCGCACGCGTGCATGCGACCCGCGGTGCGCGACTTCCACTCGGGTTCGCCTTCCTCGACAATCGGCAGTCCGTCGATGTCGGTGCGGAGTGCGACCGCCGTCGTGCTGGCGCCGGCGAGGAACGCAATCGTCCCCGTGCCGCCCGCGAGGCCGTCGGCATGCCCGATGCCGGCGGCGTCGAGCTCGGCGCGGATGCGCGCGGCGGTGCGGACTTCCTCGTAGCAGATCTCGGGGTGCGTATGCAGTTCGCGGCGCAGCGCGGTGGCGCGCGGCGTCTCTTGCGCGACGAGGTCGCGAACGCGGGCTTTGAGCGCGGCAAGCGGCGTGGACACCATGGCCCGATGGTAGCGGGCTTCGACGCCGACACGGGCGGTCAGCTCTTGAGTTTCGTCAACCCGATCGCCTCGCGGCCCTCGTTGATCCGAGCGAACGCGTGGCGCTCGTGGCGGATGAGCCGCGTCAGCTGGCTCATGGTGATGCCGAGGAGTCCGGCCGAGCCCGCCACGTCGTAGCGGCGCGCGACGACGACATCGAGCGCCTCTGCGAGCAGCGCGGGGTAGTCCTCGTGCTCGGGATTCACGGGCATCTTCTCGCCTTGGCGGCGCCGCGCCCATAGCGCGCTCGGCTGGTGCCGGTCGCGGTTGGTGATCGTGCGCACCTTGCACGCGAGCTTGAGCCGAAGCCGGAAGACCGCGACATGGCGGTTCTGCGCCTGGCTGCGGCGTTCGGTCGCGGTGGCCTCGATCTCGGTCGGCAGGTGACGGATGCGCACGGCGGTGTCGACGCGGTTCCGATGCTGCCCGCCGGGGCCCGAGACGCGGCCCGTCGTGATCTCGCACTGCGCGAGGAGATCGCTCTCCTCGAGGGTCGCGGGGTGCGCGCCTTCGATGGTGATCGAGCGTTCGTCGATGTACGGGGGGCGATAGGCCATCGGGTGTTCGGACGACTCCGTCCGGGTCGGCAGCATTCTCTACCATGTTCGGCGATGGGATGCATCCTCGGCATCGAAAGTTCCTGCGACGAGACCGCCGCCGCGGTGGTCGACGACGCGCTGCGCGTGCGCGCGAGCGTCGTGGCGTCGCAGCATGAGCTCCACGGCGAGTACGGCGGAGTCGTTCCGGAGATCGCGAGCCGCGCCCATCTCGAGCGGATCGTGCCGGTCGTCGAGCGGGCCTTGTCGGAGGCGGGGATCGCGCTCTCCGAGATCGATGCGATCGCGGCGGGCGTGCGGCCCGGGCTGATCGGGAGCCTCCTCGTCGGCACGAGCGCCGCGAAGGGCCTCGCATGGGCGCGCGGCACGCCGTTCTACGCGATCGACCATGTCGCGGCCCATCTCTTCGCGGGACTCCTGCGCGGCCGCGACGACGATTCCGGCGCGGCGGCGGAGGAATCCCTGCCGGCGCTCGGTCTTGTCGTCTCGGGCGGACACACGAGCCTCTTCCGCATCGCAAGCGCGATCGACTGCACGCTCGTCGGTCGCACCATCGACGACGCGGTGGGCGAGGCGCTCGACAAGGCCGCCGCCATGCTCGGGCTTCCGCATCCGGGCGGACCGAATCTCGAGCGGCTCGCCGAGACAGGCGATGCGCAGGCGCTGCGATTCCCGTTGCCGCAGCTTGCGAATCCGCTCGACTTCTCGCTCTCGGGGTTGAAGACGAAGCTCCTCTACGAGATCCGCGGCGTGCCGCAGGGGCGCGGTGCATCGAGCAGCTTCGCGCGCTCGGTCGACGACCTCGCGCCGTCGCGGCGGGCCGATCTCGCCGCGAGCTTCCAGCGTGCCGCGATCGCGCAGGTCGTCGACCGCCTCGCGCGCGCGGCCGACGCCCATCCGGTGCGGGGCGTGTTCGTCGGCGGCGGCGTCGTCGCGAATCGAACGCTGCGGCGCGAGCTCTCGGCATGGGCGATGGAGCGCGGCGTGGCGCTCGTGGTGCCCGAGCCGCGCTACTGCGCCGACAATGCCGCGATGATCGCCGGATACGCGCAGCTGCGCCGCCGTCTCGGCGACGCGGGCGACGACCTTTCGGTTCCCGCGGAGGCCGTCTCGCGGCTCGCCCGCGGAGAACCCGTCGTGCGCGGCGGGGCGGCCGCGAAGCGCGTACAGTGAGCCTCCCGCGCGTTCGCGCGACGAGACCTCGATGAACACGAATCCACGCGAGTCGATCGGAGTGCAGGCGGAGACGGCCATCCTGGTGGGTGTCCGCGTCCGCGGTTCGCGCATGGACTACGAGAATCCGCTCGGCGAACTCGCGGCGCTGGCGGAAACCGCCGGCGCGCGCGTGGTCGGCGAACTCATGCAGAACCGCGAGGCGCCCACGGGCCGGACCTACCTCGGCAAGGGCAAGGTCGAGGAGCTCGCGGCGATGGTCGCGGAGCTCGGCGCACGCGTCGTGATCTTCGACAACGAGCTTTCGCCCTCGCAGATCCAGGAACTCGAGAAGGAAGTCAAGGTCAAGGTCATCGACCGCAGCGAGCTGATCCTCGACATCTTCGCGAACCGCGCCACGACCCGCGAGGCGCAGCTCCAGGTCGAGATCGCGCAGCTCGAGTACACGGCGCCGCGCCTGCGCGCGATGTGGTCGCACCTCGGGCAGGTGACTGGCGGTTCGCCGGTCGGCGTCGGCACGCGCGGCCCTGGCGAACAGCAGCTCGAGATCGACCGCCGCATCGTGTCGCGCAAGCTCGTCGCGCTCAGGCGCGAGCTCGAGGAGGTGCAGGTCCGCAAGCGCCGCGAGGTCGCCGAGCGACGCGCCGAGCACTTCACCGTCGGCATCGTCGGCTACACGAACGCCGGCAAGAGCACGCTCTTCAACGCGCTGACCCGCGGCGGCGCCTACGCCGCCGACAAGCTGTTCGCCACGCTCATGACGCGCGTCGAGCGCTGGAACATCGGCGGCGCGAACGCGGTGCTCCTCTCCGACACCGTCGGGTTCATCCGCGATCTGCCGCACCATCTCGTCGCGAGCTTCCGCGCGACCCTCGAGGATGCGGTGCACGCGCACGCGCTTCTCATCGTCCTCGACGCAAGCGACCGCACCGCGCCGATGCAGCTCGAGACCGTGCGCGAGGTGCTCGACGAGATCGGCGCGAACACGCAGCCGCGCTACCTCCTCCTGAACAAGGTCGATCGGATCGCGTCCATGCGGCCGGACGAGCGCGCATCGCTCCGCACCATCGAGGAGTGGCAGGAGAAGGAGCCGGGCGCGATCTCGATCAGCGCGCTCGACGGGACGGGCTTCGAGGATCTGCGCACGCGCATCCTCGGCCTCGTGACGGGCGGCGTTCGAGTGCGTCGGCTGACGATCCCGATCGCGAGCGCGCGGCTGATCGATGCGATCGAGAAGCGCTGCGCCATCCAGGAGCGGGAGTACGGCGACGATTCCGTGACGCTGGTCGCCGAGATCGGCGACAGGCAGATCGAGGCGCTGCTTCCGCTGGGCGAGCCGTTCCTCGTCGATGGCGAGGATCCGCGGCCGAAGCGGGGCGGATGGGGCGCGGGCAAGCGCCGCGCGCCGCATCTTGTCGAGCCGGAAGACGACGGGTCCGACGCGCTCTGACGGCTGCGCGGGTCAGGCGAAGATCGCGCGCGCCAGCGCCACGGGCTTCGACGCGCTCGCGCGCACGGCGCCTTCACGCAGGAAGAGCAGCGGTCCCGATCCCTTCGTCATCGGCCAGTAGACGGCCATCCGCGACTGGTTGCGCATCGCGCCAGACCAGAAGCCGTCGCCGCCGCGGCCGTACGCCACGAGCTCGCCGACGCGCGGGCGCTTGTCCCAGCGCTCGATGTGCGACCCGAGCAGGGCGGTCGCGAACGCCTCGACGGCACCCGAGCTTCCGCAGACGACGATGATGTTCTCGCCGCGGGGCATGAACTGCGTGAAGGCCTTGCGCAGCGTGTTCTGGAAGCGCGGCACATGGTTGTCGAACGCCGAGGACAGGTCGGCGACAAGTTCGACGGTGCCTCCGGCCGACGGCGCGATGACGCGGAGCCTCGCGACGGTCCGGTCCTCGCCGTCCTTGATCGAGAGTTCCTCTCCGACCGAGGCCTGCTCGAGGAAGGGAAACGCCTCGGCGAGCGCATGCTGGAGCGCGCGTCCGCGCAGGTTGCGCGCGAGCGACAGCGCGACGACAAGGCCGCGGCGGATCGTCTCGAGCGAGCGCCAGGCCTGGGGCACCACGATCGAGGCGTCGCGCAGCGTCGGCTGCGGCGCGCGCTTCACATGCACATGGAGCGCGGTGCCGTCGCGCGTCGCGAGAAAGTCGACGCGCTTGCCCGATGGCGTCGGAGCCTCGCGCTCGAGCGTGCAGCCCGCGTCGAGCAGGCGTTGGGCGACCATGATCTCGGCGCACGCGGTGCGGATCGAGTCCATCGTCGCCGGAGAGGGCGCGGTGTCCGCGATCGCTTCGCCGATTTCGTCGAGGCTGCGGCGGAAGCCGCGCAGGAGGCGAGCCTCCGCGAGGTCCTGCCACGCGGAGGCGGAACGCGCCGCATGGCGGGAAAGATCCGCGACAAGCGGTCGGAGGGCATCGAGTTCGTTCGGGCGGCGCGCCATGGGGTCGAATCGGGGGCTCTCGGGCTTTATCGGGTTTCGCAGCCCCCTGCGCAAGCCGCACGATTCCTTCCCGCGGCCGGCGGGCGTCGCGTCGTAGCGTCTGCGCGGCCTCGCGTGCGCAGCTTTCGCGCAACTTCGCCCCGTGAGGCAACGCTTGGACTGCGGTGCGTCGACATCACTTGCGAAGGAGTACGAAGCAATGCGGATCGGAGAAATGCTCGTCCGTATGAAGGTCCTCACGACCGAACAGGTCGAGGCGGTGCTTGCGGAGCAAGCCGAAACCCATGAGCCGTTCGGCGTCATCGCCGAGCGCCTCTACGAGGTGCCTTCTGACACGATCGAACGCGCCTGGATCGAACAGACCCAGTTGCGCGCCACCAGCTTCGAGGCCGCACGCGGCATCGAGGACGACGCGCGGGTCCTCGTGGTCCGGCGGCAGGCTTGGCAGTTTGGCATCGTGCCGCTTCGGCTCGATGACGGCTACCTCGTCGCGGCGACCAGCCGCAGGCTGCTGCCGCGGGCCGTGCGGTTCGCCACGCGCGTGCTCGGCCTGCCCGTCCAGTTCGAGATCTCCGACGACGAGACGCTGGCGCGGCTGCTCGCGCACCAGTACCCCATGCGTGGCATGGACAAGAGCGTGCTCGACGGGTCGCTCGTCTCGGAACTGTTCCCCCGCGGCGTCGCATAAGCCGCGGTCGCAGCGCCCGGCCGGGGCCGCAGACCGCATGGCTTGACACCGTGGTTCCTTCGGCTACGCTTCCCGACCTGCCCGAGAGGGCGGAGGGCCAACTTAGCTCAGTTGGTAGAGCATCGCATTGAAAATGCGAGTGTCCCCGGTTCAAGTCCGGGAGTTGGCATGAGAAGAGACAGGCCCGCGCGTGCGCGGGCCTGTTTCGTTTTTGGTTCGCGTTGATCTGCGTCTACGCCAGCTGCTCGCCGACGAGCCGCAGCGGGATCGGTCGGCCGAGGTGCTCGCGGCGGATGGCAAGCCGGCCCGCGGCGCGCTCTTCCTCGAGGGTCCCGAGCAGGTTCTCGACAAGCCAGAGGCGGATGGGGCGCGAGCCGTCGTATCGGATCAGGCCGGCCGAGCCGTCGCGAGAGGCGCGCTCGAGGCGCGACCAGTAGCGGCGCGTCCAGGTCAGGGCGAGCGTCTCAGGCAGCCGCGAGAACGCGGCGCGCGTCATCGACGGCTCCGCGAAGATCCAGAGCTCGTTCCATGCGTTTGCGCGTCCGAGGCAGCAGGCGGCGGCGACCGTGAGGTCGGGAACGCACGCGACCGGCTTCAGGTAGTTGCCGCGCTCGAGCTGCGGCGCACAGAGCGCGCGCACATGCTCGACGAGATCCTCGCCGCCGACGCGGTATCGCGAGGCGAGCGATGACGCATCGCGGAAGAACGCGCGAAGCAGCTGCCGGCGGTACTCGTCCCAGTCGCGCGTGAGTTCGATGCCGCACGGAATCGCGTTGGAATTCCGACGCTCGCGCGTGGCGTTGCGCGCGCGTGCGGCGCGCGGCTTCGAGCCCGATTCGTCGACGCGTGCGCCAACATCCCGCGCGCACGACTCTCCATGTCGATCGTTGTTCATCAATCAGTACCCTGTGTCGGACTCCATCCGACGCGGGCAATGTAGCGCGACTCGTCACGCGTGCCGAACGCGAGCGTGAAAAACAGAATTTTCCACGCGATGCGATTCTCAGACGGAGCGGACTTCGATTGATCCGAGAAGCGAGTCGCGACGATCGCGAAGCGCGCCGAACCTCGAGCGCCACTCGTCGAGGAGCGCGCGATCGAACGGCGCCGTGACCGTGCGCTCCTCGCTGTTCGCTTCTTCAAGACGGACGCCGAGCGGATCGATGGCGACCGATCCGCCGTCGTAGACGAGGCTTGGGTCGGTGCCGCAGCGGTTCGACGCGAACACATACGCCTGGTTCTCGATCGCGCGTGCGACGAGGAGGGCGCGCCAGTGCTCGTGTCGCACGCTCGGCCACGACGAACTGACCGTGAAGATCTCGGCCCCGGCGCGGCTTGCGAGCCGCCAGAGTTCGGGGAAGCGGAGGTCGTAACAGATGAGCGGACAGACCTTTGCCACGCCGACATCGATGATGGCGAGGTTTCCGCCCGTCACGAAGGAGTCGCGCTCGCTCGGAAACAGGAAGTTCTTCTGATAGATCGCTCGGATCGCGCCCGATGGATCGGCGACGGCAACGCTGTTCGCGATGCGGCCGTTGCCTGCATGCTCTCCAAATCCCGCCTGCAGCCACACTTGGTGCGTGCGTGCAAGCGAGGCGATCCAATCGGTCGAGCCGGTCACGACGCGAAGCGCGTCGGCGTTGGAGGTCCAGCCGGTCTCGCACATCTCGGGAAGCACGACGAAGTCGCCCGCCGCGGGGGCGAGCGCACGGAGCATCGATTCGATGCGGCGACGGTTCTCGGCTGCGTCGAGCCAGACAGGAGCGGTCTGCACGGCATGAAAGCGCATGCGCGCAGCGTAGCGGAGGCAGCAAAGAGCTCATGCCGCCAAACACGGCTACCGCAGCAGCCGCCGCTCAAACGCTCGTAACTCCAAAGGGAGCCGCCGCAGCGGCGACCGCTCAAACATCCGTAACGCCAAAGGCGGCTGCCGCAGCAGCCGCCGCTCACGGCAAGGGAGACCAACGGGGATCGAACCCGCGACAGCCGAAACCACAATCCGGTGCTCTACCAACTGAGCTATGGTCTCCGTGAGGCGCA
>JBKCZS010000178.1:0-3134 GCA_046337925.1 bacterium | reverse complement strand
CGCGGCAGCGCATCGCTCAGGTTCCAGGCCGCGGCGTACACCTCCCAGGCCACCGTGCGCGCCTGCACGCGGTCGATTCCCTGCCGGAGGCTTCCGTTGAGGCGCGCCTCGAGATGCTCCGAAATCGTCGCCTCGTCGCTCGCGCGCATCGACCAGCCGATCGGCAGGTTCGACTCGAGCATCGCGAATCGCATCTCGATCTCGTCGAGCCCCTCCTGCGGGAATCCGCCGAGCACCGCGTGCTTGAGCGCCAGTTCCCGAAGCCGCTCCATCAGCCTGCGCCGGGCATCGATGCCCTTCGACACCGATGCAGCCAGATCCCATGCGTCGAGCGGTGATTGCGGCGACCACGACCAGGACTGGAAGCCTTCCGACTGCACCGGCACGCGCTCAGCGACCAGTTCGGCGGTCCGCGTTGCGCCGGCCATCCGCAGCACTCGGCGTAGGTTCGCGACATCGGCGTCGGCGCCCTTGATGTCGCCGCTCGCGCGCTTCAGCGCCTGCTGCCCGTCGACCGCCATCGCCCACGCCACGAATCCAAGAGGGTGCTGCGGCGGGAGCAGCGGAAGTTGCTGCGCCTGCGCGTCTGCCGAGGTCTTTGCGGTATCCGTCGGATTCGCCTCCGCAGCGGGCGTGCTGGCCCGCACTCGCGCGTCCGCAAGCAACCTTGCACCGCGACTTGCAAGCTCCGACACCTCAGCGGTCGCGGATCCTCGCCAGCGCTCGATCTCCGCGTCGGTCGGCGCAGCGGTGCCGCGCGGCGCGCAGCGCGGATCCAAGGCCATGAAAGGCTCCGAGCTCGCGTACTCGAGCGACTTGTCGAGCGCGTCCGACGACAGCGGCGCAGGCACGCCGAGCACGGCGGACGCAGGCTCCAGCACAATCTCGGCACCGGAACCACCTGCGCCCCGAGCGTTCGCCGCGAAGGACGCCTGGGCAAACGAAAGCCCCAGCACCTGCCGGATGAGCTCCGTCTTTCGCGTCGCAGCGGCGTCGTTTGCCGGAGGCCGCAGCGCGCCGCTCATCAGCACGGGCCCGAGCACCATCCGCGCCTTCCGCTCCGGAGTCGCCGCCTCGCGCCTCGCGACGACGATGGCGACAGGCTCACCCTTCTGTTCGAGGGTCCAGCGGCCATCAGCGTCGATGAACCAGCACTGATCGGCAGGCCGGGCCTCGTCGAGCGCGAGCGCGAGCCACGCGGGAATCGAATCCGCGGCCAGCGCGGAGTCAATCGCCGCGGTGTCCTGCGCGGGTCCAAGCCCATGGGTCAAAGGCCCGATCGGCGCCACTGCGAGAGCAACTGCGACACACGCCGCCGGCAAGAAGCTGCGACTCGACCAAACCTGAAGCCGAGTGAGCTGAAGGACCGATTCTGTTCGACGAAAATCGGTCATTCGCCCGCTCCTCCGCCGCCGGGGAAGTCTGCCGGCCCGTACGCCGGTTGGCTTCCTGTGCACGAAGCGCAGGGCGCTTCCCCCTCGTACAGCGACTCACGCTTAAACTCCAGGATCATGGTCTCGACCTCCGAGTTCGCGCGGGACTCGTATGCGGCGTTCTGGGTCACATGCGTGTCTGCCTCGAGATCCACCGAAGCGATGAACTCCGCGATGGTGCCCGAAGGCGGTGCAGATACACACCACTTTGCATAGAAGTTCATATCGCGTGGATGGCTGAGTGTCGCGACATACCCGGCCGGCGGCGTTGACGATTGGCGGCTGAACCCGATCTCAAAGCTCCCTCCCCCACCAAAGGACACCCCAAATCCGTCTGAGAGCACTGGTCCCGGACTCGTGAGCGACTGATCAACGGTCGCCCCGAGTACACCTTGATTATCCAGCTCCATTTCCGCGAGGATCTCAGCGCTCCAGATCCCTGGCTTGAACACAGCTCTGGCGTGCACCGTTGCGGTCGCACTCGTAAAGTCGCAGTTAGAAACCTCTAGTCGCCCCGTCACTAGGATTCGAGTCTTGGCCCGCAGCGAGACTCTGATCGGCTTTGCGTTGGTAAGTGGCAAGAAACGAATGAGCAACTCGTCCCGTGCGCCGATCGAAGGCTGGGGCGGAAGAGCAATGCCAGCACAGGAGTTGCAACACGGCGTCCACGAATTCGGAGGGCAAAAATCGTTCGACCTGTGCCTTAGCCTCTCGGCGGATGTCAGCATCGTCCACCCCTTGACTGTTCGATGGAACCGGTCGCACTGCGCGGCCCAGTAACGGATCACTTGGTCGTGAGGCCAACCGGGAATTACGCATTGGAGAGTGAATTGATTCGTGGCCGACGGATCTAAATGCTCCCAGTCGGGTGCGAGGCAGGGAAAGCTCGGGTCTGGCCATTGCGCCGGATTCTCACGCCACTGCCAGAAACTGGCGCAATCAAGGTCATTCCAGCCGTCGTCGACGACAGGCTGTAGGGGCTTGAATTGCGTTGGAGGCGAGAGCGGAGGCGCCCAGGCCGCGACCGACGCGTTCACGAGGAGAGAGAGAGAGAGAGAGAGAGAGAGACGCCGATCGTTCCATCTGTGACTCCTTATGAAGAATTGCAGGAGACAGCCGCGCGGGCCCGAGCCTCGCGGAAACCCCAGAAATCACCAATCAAGAATGGCGCGCGAGACCACCTAGAGCGCCAATCTGTCATCTGTCACAGACGACAAAGTAATCGACCGTAGTATCAAGTCAAGAACTTTTCTCAATATTCCATCTGATCTCACCTCGGCACCATGACTCGGCTAGCGAGCGCTCAGGCGCGCGACACCCTCGCCTGCCGCCAGCGGCACCACACGGCGGAGGTCGGTCGCGCGCGGATCTGAGCACGACGAGTACAGATCCAGCACGATCGTCAGTTGGTGGACGATCAGTCCGAGGCGCGCTCGACGCCGCCATCACTAGATGGTGTCGCCACACGGCACATGCTGCGACCCGCTCGCCAACCCGCGCGCGCTTTGCTTCGCTCCGCGCTCGGCAAACCAACTCACACGCGCACCCGTCCCCGTCATTTCACAGGCGAAGACCTTCCCGCACCCGCGACCGGCACGCTCCCCGGCCACCAGCGGCGCCAGACGGCGAAGGTGACGAGCGCGCACGACGCGCCGAGCGCGAGGCCGGCGCAGATGTCGCTGAGGTAGTGCGCCTGGATCG
>JBKCZS010000177.1:0-7859 GCA_046337925.1 bacterium | reverse complement strand
GGCGCGGGCCGCCCTGCGCGGGTTCCTGAACCACGCGCAGGGCGACCAATCGCCTGGACGTCCGTCTTCGACCGAGACTCTGCCACGGCTGCGGAAGCCCGCTGGCGGTGGCCGCCGTGGTGGTCGACGCCGTCGTGGTGGTCGAGGCCATCGAGGCCGTCGTGGCCATCGTGGCCATCGTGGCTGTCACGGTGGTCGCTGGTGCGTCGGCGCATCACGCGCCTCCGAGGTGCTGCGCCGCATCACTCCTCCGATGGCGTGAACAAGAAGCGCTTGTCGATGCAGACGCCGTTGCAGAAGACCATCATCGCTGAGATCTCCGGGTTCACGAAGACGTCGTATTTCTTGCCGTCGTCCTCGAATGCGATCGAGTCGACGCCCGCGTGCATCGCATAGTGCGCGACCTCGTCGACGCTGCCGGAGAGCTCGATGTGCGCGCCGAAACCGACGGCGAACTCGCGGCCTGTCTTGACAGCGGCGCCGTCGATCGTCACTTGAATGGTGTCGTAGCGCCCCGTTCCCGGCAGGAGCCGCGCATTCGGCGACTTGAACGACAGGCTGACGCGCTCGCGCCACGCGTCGTAGGTCGATTGAGTTCGCACCAGCAGCTGGTCCTTGCAGTTCAGCTTGGTGGGTCCGGGCAGACGGTCCTCTTCGTCGAGCGTGGGCTCTGCGGGACGGACGCGCATCGGGTAGTACGGGCCTTCGCAATCCGACTGGATGTAGACCGTGCCCGGATTGGTCTTGCTGCAGTACATGCAGACGGTCATCACGGAGTCGCCGATCCGCCACTCGACCGGTCCGCTGCACGGCACGAACCCGGGCGGCAGTTCCGAGAGGGGCGCATTGAGGAGCTCGGAGATGAGCTGGATGCAGGCGCGCACCGCGACATCGACGATCGGCGAGAGCGACTGACATCCGGTCAGGGCTGTGGAGCCGGCGCCACCGAGCGCGGTGCAGGCTGTCAGGAGGACGAGGCTTCGTCCTGGCGATGTGAGAAAGCCAGCGAACATGCGTACCGCCATGGGTCGATCTTTCCCCGGGCTGCGCCCGGCATGGTGTTCCCCGGGCTACGCCCGAGATGGTGTTCCCCGGGCTGCGCCCGGCATGGTGTTCCCCGGGCTGCGCCGGGGAGCGGGTGGATCCGCGCAAGGCACGTGGCCGCGCGACCTCCGCATCATGGCCATGCCGTTGTGCGCTCCGCGAATCTCTGCATGTTTTGCAGGAAGATTTTCCCCGCGTCGCGCGCGGGCGTCAGCTTCCTGCGATGCGACGCTGGAAGAGCAGCGTGGCCGCCGCGCACGCGGCGCACGCGACGCCGAGCGCGCTGCCGACCGCTGTCAGCGCGATCGTGTCGATCACGGCGAGCGTCGCGATCAGCATCCCGATGTAGCGAGGCATCGCCAGGCGCCTCTCGCGCACGCGTCTTGCCGCAATCGCGAGGAATGGTGCGAACACGAACGCGAGCACGACCGCGCCGCAGCCCAGGCTCGTCGCGCGCGCCATGCTGGCCGACGGCTGCGGCAGCAGCGCCATGCATGCAGCGCCCATGCTTGTAAATGTCGCGACGCAGAGCCCAAGGCCGAGATGCTCGTTGCGCGTCATGCGCGTCTGCGCGATCGCTGGATTCGGCGTCTTGCCGCACTCGCTGCACCGCGCTGCGTCTGGCTTGATGAGGTGCCCGCAGGACGGGCACGACGCGAGGCCCGCTGGCGGCGACACCGCCTCGCTGCGCGCAAGGAACGAAAGGAGCAGCGTCCACGCGGCCAGCAACGCCGGATGCAGCAGCGCGCCGCTCGGCGCGATCGCCTGCCAGTCGCCGGCGAACACGCACATGGGAACGAGCGCCGCCAGCGCGCGGCACGCGGCGAGCAGCACGATCGAGGCGGCTGTGAGCGCGTGGATCGCGTTGTAGGCGACGACCGCAAGCGCCAGCAGCACCGCGCAGGCGATCGCCGGGCTCGGCCCCGTCGCGGCCGCGATGCCGACCCCCGCGAGGAGCAGCGCCGCGCCGGCTGCAAAGGCGGCGCCGCGCGAGATGCGTCCGCTCGGGATCGGTCGCGCCGGTCGCTCGCGTGCGTCGATCGCGGCGTCGAAGGCGTCGTTGAGGACCATGCCGCCGAGGTAGCAGGCAAGCGGCGAGAGCACCGCGAGCCAGCGCACGTCGAGCGCAGCGATCTCGGCCGAGCGATCGAAGGCAAGCGCTCCCAAAACTCCGCCCGCAATGCCGTTCGAAAGCACCGTCGGCGCATTCGAGATGCGCATGATCTCGAGCCACGCGCGGAGCGTGCTCATCGCCCGCTCTCCATGTCGACGTCGAAGCCCGCGTCGACCAGCGCTGCGCGCGTCCACGCGAGTTCCTTCGCGATGCCCGCGGCGAGATCGCGCTCGCGCAGATGCGGCGGCAGCACGGTCCAGGCGTACGTCTCGACCTCGAAGCACGGCGGATCGGCGTGCGACGCCATGACGAGCGCGCTCGGGATCTCCTTCGCGGTGGTGCCGAGGCGGCCGATCGCGTCGAGATGGACGGGCACGTGGAAGTGCGTGCGCCAGAAGCCGTCGGGCATGGCGTCGAGCGCGATGTCGAGGTCGCTGAAGAAGCGGACCTCGCCCGAGCCCGCGAGCACGCAGGTCTGGTGGAGGTAGCGGTTCTCGGCGAACTGCGCGAGTTCGTTGAGTTCCTTCGGCGCGCCGTGGCATGAAAGCGCGGCGCTCACCTGGATCTTGCCGACGCGGATGTGATGCCGCTTGTAGAGCGCGAGCGCCTCGTCCTGCTCCTCGAACATCACGGCGCTGTGGCAGATGTCGTGGCAGACGCCGAGGTGGCGGCGCGTTTCGTCCGAGTTGAAGCACTGGTCGAAGAGCGACACGGCGTGCTCGGCGCGGTCGAGGAGGCAGCCGGGCTCGGGCTCGAGGTCGACGGTCACGCGCACGCCGCTTGCGTCCTCGAGTTCGGCGAGCTTCTCGGCGATCCACTCGAGCTGCGCGGTCGCGAGGCCGACGCTCGCGCCGCAACCTTCGTTGGTGAAGTCGCTGCGCCAGCCGATCGGAACGGTCGAGATCGACACCGTGCGCGTGCCGGGCGCGACGAGCGCGACGAGGATCTTCGCGAGATCGAGCGTGTAGAGCGAGCGGTTCGGATCGGCCCAGTGCGGGTGGTAGACGCGCGTCTTCACGGTCTCATGGTGGAAGTCGCCGTAGGGGAAGCCGTTCAGCGTGCGCACCGCGAGGTGCCGCTCGGCGAGCCAGTCGCGCAGGCGCGCGGTGCCGTCCTGCTCCGCGAGCAGTTCGCGCGCGGCCTGCGCCGAGAGCCACAGGCCGATGCCAAGTTCGCCGCGCTGCGTGAAGAGCTCGCGCACGCGCGTGGCGTGCTGCTCGAGCATCGACTTCGTCCGCGCGAGCGTGTCGCCTGGGTGGACATTCGTGCAGTAGGCGAGTTGGGCGCGGGGCGCGGTCACGCTTCCATTGTGACAGGATTCCTGCGACGATTGGAGCCATGCGCATGGCAACCGCGTTCGTCGTCGGTCTTGGAATCGTCACATGTGCGGCCGGACTTGCGGCCGTCGCGGGCGAACCGCCGAAAGCCGCGGCCGCGCAGCGTGCAGCCGCGGAAGCGTTCGTGCGGTCGCTCTCGGACGCCGAGCGCGCGAAGGCGCTGCGGCCGCTCGGCCACCCTGAGCGGACCAAGTGGTACTTCGCGCGCGGTGGGCGCGCGGGGCTCTTCCTACGCGACATGGACGCGGACACGCGTGCGGCCACGCTTGCGCTCGTCGACACCTTCCTGTCCGCGGCCGGCCGCGAGCAGTGGCGCTTGATCCGCGTGGTCGAGGCGATCAACGGCGCCGACGAGAAGGCGGCGGGCATAGCGCCGCCGACCTACGGCGACGACCTCTACGCGGTGCACTTCTTCGGCGCGCCGTCCGGCCCGGCGTGGGCGTTCGAGATCGAAGGGCACCACTTCGTGCTGCACGCGGCGTGCGTGGGCGACGCGGTGACGGTGACGCCGATGTTCACGGGGTCTTTCCCGGCGCAGATCGCGCGCGGCGACGACGAGGGCAAGCGTCCGCTTGGCGCCGCGGTCGAGGTCGCGTTTGAACTCGCGCGGTCGTTCGACGACGCTCAGCGCAAGGCCGCGCGCATCATGGACGGCACGCCTGCCGATGTGCTGTGGGCGGTCGGGGCCGATGCGAAGGCGCCGGAGATGAAGGGTGTTTCACGCGCGTCGATGAGCGATGCGCAGAAGGCGAGCGTCGACAAGCTGCTCGCGGTGCATGCAGGCCTGCTCGAGGAAGGCGTCGCGGACGCGCAGCTGCGCGAGTGGCGCACGAAGCACGCCGGCGAACTCACCTTCGCGTTCGTCGGCGAGACGGCGCTCGACAAGCCGCACTACTACCGCCTCGCGACGCCGTGCTTCACGATCGAGTACGACTCGACGAACGCGGACGCATCGCATGTCCACTGCGTGTGGAGCGACCCGGCGAACAACTTCGGCGGCGATGCGCTGCGCGCGCACTTGAAGCGCGAGCACGCGGTCACACGATGAGCGCGAAGACGCACGCGACGAGCATGGGAATCAACGCGCATGCCACGCCGACGCCGCGTGCGTTCGGGAGCCGCAGGTAGCGCGACGCCGCGGCGGTGAGCCAGATCGCGTTGAGCGTGAGGACGAGGAGCAGCAGGAAGAACGCCGGATTCACCTCGCCGAACGCGCCGAACGGGTGCAGGTGGAAGCGTGTTTCGCTGCGCGCGGGGTTGAGGAGCCCTTGCAGCAGGGTCTCAGCGACGAACACGCACGCCGTGATCGGGATCAGGAGGGCCGTCGTGTAGGCCATGAGCCGCATGAAGTGGCGCGGGCGGATGCGCGCGCGGCGCAGCGATGTCGGGAGGAGCAGGAGCGTGAGCGGCGCGAGGAGCGTCGCGGGGACGACGACGGCGCTCGACGATCGGAGCACGGGCATGAGGAGTTCGCGTGCGTTTGGGTAGGCATGATGGATGGTCGACTGGGTTGGCGAGACCTGGACGACCTTCACCGTGATCCTTCCATCCTGGAGTGGAATCGCGGCCTTGGCCAGAGCCGGGATCGATTCCCAGACGAGACCGAGCGCGTCGGTCTTCCCCGTGGCCTGATGCGCTGCGTAGACCACCCCTGCACCGTCGAACCTGGAGAGCGGCGCAACGACCGCGAGCGCGACTCGGCCGATGGTGCACGCATCCGAGACCGAAGCGGCCGGCGCCGCCGCCCACGGTGTCCATCCCCGTTCGAGGATTCGCTGCGTCGCTGCGAAGCAGTGCAGCACCGCCAGCACCACGAGCACGAAGACGAGCAGCCTGCGGCGCGACAGCGCGAGCGAAAGGTCGATCGACTTCCAGAATCGGAACGGCCGCGCGGTGCGCACAAGCGTGCCGAACGCGCGGCGCACGATGTTGCGCGGCGAGTAGCGCGACTCGATGAACCAGACCGGCGCCTCCGTGGCGAGGCGCAGCTTGCGCCACTCGACATCGAGCCCGCACTCGCTGCAGGTTCCGTGCGTCTCGCCGCGGCGTTCCGCCTCGGCCGCCATCACGCCGAGCAGGTGACCGCAGCGCGGGCATTCGACTGCGGCGGGCGCGGTTTGCGGCGTTGGATCAGGTGCATTCATGCGAAGTCGAGTCGGAAGACGACGAGTGCGCCGGCGAGGATGACGATGGTATGAAGAAGTGCCGTGACGAGCGCCGCGTGCGGGAGCCGCAGATAGTGCTTGACGAACGCGTGGAGCCAGAGAATCGAGAAGAGTCCCGTGCCGAGTATCGCGATGGAGCCCAGCGCGACTCTCACCGAATCGAACAGTACGCCCGATGGATTCATCGCGCGCACGCCGAAGAGCGTGTGCGCCTCGAGGAGGGTGTGACACACGAGCGCGAACAGGCTCCAGCCGAGCGCGTACACCGCCGCGCGCGCAAGGTGCGTGCGGCGGATGCGCAGGCGCCGGAACGACGCGGGCAGCAGGAGAAGGAGCAGCACCGCGAGGAGCGGGAGGGCCGAGATCGCGAGCATCAACGCGCGGCCGCGCTGGGTGTTGATCTGCAGGTTGCTGACGAACACGGTCGCCGACGCGGTCGGGTACCTGGTGTCCGACCGCGGATCCTTCGCGAAGGTGCCGGCGGCGTCCGGCGCGAGCGGCGCCTCGGTCACGACGACGGGGTGCCGGACGACGGTCATCCTGCAGGCGATCTTGACGGCGCGCCACAGCGTGCCTGGGTTGACCGCGCGGTTCGGGTCGCCCTGAGCTGCGGCGACGAGGATGTCGCCGCCGTACGCCGGGCAGTATGGATTGAGGATGGCGAGCGCGAGATCCGCAGCGACGACGGCGGACGGCTGCGTGCTGCCCGCGGTGAGCGCAGCGGGAGCGCCCACGGGAACGACCCGTGGCGGGACGACGCGCGTCGAGACGACGACCATGAGCGCAAGCACGATCGCGGCGAGGTGGAAGCAGATCGCGATGCCGCCGATGTACGACAGCGTCGCGCGGAGGTCGAACGGCGCGTCCATCCGCACGCGCTTCCAGAATCCGTGGGGCCACCAGACGCGCGTCGTGGTGCGGACGAAGCGCGCCACGACGCCGAGATGGCTGTTCTCCGACTCGATGAACCACGGCGGGGTCGGCGCGCCTTCCTCGAGATGGCGCACCTCGGACTCGAGCCCGCACTCCGAGCAGGTGACGCGGTCGTGGCCCGATTCCGCGCCTAATTCCCCGCCTAACTCCTTGGCGCGGCGCACCGCGGACTCGAGTAGATACCCACAGCGCGGACACTCGATGTTCGACGGCTGGGACGCGTCAGCGTGCATGCTCGACAAGCGTCTGTACGACGCCGAGGCCGGTCTCGGTTGCTTCTGTCCGCTCGGGATGCCACTGAACGCCGAGATAGAAGCGGCGCTTCGGGTCGACGATGCCCTCGATCACGCCGTCGTCCGACCGCGCGATGATGTCGAAGCCCTTCGCCTCGGAGATGGCCTGGTGGTGCCAGGAGCGCACGGCGCCCGACTTGAGGAGCGACCCGCGCTCGGCTTCGACCGGGTGGATCGCGTCGTTGCGGTGGCGGTCTGCGTCGGGCAGCACATCGCCGAGATGCTGGATCAGCGGGTTTCCGCGGTGGACGCCCATCATCTGCATGCCGAGGCAGATGCCGAGCACGGCCTTGTCGGGACGCGCGTCGAGCGCCTTCAGCAGCGCGAACTCGGCCTCCTGCCGCTCGGCCGCCATGCACTCGGCCTTCGGGTGCAGCGGGATGCCGAACTTCGAGACATCGATGTCGTCGCCGCCCGTGATGACGACGCCGTCGACGCGGTCGAGCATCTCCTCGCGCAGCGCCGCGATCGTCGGCAACAGGACGGGAATGCCGCCCGCGGCCGCGACCATGTCGATGTAGGTGCGGCGGGTGCGCGCGTAATCGCCGGCGAGATCCGCGGTGATGCCGATGAGCGGGCGCTTCTTCATGCGATCCGGAACCTTCCCGATTGCGACAGGAACTTGAGCGGGTTGTCGAAGCTGACCTTCTTGACGCTGTCGAGCGTGTGGCCGCGCGCCTTCATCTCGATCTGCGCCTTCGGCACGGCGAGCGGATCGCTGTTGCCCCAGTCGCCGGCCGAGTTGATCCAGAGGCGCTCGGTGCCGTGCATCTCGAAGATGTCGACCGCGCGCTGCGGCGTGCACTTGGTGTCCGGGTAGAGCGTCATGCCTGCCCAGAAGCCGCGTTCGAGCACGGGGCGCACGGTGTGTTCCTCGACATGGTCGATGAGCACGCGGCCCGGATCGAGCTTCGAGTGGTTCTTGATCGCGTCCATGATGAGCCGCGTGCCCTTGAGCTTGTCCTCGAGGTGC